>JAZKAK010000027.1:0-20293 GCA_040389165.1 Pseudomonadota bacterium
AAGTGACGGGTAGCATGGTATATTCATTTTCCTTTATATATAACATAATATATATATGTTTTGTTAACAATTATTTAATGGCGTGGAAATGCGCATTTTTAACTGAAGATAATAACGTGTCTTCTTTAGATTGCCATGCCGAATGAGTGCGCCTTTCTCAACAAGCGCATGTAAATCACGTGTTGCTGTAGCACGTGTCGTTCCTGTAATGCTTAGGTAATTCTCGGCACTGAGGCCGCCTTTAAATCCCTCGGGACCTTCTTTAAACAGTCGTGTTAAGACTTTTTCTTGCCGGAGGTTTAGTTGTCCTTTGAGTCGATCAAATAGCTTGTTTTTTACAATAATGAAATCAATCAAAGCTTGTGTATAGGATTGCGCTTCTAACACTGTTTTTGCAAAATAAATAAGCCAATCTGTAATTTCAGTTGTTTTATTGTTATCTTCCAATGCCTGGTAATATTCTTTTTTATGCTTTTGAATGATGGTGGACAGCGCAATAAGGGTCGGTTTTCCAGTACTTTGAAACAAGGATTTTTGCGCAATCGCACGCGCAACGCGACCATTTCCATCTTCAAAAGGATGGATGCACACAAAATAAAGATGCGCAATTCCAGCACGCGTCAGCGCTGGAAGTCGGCCAAGGCCTTTCGGTGCAGTATTATTGAACCATGTTATAAATGTATCCATTTCGTGTTGCATTTTCGTGGATGGAGGCGCCTCGAAGTAGATTTTAGGATTAAGTGAGCCTGATACAATTTGCATCGCCTCGGCGTGGGTTCTGTACGCGCCAATATCCATTAAATCGCGACGGTCTTTGGTGAGCATAACATGCCATTCATGCAGTTTTTGATGCGTCAGTGGTTCATTAAATGATCTATATAAATCGACGAGCATTTCAGAAATACCTTGTTCAGCAGGTGGTATTTTTTGATAATCTGTCTGCAATCCAAAATTGCGTCTGATTGATGAATGTATGCTATCTCTGTTTAAATAATCACCTTCAATTTCAGAAGTCTTAAACGCTTCATCCGTTATCAAATCAATCGTTAAGGACATGTTTTCATCACTATTTAAATGATTGAAAACGCCTTGAAAAAAGCCTGAATTGTATATGTACTCTCTTTCAAGTTCATCCAATTCAGTGCTTTTGTATGAAAATACAGGCCATTCTTTTTGTTGCCAATTCCACATCATGCGTTATATCCACTGCGTTTATAACTCATATTTTATCGTTTTTATGAGTTATAAGTCAAGATTTTATAACTCATCACCGATAATTTCAAGATACCCGGGGACGGGCAATGCACAATTTGTGGGTGAACAGCAATGCACAATTTATGGATGAACGGCTATAGCTTGCTCTGGCTTTTTATAAACAACGGCATGTTGCGCCTTTAGGGGGAAATAGTCAGCAAACCATTGTGCGATGGGTTCAAAGATCGGATCGTTAAAATGCTGTTCCAGATAACGCCACAAACGCGGCAAGTGCACACATTTCGAATCATTCTGTTGACGAATCGCATAACGGGTAAAAACACCAATCACTTTCACATGACGGCTGGCGCCCAATACCTTTGCTGTCAATTCCAATGCATCATGCTGTTCCGGCGGGTATGCCGCCAAAAATTGCTGCGAACACTGCAACACAACGTCAGGTGATACATCACGCCGCGCGTCCTCGAGCAATGAGACAAAATCGTACACCACCGAACCCCACAAAGCATCTTGAAAATCAAGCACACCACAGGTTGCAACGGACAACGGGGCTTCGATAAGCATTAAATTGTCAACATGAAAATCGCGCAACACAACTGTTTTTGGTGTTCGTGGCAGTGCATTAAATAAATCTTCCCATAACGCCATAAATGGGTTTTTGGCAATCGCTGGTGCCTGAACACCCTTAGCATACGGCCAATACCAATCAATAAATACTTCAACTTCTGCAAGCAATTTTGCGGTTGTATATTCTTCGATCACCATGGGACGTGGACAGTTTTTCAACATGTTCAAAATATTTGTCGCCGTATGATAAAGCTTTTTTTCAATTGAATTGTCATGCAGAGGGGCTAATTCAAGCGCACGTGTAAACGTTTGATCGCCAAAATCTTCCAACAGGACAAACCCATTTTCTTCGTCAAAGCCTAAAATTTTGGGTGCACGAAGGCCTTGTTTAAGCAAGAAATCCGCAAATAAGACAAACTGTGTTGGCTTTTCAGGGGCAGGGGCGTCCATCACCACAAACGACTGTCCGTCAACGCACAAACGATAGTACTGACGATTTGACATGTCTTTCGCAAAGGGAATAAGTTGCCCCGCCAACCCTTGGTTTTGAATGAATTGCATAAGCGCATCAAAACGAGCCGCTTTTGTCGTTTCAGGTGTCGGTATTATTAGCGGCATTGTTCTGTGAATCATCGTTGTTAATTAAATTAAATAAACGTTCTATTTTGATCATCCACAGCATTCATCGATATGTCAATCCGAATCTGTTTCCGCCGCAATTGCAGCACTTCGCTCAGAAGAACGACGAGCAGCACGCTCTACTGCAGGATAAATAATCCCGCTATACATGTCTTTAAAAACAGGAAGGATTACGTCAATAATAGGAATAATTCTATGCATATAATTTTTATACGTCTTTGGATTTTTATCTTGACGTATTAATTGGTCTTTTAATTCACGCTTATATTTACATTTTATATAATGCGCATATTTCTTTGATGCTTTTTCTACCGTAAAATCGCGTGCATCAATTTCATTTTGCACCAGCCAAGCCGCAAATCCCTTTGCATTATTCGAAGGGCCGTATTTTAAATAAAGTGGATTCATAGGGATACGGGAAAATATATCTACCGCTGGCGTTGTGCACATAGGCAAAATAATAGGATCATGAAGACCGAGACTGCTCGTGATAACAGCCTGCACCTCTGACACATCAACAATACTAAACGATCGAACACGTTTAGGTACCCTATCCCCATGCATAGGTAAAATAATAGGGTCATGAAGACCGAGACTGCTAGGGGTAACAGCCCGCACCTCTGGCCCCTCAACAATACTAACCGATCGAGCACGCCTAGGTACCCGGCTAGCATCAATGTCACCTTCCATGCCAATAGCCAGGCTAAACGGAACAAAAGCGCACACAGTCATAATCAGTATATTTTTATTCATTATAAAAATCCTTGTATATATAAAATTCACACATAATAAGCATCATATTTTGTTAAAAATTAATTTTAATTCCTGAATTTACGCAATCAAATTCAACCTGTCAATGAAAAATATTAATGATTTCAACCTATTGGCGAAAAACCAACGAGGTTCGACATTCTAAATGTTTCGTGTGTGGCTTATCACTTTTGCGATGTCAAGGTTTTAATTGAATCCTTTGCATAATTAGATTACAGTGAGAGTGTAGACATTTCTTGTATGCGGCTTATAAAGCTAACTTCTTTCACGATATTAAAAGTCGGTTTGATCGTTTTTTGGCCACATGCAGACATAAAACAACATAAATTTAGTTCAATTATTATAATGTAGAGGCGTTTTTCAGAGTCATGGTTTTTTATGAAATGAATAATGATAAGACTTGGTGCGACGCCTTTGCATTTAGGGAGTTATTAAGACAATGGTTAAGCGTCTTCTTATTGACGCCACCCACAATGAAGAGGTGCGCGTCGCAGTTGTTAACACACATTCGCTGGAAGAATTTGATTCCGAAACAGCCAACAAACGACTCATAAAAAGTAACATTTATCTCGCAAAAGTTGTACGCGTAGAACCATCTCTACAAGCAGCTTTTGTCGAATATAATAATGGGCGGCATGGTTTTTTACCATTTGCTGAAATTCATCCTGATTATTATCGCATTCCAATTGCTGATCGCAAGATGCTTGAGCAAAGCTTGGCGCTTGATGGGGAGCATGATGAGCTTTCTCCAGACAGCGATGCAGCAGAATTTGATACGTCACTTGAGCAAAGCATGCTTGCTGCCGAACAGAATGCACAGGCAGAAACAGTTAAGTTTGCGAAAAATACGATTTCAGAAATCATCCCTGAAGATGGCTTGGAAAACGATAGTGATACCGATCTGCCTGATTACATACGTGCAGAAACTCAAAAAGCATTTGATGATGCGCTTCATGATCTTGATCAAGATAGTGATATTGGCGGTGATTCAACCGTGGGTGCAGACGACCTTTCTGAACCAGAAGCGATCGCTAATAATGAAAAGCGAAATTTGCGATTCCGCTATAAAATCCAAGAGGTCATCAAGCGTCGTCAGATCATGTTGGTGCAGGTTGTAAAAGAAGAGCGCGGCAATAAAGGCGCTGCGTTAACAACGTATTTATCGCTCCCTGGTCGTTATTGCGTACTCATGCCAAATGCGGGCCACCGTGCGGGCGGCGTATCACGTAAAATTAGCGACAATGATGATCGTCGTCGTTTACGTAGCCTTATGAAAGAATTCGAAATTCCCGAAGGCATGTCGCTTATTGTTCGCACCGCTGGGCAAGAACGTAATAAATCTGAAATCAGACGTGATTATGAATACTTATTGCGTGTGTGGGATGATATTCGCGAGAAAACGATTATTTCAACAGCGCCAGAACTGGTCTATGCCGAAGGCGACCTTGTTAAACGCGCAATCCGTGATATTTATGATCGTGACGTTGAAGAAGTGCTTGTTGAAGGCGAAGAAGCTTACAAAGCCGCTAAGAATTTCATGAAAAGCTTGATTCCAAGTCATGCGAAAAAAGTAAAGTTGTACAAAGATTTGCTGCAGCCTATTTTTCATCGTTTTGGCGTTGAAGAGCAAATTGAAAAAATGCATCAACCCGTTGTGACGTTGCCGTCTGGCGGATCGATTGTTATCAATCACACAGAAGCATTGGTTGCGATTGATGTTAACTCGGGCAGATCCACACGTGAACGTAATATTGATGACACTGCGGTTAAAACAAACCTTGAAGCAGCTGCCGAAATTGGTCGTCAACTCCGTTTGCGCGATATAGGTGGCATTGTTGTTATCGACTTTATTGATATGCATGATCCGGCCCATATCGCAAATGTAGAACGTAAGATACGTGATGCGTTAAAAACAGACCGTGCACGTATTCAAGTAGGACGCATTAGCCAGTTTGGTTTGTTGGAATTATCACGTCAACGCCTTCGTCCAAGCATGCTCGAAAATCATTCTATTGTCTGCACGCACTGCCACGGCACGGGACTTGTTCGTTCCGTTGATTCATTGGCGCTTCAGGCGATACGTGAAATTGAGCGCACTATTATTTCAAGCAATGCCTATGAAATACTGGTAACCGTACCATTTGGTGTTGATTTATTCTTGTTGAATCAAAAACGAAACGCCATTGTTGCCATTGAAAATCGCTATAGTGTGGTGATTCAAATCATCCATGATACGGCGTTATTATCACCTGAATTCCATGTGGAAATACAATCAGAACGTCCGCGTACTCTTAAGATTGCACAGACGACTCTGCTTGCTAAAGAACTCGCTTCAGAGGACGCAGAACCATCTTTGGCAGAAGAAGATGATGACGATACAGAAACGGGTGCCGACACCGATCAAGCAACGGATGATGATGCGGCGCAAACCGTTAAGAAAAAATCAAGACGTCATAATAACCGTCGTCGCCGTCATAATCGCAGCAGAGCAACGGATGAAGCTGGCAACGAAATAGAAGGCGCAGCATCTGAAGATTCCGATGAGTCTGCAGAAAAGGCACAAAGCACGCCATCAGCTGAGAAGATGGACGAACAGCATTTGAACGTTGATGCGCCCATTTCGAGTGATGCGAATCAAGGCGAAGCAGCAGAAACTGCGCAAGGCGAAGAAGGGCAATCTGATAAGCGTTTTGGGAACACACGTCGCCGTCGTCACCCCTATCAACGACGCCAACATAATCGAACACATGATGCGAACAGAATTGATACGTTTGACAAGCCGATTTTTGAACCCAAGCCAATCGAGCCAAGGCTTATTGATGGTCAGCCAGGATCAGATGTCATTCAGATAAAGCGGAATAATAACAATACGCAAAACAAGCAAACCCCGCGCCCACCACGTGAAAATCGCAGACCGGAAGTTGCCGGAACAGTGACGGATGCGCCATCTGTTAAAAAAGAAGAAACAAAGAAAAAAGACGAGCCAAAACAATCAAAGAGCTGGTTACGTCGTTTACTGGATTCATAGGTTTCGGCAGTGTGCTTGTTTTTTAAGTATCTGAGATCCCCGGGTCACGCCCGGGGAATGCACATAGTGGCTCAAGGAAAAACATGTCCCTTTTTACAATTATCACTCAATTCTTAGCGCTTGTCGTGGCAATCACCACGCACGAGGCAGCGCATGGTGCTGCCGCCTACGCCTTTGGCGACGACACGGCTAAACGTGCGGGACGACTGACCTTTAATCCAATTGCGCACGTAGACCTAATGGGAACAATCATCTTGCCAGGGTTGCTGATGCTGACGCATGCCCCCTTTCTTTTTGGTTGGGCAAAACCTGTTCCTGTTGATTTTAACGCACTTACACACAGACGTCTCGGGCTTATTGTGGTCGCGTTTGCTGGGCCAGCGGTAAATCTACTCCTCGCCTGGTGCGCGATGCTTTTTCTAGCTGAAACCCACACAGCAGGGCATGAAATTTTGACGGCGGTTATTCGCATTAATCTTGTGCTTGCCGCATTTAATTTAATCCCCTTATTGCCCCTTGACGGAGGGAGAATTCTTAGTGGGATTTTGCCGCCAGCACTTGCCTATTCCTATCAGATGACAGAACGCTACGGGATGTTGATTATTTTGGGGCTTGTTATGGCGCCTTCGGTATTCGCACTTGTGGGCATTGAATTCAGCCCTCTTATGTGGGTATTGCGGCCAATTTATGAGGCATTAGCGACAGGCCTTTTGTTTTTATCCGGGCATGGCTAAGGTCAAATATTATTCCAATTTCCGGAATAAATTAATTTAATGTCTTCCCATCTTCGTCATCACAAGCCTCATAATACCGTTTTCAAAAAGTTTTGAGTAGTAAGACATCAAAATTCGAGGTGCGCAGTGTACACTTGTACATGAGCAACAGAGATATTGCAGAGGACTGCACTAATTGAAAGTTAGTGAAAATGGTATAAGATGCATGGTGATGGCCACCGCCCCTGTGGGGCTCGCCATGACGGTGTCAGATTCATTTTCAGGGCTAAAAATATCGCGGAATGCTGTTGCATGAACAGGTGCACCGTGATTAAGGAAACACTGAATGATATCTGGACGCTGTTCTCTGCAAGCATATGCAAGCAATGTATTTCTTAAGGCATCAGGTGTTATTAGATCAACAAGTTGGGAGGCAGCATCTGGGCTTTCTGCTAAATGGTCAAAAGTAGCCAACATTTCTGCTGTTCTTTGTTTGATGATCTCGGCTGGTGTTCTTTCGTCAGCAGCATCAATCAACTCGTCAGTGGCACTAACCGCATGTGTTAGACACACAGCGCATATCGAAATAACGGTGTAAAAAGCTTTAATCATAAAAATAACTTTCTGCGTCTGTTTGTGTTAGAAAACGGTAATATGCACCATGGTTAATTTATTTAGCATCTATTCATACAGTCATAGGGTGAGTGAACGCACACGTTGGAGGCACGCACTACGTAGGGAACGAAAAAGTAAAACCAAAAATTCATAACATTTGCTAATGCATCCAATGACTGACTATCGCCTTTGCGTACTGAATATTCTGCCTGTCTAAATAAACAATCGATCAACGCAAGACCAACCACAAGCTGCACACAACGCGCGGTAACTTCTGCTTTGTTCCAATACCATGGCACTTTGGATGTGCCGTCTTGCTTAGATGCCCACATACTTCCCAAGCGAAGCGAAAATGGTATTAAATAAGGCGTTACAGAAAGCGCTGCATACCCAAATGTATGCTGCGGGTCCGCTTTCGCTGCTGTATACATCAGCGGCAAAGCGATCATTCCGACAACACTGGATACATAGCCAATGGCACCTTCTGCTATAAGCAGGCGTTGATGCGTCAGTGATTTTTTATCCCAATACGCTTTTTCCCACGTTAACTGCCGCTCATTATTTTGATCTCGAGTTTGTTCTTCCGAAAGAACTGGTGGCCAATCTTCTGACGTGTATTTAAAACCAAGTCCTTCAAAAACGCGATCAACACATGTTTTATTAACTGCATTTGCCGAAGATACCGGCGCTTCGCCTCGCTGCGATGACGTGTCACGTTGATGTGCAGGATAACCTAGTTCACTATCATAGGAGGTAGGTAGGCTAGAATGAATAGCGGAATACGTATTATGACGTGAATCTGTTGGTCGCAAGAAAAGATGCACCGTGCATTCAGCACGTTCAGTAATCACACACACAGCCAAAAGGCATCCACAAAAACGAATAAATTTCATAATAATCGGTATATATCTTCTTTTGATAGGGAAATAAGCATGAATCAGAAAGTATCACAAAAATCGATAGAATGCACAGCCAAAAGTATTTTAAAATAAATTTTTGTTATTTTTGGGTTTACCTGCGAATCATCGGTTCGTATATAAGAAAAGGTATTCACGGTTAACGCAGTGTGCAGGTTTCCTTCTCTGTGCATTGCCCGTCCCTGGACGTGATCCGGGGATCAATCCGGGCATCTAGATCACCGTGTCATGCACGGTGAATACACGAGGAGAAATCTAGGCTTAAAAAACATGCACACTGCGTCTGCATGCTACCCGTCACTTTTTGTCACTCCACCCTTGTCATTCCCGCGGAGGCGGGAATCCAGAAAAGCCCCTTTAAAAATCGTGAGTTTGGGGAGAGCTAAACAGCCTGGATCCCCGCCTCCGCGGGAATGACAGTAAGAAAAATAAAAGTGACGGGTAGCATGCTGCGTCTGTTAATGAATTTTTAATCTATATACGTGTACCATTTAATTATGAAATATATGAAAAAAGAAATAATAATGCGTATACCGAAAACGATACTATCCGCTGCTACGTTTTGTCTCTTTATCACGTGCGCACATTCTGTGCCTTTTTTTAACACACTTCTATGTAAAACAAATGATCCAATCCGCTGCGCATCAAGATTGGCAAGAGATGCGGCGTCGATGACCGGTGCTGGCTTTGCGATGACGTTATGTGAATCCGATCCGTCTCAGTGTAATGCGGCTATGTTTGCAGATGCGGCTATATTTTCAGGCGCAACAGTTGCGTCACATTTTGGCGTAACGGCTGCGATCGGCGGTTTTCTTGGTACAAGTGCGCTTGCAACATCACCCTTCGGTGGCCCTATTATTCTTGGCGGAGCCGTTGGTGCAGCAGCTACGCTTGTTGTGGCCGCCAATTTGGGCGGAAAAACCGCTTATTGCAATACTATTTGTACGCCAGAACTTGCCACCGATGCAGGCCCCTTGTTTCAAAGTCTTATAAAGGCAAATCCCAATGCAAGCATAACGGAACTAATTGCGATTACAAAAGGCGCCGTTAAAACACACGATCTCGAATCGCAACAAAAACTTGTTAACGCGATTTGGTGCGTGAAATATTGCCCGTCCGCATTCAATCAACGTTTCATGTGCAAAATGCTTGAAAAGATGCATTATTCAACCCCAGAAGACCAAGAAACAATTGTAAGTTATGGTAGATTTTTAGCGTCAACGGGCACTGTGGGAGGATTTCATCAATACCTTGGACCAGATCAGATTAACGCAAGCAAACTTGGGAAATTTATCGAAAAAAATACGCCTGGAGACTACGATGGACGTTCCATAGATACACTGTTGTTTGAAAATGTTCCAAATGCACAGGATAAACCAGAATTCTGCTATCAGCACCTCGATGAATCAACGGCCTCAACGGATGAGGCTACGCGGAACAATGCTAAAGACCAATTTAACGAACGCTATAACATATTAAAAAATATTTATACCACATTCAAAGATATAAAAAATGATGTGTTCATGCGATGCACACTGCACGGATTAATGAAAAATGGTGTAAGCGATGAAAGATTAATTGCGCATAATCCTGTACATAACGATGAACGCGTTCAATTTTATATAAAACTAAGGGACAGCAATGACGAAGCACTCACGCGACTTTTAAGATCAAGAGGAACCCTGGAAAGAGAACAGCAATTTTGTCAGCGCTTAGCCGGGCATTTAGATACACGCATGCCTGACAGCCTTGTCCCTAGCACTGAAACGGGAAACCACAAATAGTTGGGTGTAAAGCCCCGGCTATAATACTGCTTTTGTGGTAGAGATCCTCGGATCGAGTCCGAAGATGACAAAAGGGGAGATGACTAAGCCTACCCCAGCTTTTTCTTTAAATATTCATTCACCATCCCTGGGTTTGCTTTGCCTTCGAGTGCTTTCATGACACTACCCACGAAAAATCCAAACAGCTGAACTTTACCGCTTTTGTAGGCCTCTACTTTGTCCATATTGGCTGCGATGATATCACGTAACCACCATTCTTAATATTTCATGTGCTTCAAAAAGAACGTTTCGTTGTGATGCTTCAATTGGCCTAACTATATTGAGGGCGCTTAATTCTTGAACGATCAGAGAAGCCCCACGTGAGCTTAATCCATAAATAGTGCTTAAATCTTTTCGTGTAAAACGAGGACGTGCAAATAAATCCTGTACAATTTTGTGCAAGAAACTATTCTTTGCTTTCCCTGAAACGCGTTCTTTATAGTCTAATCGTAGTGCCTCCAAATGTGTAATGCGAGTGCTATTTTTATCTGCATTTAAGAACATAGCCGAAAGGAAAAAGCGACACCAGGGAATCCAATCTCCTGTTTCATGAAGCTGCTCAAACTGTCTTATATATTGATTTTTCTGTTGTTCAACAGCTTCTGAAATAAGCGCAAAAGGTGTATCAATGTACCCTTTA
This sequence comes from Pseudomonadota bacterium, assembly GCA_040389165.1. Classification (GTDB taxonomy): domain Bacteria; phylum Pseudomonadota; class Alphaproteobacteria; order Paracaedibacterales; family CAIOTO01; genus CAIOTO01. Next base: position 10,929 of record JAZKAK010000027.1, read on the forward strand.
TACCTAAGAATCAAAGGGATTAATAGTCGTCCTACACGTCCATTTCCATCAGGGAATGGGTGTATTTGTTCAAAAATCCAATGCGATATTGCTTGCCGAATAAGTTCAGGCAACAGATCTTCTTTCATGGTGAAATTTTCAAACATCGTCAGTGTTTGTTCAAGATAATTTGGCGGTGTATAAGCAAAAATTGAACCATCTTGCTTAAGTGTATAATTTTGTGATTTCTTTAACTCACCCCCTACAACTGTAGGGTGATTCTGCATCAGTATTTTATGAAGTTTACAGGCAACATCCATTACAGAATGTGAATGCGTTAAGATATCCTCACCTTGACGAAAAGCCTCTGCACAATTCTTTACTTCAATAATATCGTCTGTGTTAGACGCTGGCGAAGTGTTAAACAGATCCTCAAATCGTGCTTTTGTCCCTTCTATGCGCGAAGAGGTAACCGCTTCCATAAAGATTAAATTTTCAGTCAAAAGAAAAGGATCTGGCAAGCGCGTGATCAGTGTATCAAGGCGTGCCAATGCAGATGAACATTTTTCAATGTCAATAATCAGCGTTTCGAGCCCCTTAATTTCTTCAGGGGCATTAGGAATAAAAGCTTTGCCGCCTCTTAAAGCAGGGACAAAGGTGCCAAGCTCTGTTTTCATTTCGAAACCATCTGGTACAACATGTTTTGTGTTATTGTACTGTATTTTAATTTAGTACAATAGTGTTATTTTCAATGTACGAGCTGAACAACAATTTCAGACGTATAACGATAGCCGTTCACGTTTAAAATGAATGGCTAAGTTTACCCCCACTGCCATTAAGTTAAGGAACTGCACAGTCTATCCGCCGTTATCTTCTGACTCCCCTTTTTGTCATCTTCGTGCTCCCCTTTTTGTCATCCTCGGACTTGATCCGAGGATCCATAACGTTTCAAAGGCAAACAGCTGATGACTTTACAACTTCACGACAATGCACATGCGCTTCCACGTGTAGAGATCTTCGGATCAAGTCCGAAGATGACAATGTGAGATGACTAAGCCTACCCCAGCTTTTTCTTTAAATATTCATTCACCATCCCTGGGTTTGCTTTGCCTTCGAGTGCTTTCATGACACTACCCACGAAAAATCCAAACAGCTGAACTTTACCGCTTTTGTATGCCTCTACTTTGTCCATATTGGCTGCAATCACGTCATCTACCACTTTTTCGATCACAGATGTATCAGAGATCTGCCTTAGACCAAGCTCATCAACGATTGCTTCTGGTGCTTTGCCTGATTCCCACATTTTCGCAAAAATGTCTTTTGCAATTTTGCCAGAGATCGTTCCGTCCATAATCAAGTCAACCAACTTCGCCAAATGCGCAGGCGTAAACGGCAGTGCATTCAGCGTGCGTGATTCACGGTTCATCGCACCAAAGACTTCAACAATCAGCCAATTCGCCATTGTCTTCGCCGCTTGCTTTTTATCAGTAGCCGTACTTTCAATCACAACGGATTCGTAATACGCAGCTGTCTCAATTTCAGCCACTAAAATGTCAGCGTCATACGCACTTAAACTATAGTCCACCATAAAGCGTTCTTTTTTAGCGTCAGGCAGTTCGGGCATAGTCGCTTTAATAGCGGCAATGCGTTCGGGGATCAACACAAGTGGTTTTAAATCAGGATCTGGGAAATAGCGATAATCGTGCGCATTTTCTTTGCTGCGCATGGAACGTGTCTCGCCTTTACTTGGATCAAACAAACGGGTTTCTTGCGCGATTTCGCCGTCAGCTTCCAAAATTTCCAACTGACGTCCAATTTCATACTCAACCGCTTGTCCTAAGAATCGAATGGAATTTACGTTCTTGATTTCAGCGCGCGTACCAAAGGGAGTTCCCGGTTTGTGCAATGACACATTCACGTCCACACGAAGGCTGCCTTGTTCCATGTTGCCATCACATGTACCCAAATACCGCACGATGGTGCGCAATTTTTTCACATAGGCCATTGCTTCATGTGGTGATCGCATTTCAGGTTCAGACACGATTTCCATCAAAGCAATACCCGCGCGATTTAGATCAATATACGAATGACTTGGGTGCAAATCATGCGTAGATTTTCCGGCATCTTGCTCCATATGCAAGCGCGTAACGTTAATGCGTTTTGGCGTGCCATCTTCAAGATTGATATCGATATAACCGCCCAATACAATTGGCTTTTCAAATTGTGAAATCTGATACCCCAGCGGTAAGTCTGCGTAAAAATAGTTCTTGCGATCAAACACAGAAATAGGCTGTATTTCACCGTGAATACCCAGGCCAGTCTTGATGGCTTGATCAACGCAATGCGTGTTAATGACGGGCAACATACCCGGCAGACCTGCATCAAGATAATCCACATGCGAGTTTGGATCTGCGCCAAATGCGGTTGATGCGCCTGAAAAAAGCTTCGCATTCGATGTAATTTGCGCGTGCACTTCAAGACCGATGACAACTTCCCAAAGGCCCGTTTTACCGGTTACAAAATAATTGTTTTCTGACATATGGGATTAATCCTTTAAATAGGGAAAATGTGCAGCACGTTCAATCACGTTTCCTGCATTAAATAGATTCTGCTCAGAAAGCGCAGGGCCAATCAATTGAAGCCCAAGCGGCAATCCATCATCATCCAAACCAGCCGGAATTGAAATACCAGGCAAGCCTGCCAAATTAGCCGTAACCGTGTAAACGTCTTGCAAATACATCGTCACAGGATCAGTTGGTGTTTCATCAATACCAAAAGCTGCGCCTGGCGTTGTGGGCGTTAACAATAAATCAACGTGCTCAAACGCATGTGCGAAATCATCACAAATCAATTGTTTTACTTTTTGCGCGCGAATATAGTATGCGTCATAAAAGCCAGAAGAAAGCACATACGTACCAATCATGATACGGCGTTTGACTTCGGCGCCGAAACCAGCACTTCGTGTGTTTTCATACAATTCATCCAACGAAGCACCCTCGACACGTGCGCCGTAACGCACACCATCAAAACGTGCGAGATTCGCTGACGCCTCGGCCGGTGCAATAATATAATACGTCGGCAGAGCATACGACGTTGTTTTCAGACTGACTTCACGAATTTCAGCACCTGCATCTTTAAGCCATTGAATGCCCTTATTCAAAAGCGCAAGCATAATCGGAGATAGCCCATCAAGATACTCAACAGCGATACCAATTCTAAGGCCTTTTACATCTGTTTTTAACTGTCCAAGATAGTTCGGAATTGCTACATTTAGGCTTTTTGCATCTTTTTCATCAAAACCCGCCATAACCTGCAACATCAATGCCGAGTCAGCAACTGTACGTGTCATTGGCCCCGCTTGATCAAGAGACGATGCGAACGCAACCATACCCCAGCGTGAACACAGACCATAGGTTGGCTTAATACCCACAAGACCACAAAATGCTGCTGGCTGTCGAATTGATCCACCTGTATCGGATGCCGTTGTCGCAAGAGCCATGCGTGCAGAAACAGCAGCGGCTGATCCGCCCGATGATCCACCTGGAACCAACTTTGCAGCAGGATCGCTTTTGCGTTTCCACGGGTTCTCAACCGGACCAAAACAACTGTTTAAGTTAGCTGACCCCATAGCAAATTCATCCATGTTCGTTTTACCAAGGCAAACAGCACCTTGATCCCACAGATTTTGCGTAACCGTTGATTCATACGTCGGCACGAAATTGCCCAGAATTTTTGAACAGGCCGTTGTGCGAATACCTTTTGTGCAGAACAAATCTTTGATACCCAACGGGATACCTTCGATCATGCCAGCTGTACCGCTTTGCAAACGCGCATCGCTTGCCTTAGCGCCGGCAAGGGCAACCTCGGGCGTTTCCAGCACATAGGTGTTAAGCGCACGTTTTGCTTCCATTTGCGCTAAGTACGCAGTTGTTAGCTCAACAGATGAAATCTTTTTAGTGGCCAAAGCATCGCGTGCCTCGACCAGGGATAGGTTTAATAAATCAGACATTAAAGGAACCTTTATTCAACAACTTTGGGAACAGAAAACATTTCATGGCAAGCGGATGGCGCATTGCTGAGCACTTCCGTCACGCGATTGGGCGCCGTCACGACGTCTTGTCGTTCGTGCATTTGCGGCGTTGTTTGATCAATACTCAAATCGACATGTGACACGTCAACGCTTTGCAGTGCGCCAATCCAATTGAAGATGCCGGTGAGTTGCTGTTGATAATAGCCAACGTCGGTGTCGGTTAGCGTAATGCGCGACAGTTTACCGATCTTTTTAATGGCTTCAGGTGTAAGGGTCATAAAAGCTGATATCGTTTATTTCATCTGTCCCTAAATTAGGATTATCTGAGGTTTGCGTCAAGGGTGGAGTTTTACATCCACCATCCTTCACACAGAAACCAACGCAATCACGTGCCACTCACCGCAAATTCATCTATGGCATTACGAAAGCGAGATTCAAGATCCATGCAATAATCCAGGCAATTTTGCGCACCAAAATAGGTTGTTGTAAACGATATCTGTTGCTCACGAAGTGCTCGAATGTCTTCGTTTAACACGTTGATATGCGCCTCTCTTTTTGCGAAGATTACATCTTTAAAATACGCTCGATCAATGACTTTTTTATTGCTCGATTGATAACGTTGGATAACATCCTGCAAAATATCAGCAACAGTAATGCATGCTACATGTTCTCTGAATTGGTCAAAAAGCGCTGTGTGCATCGTGTCTTCGTATACCGATAAAATTAAATCAATCACTCTTTCTAAATAGCTTCTTGTTTTATGCATAGCGATTGCGAAATTAGCATATGAAACATGCTTTTTCATATCTGCGAATGTGTTCCATTTAGTTGTAGCGCGTGCACGAGCGCGTCTTTCTTGCGTTTTTTTGACGCGATTATCACTACTATACGCGAGCATCTTAACTCTTTGTTTCGGCTCGGGATCCGTATATTGCCTAACGAGTAGAGCCGGCGCGAACCCAATTTTTCTTTCCTTGGCGATGCTTCCCGCACAACTTTCTGTTGTATCTGCGGTGCTTTCTTTTTCAACAGTGACTGCTGCTTCTGCTACTGCCTCTATGCCGGCGTTTAAAGGCGTTATTATTTCATATTCTTGCGTTGATTCATCATCGTCTGAGTCGTTAGTCATTGCTGCTGCATACCTTGCATTAACAGAAGACGTCCGGTCAATATATACGCCGGTATCGGTGCGAATCTCGCCCGGCCCAGCAGGATCAGTCGCCGCAAGAACATTCGCACTTAACATGGCACTACATGCAATCAACCCGCACATACCGTATCTAATGTAATTTAATATCATTTTCGTTCCTTTTTAAACATTACCTGTTTGTCAAAAGAACTAGTAACACGCGCTATGCTTTAGGTCAATTTTAAATGTGATTGTTCGCATGTAATTTGAGCACAAGGCAATTAAATGGTGAACCATGCATTTTTTAAACCAAACGATCTTGCAATAATTTAACAAATCTTTCACTTTCGGAAAGCTGCTCAACAGCGGATGCATTTGCTGCTTTTTCCCTTTTAATCTTTTTTTGTGGTTGGATAGGCGTTTGGACTTTTGAATTAAATTTTGATAACGCTTGTTGAATTACTGCTGCGGTAAATTCAAAGTTATAAGCTGGATCAAGAAGAACGTCGCCCAGCGCATAATCGCCAAAGGAGGCGCTTGTAATCAGCAAGGCATTAACGTGACCTTGCACTCTATCGCGCGCAGCCGCGCTTAGTCGTAGGTATGGCGGTAATTTTTGTGAGAAAAATGAGAGCATATAATCAAGAAAAGAATGCTTATGATTTAAGTATTGCATTTGATTTAGAGCTAAACCCTCTAGCCCCAATCGTTTATTTGCCATATCTGTTAACTCAGCAGCTATCTTGATCGTACGATCAAACACTGTGTCTGCATAACCAGCACTCATTGCCAAAAAAAATCGCTGTAATTCGTGCGTTACTTTTTCGCGACCATTAGCCCAAGCACTAATCATCGCACATAATTTTGCCTGCTGACCAGGAATAAGAGCTACTGGACACTGCTCACCCATGCGTACATATTTACAAACGATTTGTTCTTGAATATATAATGGAACTGCTAATAATATTTGACTAAATGTATATTCATTTGAATTAACAGCAGAATCCAAAATAGCTGACACACAGGGTGCATGTTCTTCGTTAAAAGAAACCTCTAGGGCATCAATAAGCCCTTCTATGTCAGGCCTAAGATACGTTTGCGTAAAAAGAAGCGGAATGACGTCCTTTTTGCCCGCAAACACGGCATTTCGTAACGCCCAATTTATCCCATTTCGATCAAACTTTAATGCATCAGGACGTTCAAGAATGCGGCGAATAAAGGCTGCATTCCCAGCATATGCAGAAACCGAAAGTACTTTATTCCATATTTCAACTGTTTCAACTGGTTCAAATAGTTCAGCTATTTCAATGGTAAATTCCTCATCTGCTCTGCCAAATTTTTCAAATGCAGTCCGTTTTGCATTTAAAATACGTGTCACGCCCTCTAAATCCCCCTGCACAGCAAGAATTCCCGCTATGCCTACAATACTTTTGTTAAAAAGCATGGATGGATTGCTTTCAAAATTCAACAAAAGCAAGGCGTCCAAAACATGATACTGTTTGTTTTTCGCGGCATCTATTAGTGCGTAATAAAGAGTACGCGCCTTTAACTCTGTGTTTGACTGACTTTCCATCAATGCGCTAACCCTGGTGATTTCTTGCTGTTCACGTAGCGGAAGACTATGCGCAATGTCTGAAGTTGCAGCAGAATCATCTATATTCGACGACAGGCTTGGATCCAATGCCAGGCTCGCTGGATCCATCGAAAATGCTGGAAACCCCATGCTTATGGCCAAAAAAGACGCTTGCAACAATGCTTTGTTTATTTTATTTTTCATCTATTTTAACGCCTTTTTATAATAAATTTAAATGACAAATTGTACATATGTTTATTTTGTAAAAAACATAAATATTCGTAACAAACTTTTGTGAAAAATACAATAAAAAAATATCCTTTAATGAACAACTTTAAATTATTCATTAAATTTATATATCTAGTGTCACTTTAAATGAGGGCAAGCGTCAAGCACGCAGTGTGATCAAGTTCAAAATTGCATGCAATCCACTGGCGCTTAACCGTGTTTAAAATCGCGCCAACGCGCTCGCCTGGTGCAACGCCTAACGCTAGAATATCCGCGCCGGTTAAGGGAAAAGGTGGTGGCAGAACAAGTGCTTTTGCGTCATGAATACACAGCCAGATTGGTTTGCATGACAAGGCATCACGCAACAGTTTCACGTCAACCCACCACTCTGGGTGCGTTAAAACAATCTCGTTCGGCGCCTTTTCATGTGACGTATACGTTGATAATTGTGTTAATTTTTTCGTTTGAATTCGTGATAATTTCAACAGAGCAGATATATTAGACCCAAGCGTGAGCGCACATAACCGACGAATTGGGCAGGCGTGGTGACCGCCCATACCCTCGAGCACAACCAATCGCCGAAACGCCTTAATCCCCATTTCGTAATCAATCTCAACGCCGAACACATGGGCTAGCAAACCGTAACGCCGCATTGATTCCAGCACAACACCGGGCCACGGTTGCGCAAGTATTTTGAACAGCTCGCTTTGCACACGTTCAATGCTTAGCTGTGATAAACTCTTTTTAATCGAAATCAAGGTTGGCAAAACAGACAGATCCACATGGCCCTGACCAAAACGTCCCCAAAACCTGAAATAGCGATAAAGTCGTAAATAATCCTCGGCAATGCGCGCGGCGGTATCGCCGATAAAACGTACCCGACGATGTGATAAATCGGAAATGCCATCAAAAGCATCATACAAAATACGATGGAGATCCACATACAAGGCATTCATTGTGAAATCTCGGCGTTTCGCATCTTCTTCAAACGAAGTGCCAAACAGCACCGTTGCATGGCGACCGTGGGTTTTTATGTCAGCTCTAAGAGAGGTCACCTCGAGCACAAGGCTTTGATACAAAATGGTCACGGTACCGTGCGCAAGACCTGTTGGTATGCATTTCAATCGATGCTTTTTGCAAAAAGAAATAACATCAGCCGGAGGGCACGCGATGGCAACGTCGATGTCTGTGAATAATGGCGCACGATACGTGGAACCCAACAATGCATCCCGCACACACCCACCAACCAAACGTGCATCCATGCCATTTTCGGCACATAAAGCCAGAAAATCCCACGCACGTGAATCAATGTGATTCGCTGCTAAAAAGGGTGATTGTTTAAATGTGCCGTGCATGCTGTGCATCGTGAAATGTTTTTTCAAGAGTGCAGCGCGATCAATCCGAAGTCAATCGGGAAGATAACGAGATGTCAGCTGGACCCTGCGTGTAATTATGTTATTTTTTATTTAATAATCACTTTTATTTACATTGATAGAATTCTGTTAACGTATTGTTAATACAAACAATGTCAATATAAACATGCCAGACATCTCGTGTGACATTGAATAAAGGTATTCATTTAATTTAAACCAAAATATTTTCAACAACATAAATTTAACAAAAGGATTGTAAAATGTCTGCATTTAAAAAAAATAAAGCGTGTTTATTATTAGCAACTTCTGCCATATTTTTATCATATCAAGATATGAGTTGTGCTGCAACAGGAGGGGCGGCGGCTCCTACTCCGTTAATGCGTGCAGAGTATGGAGTAGTGGGACAAGTAGCAGCAGCAAGAGCAGCGCACCAACAAGCTATTAACGATCTTGGAGAGAATGTTAAGCGTAATCAGCTTACAAATGAAGATGTTCTACTCGATAATATGTTAATTGAATTTATTAATACTATGCTCTTTCGCAACACAGAATCACACAGCCTATCGTACAGAATAAACGCACAAAAGATGCATGAAAACGCAGAGACCTATGCTCATCATAGTCGTTCTGATCTTTATAGTACGGTTGCTTCCCTCTTAAAAAGCATTGGAGAAGATACATCAGACAATAACATTAACTCAAAGATAGCTGATTTAAAGAGAATTCTACCTAAAAATATTCCAGAAGCACTGTATATATTACATGACAAGTGCGATATACTGCGTATGTACCGAATCATACATCCTGCGCATTCTGCATATACTCACCATGCTACAGCATCCAGAATACATCCTTGATGAGGGGCCTATTTTAAATAGAACCTCATCACGGATTAATCATTATAAATAACGGCTCCTCGCGATGATGAATGAAACCATGCTACCCGTCACTTTTATTTTTCTTACTGTCATTCCCGCGGAGGCGGGGATCCAGGCTGTTTATACCATTTTCACTAACTTTCAATTAGTGCAGTCCTCTGCAATATCTCTGTTG
>JAZKAK010000028.1:0-59506 GCA_040389165.1 Pseudomonadota bacterium
ATAATTCTATAGAGCCTTATAAATTAAGGCCTATGTGGCTTAGCGGGAATTGCTGCTGAATTTAAGCCAGACTCTGCTGATATTGTAAAGTCAGGCTGGGCAAAAGAGAAACAAAAAACGCCACCGAATTCCTTGTATTGTTACAAAACGCTTGGTGACAATATATGTTACACACACCCTCTTAAAGATAGCGAGAATCGCTTAGTGGGTGATTACGAAAACATGGAAGGAATAAAAGAAGATCAAACGGTATGGGAAGGGGTGAAGGAAGCAATAGCCGAAAAATCACCAGCTTCAGATGACATAATCATAAAGGCATTCTAGATCGACATAATCAAAGATTAAATCTATTTACAAACAAAACAAAAGGAAGGTTTATTATTATGAAAAAAATCCTAACTCTTATGAGTCTTGTGAGTGCAGTAACGCTCTCAACAAACGTCACATTTGCAACAAATAGGGCGGAACTCGTCAAAAACATGGCCGGCCGTTTTGAATTAGCAGCAACCGCATTTACCAACGGGCATGTTGATCGCGAACTTCATGAAATAAATCAAGAAGGCGCGCCTGGAGATACAAGTGATGCGCCAAGTATGAACAGTACTCCTGCATCAACATTTATGTCGGGCTCAACAGATTCTGGTGGAGGAATGACATGTTATTATTCAGACACACAAGCAATTGTCGCAACAGCTAATCCAAAATACAGCATCGGCGGCAAAATTGATTCGGGTTTAGCAAAAAATATTTCGGATAATATAAAAAACAACGTAGCTGAGGTTGAAAGCTCGATATCTATAATAGATCCTAATAACAAGAGCACTCAACAAGAATCAATGTTGACTATTGCATGGCAAGGTCAGAAGCTTACCGGATCTGCCGACTCAAAACTCGTATGTATAATTACCGCACCTGCACCTGCACCTGCACCTGCACCTACGCCTACGCCTACGCCAGCGCCAGCGCCAGCAGCTGCCTAGAAAATCACCTAAATCTACCTAATGGAGACTCTCAATTTCACTATTGAGAGTCTTTGTTTTTTTATAGGTAAGCTATTAGAAAACCAAGGCGATTTTCACTGGAAAACAGCCGCTTTTGCAGGACTTCTGCATAGAATGTTAATTAAATTTCGTGTTACAGTTCGGGAAGGATGATAAAAATCTATACTGCTTGGAGGAGCAGGTTTAAAAATAAAATCATAACAGAGAAAATCCAAAAATTTTAAACAAGAGTCAAATTTTGAACACTAAAATAACTACGTGAAATTTGCACTCTGAATAAAAACACCTATGTTTTGTAATTTTAAAAAAGGATGGTAATTATGATAAAGATACAAACATTCATCGGACTTCTAAGCATGCTAGTATTGTCATCACAAACTACATTTGCTTTAACAAAAATTGACCTGCTCAACAATATGGCTGAACGCTTAAAACTAGCATCTCAATCTTTTAATGGGCATATAGACAGCGAAATAAACACAATCAATCAAGCCCCTAACGGCTCATCAGATGCGCCAAACAGTATTCCACCATCAACCTTTATGACAGGTGGGTTAGGCGCCGGAAATGGCATGATTTGCTATTATTCAGACTCCCTAACAATTGCAGCATCTTCTGATCCAAATTATAATATTGGTGAAAAATTTGATAAAAAGGTAGCAACACGAATTTCAAAAGCTATGAAAAAAGATGTAGCCGAAATAGAAAGAAACATATCTATAACTGATAAAAATGATGGTAGTAAAAAAAGTGAAAAAATAATTACTGTTGCCTGGCAAGGAAAAAAGTTAACAGGAAAAGATACGTCTAAACTTGTTTGTCTAATTTCTGCAACTGTACCTGGATCATAAATCCACTCATTACAAATTTTTAACACCTCTAGAAAACATCTGTCTTTTAATTTAATGACTGGTGTTTTTGCTTCACAAATCTACCAACAAAACATCAAAATTTTGATATAGCATCCTAACGCCACTTTATGCTACAATCATCAACATGTACTAAATCCATACTGCGACTCGGGGTTACCACCCCAATCCGATGCTGGCAACAGTGTACGTCGCAGGGGACTCGGAACTTGTTCGATACAGTTTTACGTAATTTACGAAAAACAATCGAGCAGATTTTAATCGGAATATATTAGGAGTTTAATCTGATGGCAATGCCAACCTTTACTATGCGCCAGCTTCTTGAAGCAGGCCTTCACTACGGTCACACAACACGTCGCTGGAATCCAAAAATGGCACCATACATTTTTGGTGAACGCAATAAAATCCACATACTCAACCTTGAGCTAACTATGCCAATGTTGCAACGTGCTGTACAAGCCGTTCGTGACACTGTTGCTGCTGGTGGTCGTGTGCTGTTCGTTGGCACAAAGCCACAAGCATCCGACAAAGTAAGAGACGCTGCGAAACGTTGTGGTCAATATTATGTTAACCATCGTTGGTTGGGCGGCATGCTCACTAACTGGAAAACAGTAAACCAATCAATTAAGCGTCTTAAGGAAATGGAAGAAGAACTTGCAAGTCCTGGACGTTTGACAAAAAAAGAAATCTTGAGTCGTCAACGCGAACGTAACAAGCTTGAGCTTGTTATCGGTGGCGTACGTGATATGGGTGGCTTACCTGATATTTTGTTTGTAATTGATACAAACAAAGAAGATATATCAATCAAAGAAGCCAATCGTTTGGGCATCCCTGTTGTAGCTGTTCTAGACTCGAACTCGGACCCAGAAGGCGTTGCTTTTCCAATCCCTGGTAATGACGATGCGCTTCGTGCGATTGATTTTTACTGTGATTTAATGGTAGAAGCCGTTTTAGATGGTTTGCAAGCTGAAATGCGTTCTGCTGGTATTGACTTGGGTGCATCACTTAATGCCCCTGCCCTTGATCTTATCGCTGACGAAGCTGTTGAAAATGTTGACACAGTGGCTGCTACTGCCTAAAACCGAGGCAACCAAATGAGGGGCTTCGGCCCCTTTTTTTTTATTTTAAATAACATGGAGTTTAATATGAGTGAAATTACCCCTGCTCTTGTGAAGTCATTGCGCGAAAGAACCGGCGCTGGCATGATGGATTGTAAGAAAGCCCTTATCGAAGTTTCTGGTGATTTAGAAGCGGCTGTTGATTGGCTTCGCAAAAAAGGTCTTGCCGCAGCGGCAAAGAAGGCCGGCCGCGTTGCAGCTGAAGGTTTAGTTGGCGTTGCAGCATCAGCAGATGGCAAATCAGCCGCTGTTGTTGAGATCAACGCTGAGACAGATTTCATCGCACGAAATGAGCATTTCCAAGCACTTGTTTCGCAAACAGCAGCGATTGCTGCAGCAGCTGAACATACGGCTGAAAGTCTTTTAGCTGCATCCTTTCCTGGCGAGGGCGAAACTGTTCAAGGCGAAATCACCCGTTTGATCGCATTGATTGGTGAAAACATGAATTTCCGTCGTCTCTCACGTTTGTCGGTTGAAAACGGTATCGTTGCAACGTACATGCATGGCGCGACCGCATCTGGCCTTGGTCGCATTGGTGTTTCCGTTGCTTTGGAATCTACTGGTGATACAGAAAAGCTTATGGAGCTTGGCAAAAAGATAGCAATGCACATTGCAGCTGCACATCCACAAGCACTCAACATCGACGCAGTTGACCCAACAATGTTAGAACGTGAACGCGTAATTTTGATCGATCAAGCACGTGCATCTGGTCGCCCAGAAGAAGTTATTCAAAAAATGGTCGAAGGTCGCGTTCGCAAATACTACGAAGAAATCGTTCTATTAGAACAGCCTTTCGTTATGGACGGAAAAACAAAGATCAGCGACGTTGTTGCGAATGCAGCAAAAGAATTAGGCACCGAGGTTACACTAACAGGATTTACCCGTTATGCACTTGGTGAAGGCATCGAAAAAGAAGAATCTGATTTTGCTGCTGAAGTAATGGCGCAAGCAAAGATTGCCTAATCTCAATTCCACTAATGATCGATTGCTGCAGCTAAGACTGCTGTGCTTTCGGTCATGTCCTTCTCCTCTGTTATCCTTGGATTCGACCCTAGGATAACACGATAATGAGTAACACAAACAATGTCCAAAATTCCATTCAAGCGCGTTCTACTGAAACTCTCTGGCGAAGCCCTGGCAAGTCTTAATCAAGATGACTCGGATAATTTTGGCATTTCACAAGAAATGCTCGAGCGTATAGCACTTGATATCAAACAAGTTCATGATTTAGGTACACAAATTGGCATTGTTGTTGGCGGCGGCAATATATTTCGCGGCGCACATGGTGTATCACATCATGATTTAAATCGAACAACATCCGATCATATGGGAATGCTTGCAACAGTTATTAATGGCTTAGCCTTACAGAATGCGATCGAAGCAGAGGGCGTCCCCTGCCGCATTATGTCAGCTATACCAATGAAAACCATAGCAGAGCCCTATGTTAGACAGCGTGCTATTCGCCACTTAGAAAAAGGACGCGTTGTTGTCTTTGCAGCAGGTTCAGGCAATCCTTATTTTACAACGGACACAGCCGCAGCATTGCGTGCATCTGAATTAGGATGTGATCTACTTGTAAAAGCGACCAAAGTAGATGGCGTCTATACTGCAGATCCAAAAACAACACCTTCTGCTGATTTTATCGCTAAACTCACTTATCGTGAGGTTCTAGACCGCTGTCTAAATGTCATGGACACAACGGCTATCACACTCGCAATGGAAAATCACATTCCACTTCGTGTGTTTTCTATTTATACCGAAAATGGCTTTGCAAATGTTTTGCAAGATCAAGGTCGTTATTCAACAATTTCATAAATTTCATACGTGTTGAGGTAATTATTATGTCAAAAATTGATCCCCGTCTCACTGAGTACGATCGTAAAATGCAATCAGGTATTGAAGTCCTTGATCGCGAACTATCTGGAATTAGGGCAGGACGAGCGTCTCCTAATCTTTTAGATCCTATAAAAGTTGATGCCTACGGTGCAATGATGCCGCTTAATCAAGTGAGCACAGTATCTGTTCCAGAACCACGTCTTCTTATCGTGCAAGTTTGGGATAAAGGCCTTGTTAAGAGCGTTGAAAAAGCAATTCGTGATGCAAATCTTGGTGTTGATCCTGCAGCTGATGGTCAGAATGTTCGCGTTCCCATTCCAGCGCTAAACGAACAACGCCGTCAAGAGCTTGCAAAACTTGCTGGAAAGTACGCAGAGGATGCACGTATTAGTGTCCGAAATGTACGTCGCGAAGCAATGGATTCTTTGAAAAAACTTGAAAAAGATAAGGAAATATCCGAAGACGAACAACATCGCCTGTCTGCAGAAGTTCAAACCTTTACGGATGATCACATCAAAAAAATTGATGAACATGCAGCAGCAAAACAAAAAGAAATCACGCAGGTTTAAACGAATAGTTTATAGCATCATTAATTAACCTCAGGTCTTTCCTGAGGTTTTTTAGCATTAACACGTAACCATATTCGTCTGTTATCGAACAGGTAGAAAAGCCGCCTGATTTTGTGGCAACACATGATAAAACTTACGATAGGTTAATTTAGCGTAAGGTTCGGGATTTTTGCGCCCAGCACCATTCACCGGATAAAATGTACCTGGTGGTGAAATTGCAGCCGGTTCGGCAGATGAATGAATTTCCTTTTTCTGCAGCGTTTTTAATTTTTGCACCTTTTTTTGTGGCACAAGCGATTGCTGAGATGGAATATTAATTGTCGACTGTGATGTGTAGCTTACATCATGTGAAATTGGCGTCATATTTCCAGAAGAGTTCCGAAGAACGCCCCATTGTTTTTGAATTTTTTCACGGTAGGGCTGATGAAACTGTGGGGTCGCTGAATGGTAATGCGCAACAGCCGTTCGCCAATTACCAAGTTGTCTTTTTAGATTATTTAGAAATTGAGCCGCATAAGCAACATTCAATTGTGGATCGAACGCATCTTCTAAATGCCTAAAAGCCGTCGGATGGTGCTTTAAATTAATCTGCATACATCCCACATCAATACTGCTCTCACCCTGTTTTTGGAATTTACGAACCGCATCAATTGCTTGCTGTTTTGATTCATATACATAGCCACGTCCATTCACGTTGATTGTCCATGCCCATGCAATCCGCTGCCCAGGCTTTATTGTACGACCTGATTCAATCAGCGATATGGCTTTCAATAAATGTTGGGGTATTTTATAGAAATTTTCTTGCTGACGAATATACACCTCACACGAAGCTACAGCACTGGCGGCCATAGCATGTGGGCAGCACATAAAAAGGAATAAAAGCTTATATTTTATAAACGAGCTAATCATGGATCAATCAA
Source organism: Pseudomonadota bacterium (assembly GCA_040389165.1). Lineage (GTDB taxonomy): Bacteria > Pseudomonadota > Alphaproteobacteria > Paracaedibacterales > CAIOTO01 > CAIOTO01. Next base: position 6,314 of record JAZKAK010000028.1, read on the forward strand.
TTTTATTTTATGCTTTTGATTGTGCAAGTTTTGTGCCAATCTCTGAGCACATCTAAAGGTAGAATATATTACATGACGTTAAAGCCAGGACTCTATTGCGTTGCCACCCCAATTGGTAATTTGAAAGATATTACACTACGTGCCATTGAGACATTACAACAATGCACATCATTGCGTGTGAGGACACACGTGTATCTGGAAAACTGCTCACGCATTATGGTATTTCAAAAAAGCTATGGTCCTACCATGATCATAATGCGACAAGCGTTCGTCCACTTATTGTTAAAGCAATTCAAGAAGGCCAAGCGATTGCATTAATTAGTGATGCGGGAACGCCGCTGATTTCAGACCCGGGTACTAAACTTGTTCGTGCCTGTCAAGAAGCAGGCGTTTATGTAACGACATTGCCAGGGGCATCTGCAGTACCAGCAGCGCTTGTTTTATCTGGACTTATGAGCCATGCATTTGCGTACGTTGGTTTTTTTAACAGTAAGCAAATGAATCAATGGATACCTTTTAATGGAACGCTTGTTTTCTTTGAATCCCCTCACCGCCTAGTCCAAACACTTCAAATCATGGAAAAACCTTTCTGCAAGCGAACAGTGGCTGTCGTTCGAGAAATTAGCAAAATGTTTGAAGAAGTTAAACAGGGTGATTTCGCATCTGTTATTGCACATTATGAAGAACATCCACCGCGTGGCGAGATTGTTATTGTCCTTGGTGAACCTGCCCCAGATGATGCAGCGACTGATGAATCAATTGATAGCGCACTGGCTACTGCACTGATAACACTTTCAATCAAAGATGCAGCACATATGGTGGCAGAGGCTTATTCGTTACCAAAGAAAGAAGTTTATAAACGTGCACTTGAGTTGAAAAATATCACCTGAAAAATAAAATTTTAGGTCAAGGACTATACTAAAATGAACGTTAAAACGATAGCTGCTGTCATGATTCATGTACCCGACTGGAAAGAAGGCCTTGCATGGTATAAAAAAGCTTTCCCTGAGGCAAAACTAATTTGCTACCCAGAATTCGAATTTGAATGCCTCGAACTGAATGGAATTCAAATAGAAGTTGTGAGCGCTGATGAAAAAGTTGGTGTTGGAACTTTTGGTTTAGCAGTAGATTGGGAGGTTGAAAATTTTGATAATGCCGTAAAAATCTAATTACACTGGGAGCAACCCTTTATAGAGGGCCTGGGAAATTAGAATATGGAAGACGGATGTGTAAACTAAAAGATCCCTTTGGTAATCTTATAGGATTGCGAGGAAAATAATAATTACGATTTAAATTCAATAGATTCAGAACCAAAATAAAGAAATATCAAACAACCCAAATCAGCTCGGCTGAACAACATTCAACAATCGTCAACAGATCTTGTTTTCGTAGTGCCAAACAACCAGCTGTAGGTGAAAAATCATCGCGTGCGACGTGGATGAACACAGCGCTGCCTTTTCCTGGCACAACAGGATTCGCATTATGATTCGTTACTAAAATCAAATCATACACATGATCTTCACGCCATAGATCTTCATGACTTGCCGTGAATGGTTTTGTAATATGCTGATTATAAAGTGCATGTGATGACGCATCACACCAGCCAAAAGACGGCTCAAGTGCAGTAAATGGGATAATTGATTTTGGACAGTCCATTTTATCAGGTCGATAAAACCCGTGTGTTACTCGATAACGGCCTTTAGGTGTTTTTAAATCACCCTCTAGTTTATATTCTGCCGCAATAACGCCATTTTTTCCAATCGACGTCATAAAAAGCTGATCACGCCACTGAATGTAAACACCATTCGGTTTTATGATTGTTTGAAGTATATCGCGGAAAGACATTATTTAGAATCCATTTACCAAGCCATCTCCATGGCAGGTTGGACACTGCTGCATAAGCTCCATCAACAACGATGGTCGATGCCTGGTGCGTTGTAACTGCAACAAACCAAGCTCGCAAAAACCGAGAACATGCACATCAGTTCCTTGAAATGCATCGTTAGCATGCTTTAAAAAATCAACTTGCGCTATTTTTGTTAGCCGCACAAAATCTACTAAGATATTACCTGTAATATTACGCCACTGAATTTGCTGCACAATTGCTTTTAGCGCCTTTAGATTCACATTAAAGAAATCGTCACGTTGACCACCTGTATTAATATCAATCAGTGTTGCTGCTGCTAATTCTCGGATATCAAGACTTCCTCCGCCAGGCAATAAAACATGTGGGCTTAAAACTTCAGCCCAACGATCTTCAATACCGAAACTCTCAAATAATTGAGTCTCTGTCTGCAAGGCCAACGTAATAGCTTCTACTTTTTCAGGAAATGCTGTCAGCACCCATTCTTTTACCAACTGCGCCACAGCTGGCGTTTCACACGTAATAACAACATTGTCCTCACTATCACGAATCCAACGTTGCCATTGTGTTAACGCGCGTTCAAATATGCCCAATTTAGTTGGGGGAACATGCAGACGAATAGCATGCCGAAACAATTCTTCTTTTTCTTCAACTAATTCGGGAGAATCATCTGCTTTACCATAAGCCGCCGTTCGATGAATCCATTTAGAATCACGCCGTGCAAAAGGATTATGCAACCAATAACGCCCTGCTAAGGTTATATACGGTGTTAAACGATAGCCTTTTTCATGATGAACTATACTACCAATCTCTGGCCAGGGCACACGTGCCACTTGAAGCCACAGAAACATCCCTTCATGTGGTTTATTCGTGTGATGAAACAAAGAGGTTTTTACTACACCCTCAATATCAAGTCCCAAGTCAAACCACACAAAATCTCGTCTTACTGACAAGACTCTACCACACATGACATCATCGAGATTTGCCTGTTTAGCCAAGACTGGACGTTCAAATGCAAGATCCGTCAACGTGCCATTTTTCAACAATGCACTACGTAGTCCAGTTGAAAAAGGCTGAATGAGGATTCTTTGCATATTTATTTTTGACGGAAAGTGATGCGCCCTTTTGTCAGGTCATACGGCGTCATTTCAATGGTAACCTTATCCCCAGCAAGGACACGGATACGATTTTTACGCATACGTCCTGAAGTGTGCGCCAAAATAACATGATCATTTTCAAGTTTAACACGAAACATGGTGTTGGGCAAAACTTCCACAATAACACCACTAAATTCAATTAGGTCTTCTTTAGACATTAATACTACTTAATACAATTAACTAGGTTTCACTGTAAAGCAAAACTCAAACGAAACCAAGTAATTTTATAACCTAAACGTGATAAGCACGACACGCACAATAAACAGTGCGGTTTTTATGCGACAGTTATATTTTTAACTTTACTAAAATTATCAGGTAAATATATGCTAAAGGCAATATCACCTCACGCATAAAAATATTGATTTCACACATCAATCTCGTTTGAGATGACCATAGCACCAGAATTTCAAAAAGGATATTCGTTCTTATGAACCCGAAACACTATTCAACAGCAATGAAATTTATACATTGGATAATGGCATTTCAGATTATTGCACTGCTAGCAATTGGTTTTTATATGAGTGATATGCCATGGGGAGAATCAAAGAAAACACTTATGATGCTCCATAAATCATGCGGGATCATGGCTCTGTTTTTCATTATTGCTCGCCTAATTACACGTTTTTCAACCACCACCCCCGAACCACGTGGCAATACAATTATTCAGATGATAGCAAAAATAACGTCAATTTTGTTGTATGGCTTTATGACAAGCATGGCTTTTTCAGGATTTCTTATGTCGGATTTAGGCGGGAACGCATCTAGTTTGTTCAATTTGATTGAATTGCCACATATCTTTAACAAGAATGTTGATCTGGCTAAAAATTTTCACTTGATACACGTCTATATAGGGATTCCACTTGCCATACTTATTGGGCTTCATTTCCTGGGCACACTGTATCATCGTTTCATGCTAAACGACGATGTGTTATCACGAATGCTGCCGCGAATATGTTCAAAAAGGAAACATCTACATTAACAAAAAACAGCTTTTCGGAAATCTTGCTGGTGCATTAAAATCATGGTATCAATAATCAACAAACTTTTTATGAGAGCAACCTGCTTTGTCAATACAATCTGATCATTGGATCCGCGAACAAGCCGAAAAAGGCATGATTGAACCCTTTATTGAATGTCAAAAACGTGATGGCATCATTTCGTATGGTGTATCATCGTATGGATATGACGCACGCGTAGCGCCTGAATTCAAGATTTTCACGAATGTAAATAGCGCAGTTGTTGATCCCAAAAATTTCGCAGAAGACAGCTTTGTCGAACGCAACACAGAAGTTTGTATTATTCCACCAAACAGCTTTGCCCTTGGCAGAACTGTTGAGTACTTCCGTATCCCACGCGATGTACTCGTTATTTGCCTTGGCAAATCAACCTATGCACGTTGTGGCATCATTGTAAACGTAACGCCGCTTGAACCTGAGTGGGAAGGCCATGTGACGCTTGAATTTTCAAATACAACTCCATTGCCCGCAAAAATCTATGCAAACGAAGGTGTTTGTCAATTCTTATTCTTTAAGGCAGATCGTGAATGTGATGTCTCTTACAAAGATCGCAGCGGAAAATATATGGGACAAAAAGGCGTAACACTGCCGCGGCTTTAATACATCAAATTATCATCCTCGGGCTTGCCCCCAGGATCTCAGACATATAATGAATTCACATACGTTTTCCTTTTACGCCTTTTTATAAATCCTCGGGTCAAGCCCGAGTATGACAATGAAAAAGGATGACGAGGATAACGGCGAAAGAAAGAAAAAAATGGATCGCATTATCATCCAAGGTGGAACTGCTTTAAATGGTTCAATAAATATTAGCGGCGCAAAGAATGCAGCCCTCCCCCTGCTGGCTGCGGGCCTCTTAACTGAAGAGCCATTTTATTTAAGCAATGTGCCTGAACTTGCAGATGTTCGCTTACTCATTGAGTTGTTAACACAGCATGGATGCATCATTTCCACGGAAAACGATAAGATAACGATTAATGCCGCGGATATAACCAATACTACGGCTCCTTATGACTTAGTACGTAAGATGCGTGCATCTATCCTTGTATTAGGTCCACTCGTTGCACGTTTTGGCGTTGCTCGCGTATCCTTGCCTGGTGGCTGCGCTATAGGCACACGTCCTGTTGACATTCATATTCAAGGCTTGCAAAAATTAGGCGCACAGATTGAGTTATCAGAGGGCTATATCAATGCATCAGCTCCAAATGGCCTTGTCGGAGCAACAATAAGCATGCCTATGATCTCTGTCACTGCAACAGAAAATCTACTCATGGCCGCAACGCTTGCAAAAGGCGAAACCGTACTGATTAATGCAGCACGCGAACCAGAAATTATAGATCTTGCCAATTGTTTAAAAGGAATGGGCGCTATTATTGAAGGTGCAGGGACTGATCGTATTACAATTCAAGGCGTAGAAAAACTAAAGGGAACATCACACAGCGTCATTGCTGATCGTATTGAAACAGCAACATATGCCATTGCGGCAATCATAACACACGGAGAACTAACACTTACAAATACTGATCTGGCGTTGATTCCGACGGTAAGCGAAGCATTAACACGCACAGGTGCACTCATCACGCCCACAGCCAACGGCTTTACAATAAAAGCAGGAGCTGGGCCTATCCAAGGTGTTGATGTAATGACAGAGCCTTATCCAGGTTTTGCAACAGATATTCAAGCACAAATGATGGCGCTCATGACTTTATCTAACGGCGCTTCGATGATCACAGAAACCATCTTTGAAAATCGCTTTATGCATGTGCCAGAACTCTGTCGTATGGGCGCCAATATTACTGTTCATGGCTCATCGGCCTTGGTTCGTGGCGTACCACAATTAAGTGGGGCTCAGGTAATGGCAACAGATTTGCGTGCATCGGTATCGCTCGTTCTAGCAGGACTTGCTGCAAAAGGTGACACTGTACTTAACCGCGTTTATCACCTTGATCGCGGCTATGAAAAGTTAGAACAGAAATTAACACAATGTGGCGCAAAAATTGAGCGCTATAAAGTATCAGACTCAGATTCTTCTCACGACTAGAACGCTTCTTGAAGAATAGAAGCATCGTACGGAGGGATCTAACAATAGAAAATTCTCTCCTCAGATCTCTCATGTTAACAGCTAAATTTTTATTCTTATTAAAAAAGCACTGTTTTTTTCCAAATCACATCTGTAAAACCAATATTTCTATTGACAGGTAGCCTGAAATACAGTATTTTTCAAACATCAAGTCCCCATCGTCTAGAGGCCTAGGACACCGCCCTTTCAAGGCGACGGCACGGGTTCGACTCCCGTTGGGGACGCCACTTTTACTTTTATTTCTTCAATTTACAAGAAACGTAAAATTGGCCTCATTCATGTGATTTTTTTTATTATTGAAGATATTTCTCCTCTCTCTTAAAAAAACATTAATGTTTTTGATCTGATCTCCTTAACGTACATACATAATTTTTCACCACATTTTTAATAGTTTTTGCCTAAAACCTAGGCTACACTAATAAGAACTCTTTTACTAAAAATGGGAACTTATTCGTATGAAATCGCTTGCTGACATCCGCCGTACCTTTATTGATTATTTCGTCAAGAACGGGCACACACACGTGGCGTCTAGCCCACTTGTACCCCAAAATGATCCGACGCTCATGTTCACAGCGGCCGGCATGGTGCAATTTAAGGATTTGTTCACTGGCATGGAAAAACGAGCTTACACACGCGCAGTAACATCTCAGAAATGCGTTCGCGCAGGCGGAAAACACAATGATCTAGATAACGTTGGCTACACAGCGAGGCACCATACGTTTTTTGAAATGCTGGGAAATTTTTCTTTCGGGGATTATTTCAAAGAAGAAGCAATTTATCTGGCACATAACCTGATCACAAAAGAATACGGGCTTGATCAAAAACGCTTGCTTGTGACGGTTTACGCTGACGATGACGAAGCTGTGTCGTTATGGAAAAAAATTGGCGGATACACCGATGATAAAATCATTCGCATCGCAACATCTGATAATTTTTGGTCAATGGGTGATACGGGCCCATGCGGGCCATGCTCTGAGATTTTCTTTGATCATGGTGATAAAATTGCGGGTGGCCCTCCAGGTTCTCCAGACGAAGACGGCGATCGATTTATTGAAATTTGGAACCTCGTGTTCATGCAGTTCGAACAAATGGCAGATGGTACACGTGTTAATTTACCGAATCCATCCATTGATACTGGCATGGGATTAGAGCGTGTTTCATCCGTTCTTCAAGGTAAACAGAACAATTTTGACACTGACTTATTTGCGGCATTGATTGATGCATCAAAATCATTAACAGGCAATGCTAATCTTCGTCAATCACACAATGTCATTGCAGATCACCTTCGTGCCAGTGCATTTTTGATTGCGGACGGTGTGTTGCCATCGAATGAAGGACGTGGGTATGTGCTCCGTCGCATCATGCGTCGTGGCATGCGCCATGCCCATATTTTAGGTGCGAAGGCGCCGTTGATGTGGCAACTTGTACCGACGTTGATTCAACAAATGGGTGAAGCCTTCCCTGAAATTTGTCGCACCAAAACGCTAATTGAACAGACGCTACTGCTCGAGGAAGAACGCTTTCGTCAAACACTCGATCGCGGACTTAAAGTGCTGAACGAGAGCACCAGCTCACTTGGTGCCAACGTACAACTTCCGGGTGATGTTGCTTTTCGTTTATATGATACCTATGGGTTCCCACTCGACCTGACACAAGACGTTTTACGTGGTGAAAACCGTGAAGTTGACATCGCAGGTTTCAACACACACATGGAAGCACAACGCAAAAAAGCCCGGGCATCCTGGGTTGGTACTGGCGATAATGTACAAGAACAAATTTGGTTCGACCTTCGCGAACAACATGGCGCAACAGAATTCTTGGGTTATTCAACGGCAGCTGCGGAAGCCGTCATTCAAGCTATCATCAAAGACGGAAAATGTGTTACAGAGGCAAAAACTGGCGATCAAGTTTTTGTATTGTTGAATCAAACACCTTTTTATGCAGAATCCGGCGGTCAAGTTGGTGACACAGGTACAATTAAAAGCGTCATCGATGAAAATGGATTCACGCTAAACGTGACCGATTGCATTAAGAAAGTTGAAAGTCTTTTTGTGCATCTTGCAACTGTTGCCAGCGGTACGGTTAAAACTGGCGCAGCTGTTAAAACCAGCGTCGACATGGGCCGTCGCAATCAAATTGCAGCAAATCATTCAGCGACACACTTGCTACAAGCAGCGCTTCGTACTGTACTGGGTGATCATGTCTGCCAAAAGGGCTCACTGGTTGACGCCAATCGCCTGCGGTTTGACTTTACGCATCAAAAAGCACTGACCGATGCCGAATGGACAGCTGTTGAACACATTGTGAACCAACAGATTCAGACGAATCAAATGACAGTCACCAAAATTGCAACCCCAGAAAAAGCCATCAAAGCAGGCGCCATGGCACTATTCGGTGAGCGTTATGGCGATGAAGTACGCGTTGTATCGTTGGGTGACGAGCGCTTCTCGGTAGAGCTCTGTGGTGGCATTCATGTTAAAGCTACAGGCGATATTGGAATTTTCAAATTGATGTCGGAAAGCAGTGTGTCATCAGGCGTCCGCCGCATCGAGGCAATCACAAGCTTTTCTGTCTTAACTTTGCTGAACTCAACAGAAGAGACATTAACACGTGAGCGTGAACAAAACCGAAAGACGTTAAGTGATCTCAACAAGCAAATTCAAGACTTGAAAAAAGAAATAGCTCTTAAATCAGGCGGAGAATCGGCTAACACACAGATTATTTCCTTTGGCGCGTATAAAGCGGCTGTCAGACACCTTACCAATGTATCAGCTAAAGATCTAAAATCCATCGCGGATCAATTAAAAACAGAACTTGGCAGCGGTATTGCCCTTGTCACCAGCGTTGAAGATGGAAAAGTATCATTAGTGGTTGGCGTCACAGCTGACTTAACGACGCGTGTGAGTGCTGTTGACTTAGCACGCCGCGGCGCTGAGATTTTAGGCGGCCAAGGCGGCGGCGGCAGGCCTGATCTTGCACAAGCGGGCGGCGTAAATGCCGATGCGATTAGTGGTTTGGTAGAGAAACTTGTTGTGGGATTGTAGGTAATTTCTAATCATTTTTTGTTGATCTGCCTTTTCTTATACCGTTTTCAAAAAGTTTTGAGTAGTAAGACATCAAAATTCGAGGTGCGCAGTGTACACTTGTACATGAGCAACAGAGATATTGCAGAGGACTGCACTAATTGAAAGTTAGTGAAAATGGTATTACGTGTCATCCTCGGCTTGATCCGAGGCTCTATAAAAGCTTCAAAGGAAAATAATAAAGGCAAATACTTAGGTGTATTTAAACATAATGTATGCGCCTTCAACTGTAAAGATTCTCGGGTCAAGCCCGAGAATGACAATGATGGAGTTTGGTGAGAATGACAAAACATAAGGAATGGGAATGACAGTAGCAAAACCTACCTACAACTCTCCGCGCGGGACCCAGGCATTAACTGCCTGCAAAGCCGTCGCCAAGAAATGGGAATGACAGTAGCAAAACCTACCCACAACTCTCACGTGCCCAGGCATTAACCGCCTGCAAAGCCGCCGCTTCCGCCGACCCAACAAAAGTATAATTTTCAATAACCGCATTTCCATTTATCAAAACAGTGTGCGGTTTCACATCGGGTGCATTATTAATCAAAACAGACTTCAACCGACCATAGGCAAGCGGGGTAAATGCAGGCACACTTAAATCCCAAAGCAATAAATCAGCGCGCGCGCCAACCTCTAACTTACCATGTTGCCCAGACCCAACAATCTTATGCCCATTTGTTGTCATCCATTCAAACACGGTATCAATCGTGAATAGCGCTGGGTCTTTATGCAAAGCACTCTGAAGTAATATGGAAAAATAAGCTTCATTCAGAATATTATTCGTGTTGTTATTACTGCATGCATCAGTACCCAGGCCAATGGTCACGCCCGCCTCATGAAACGCTCGCATAGGCGCAATACCAACACCTGTTTTTGCATTACTCACCGGACAATGTGTCACGGTCGCCCCTGCAGCCGAAATCAATCTCACTTCTACGTCATCAACGGTTGTCGCATGAATTAAATTCCATCGTTCATTCAACACGCCCAAATGCGCTAACAGGCGAACCGGCGTAAATCCACGGTTCTGCAGGCATTTTTCAACACAGTCACTACCCTCACTCATATGGATATTCACGCGCGTGTTATATCGTTTTGCGATATCATCAAACAACAAAAGCAACTCATTCGATGCCGTTAGAATCGATGCTGAACCTATATGAATTCTAAGGTCACTTGAATTGTGTGCATAAAATTCTGCAAATTCATTTTCAACATCAGCAAAGCTAATCTGCGACGGCGTATTGCCGGCCCCCTCCCACACATCATTAAAAACGCATGAAATTGCGCCTGTTAAATCAAGGTTCTTAAACGCACGTATCGCTGGCATTGGATTTGATGCAATGGCATACAGAGATGTCGCACCACTTTTAAGGGCATCAATCAACACACATAGTGCTTGCGCGTATCGATCTTCATCTGTTTTCTTGTGTTGCGTATGCATGGTGCTAAGCAGCTCAGAGATAGGCAGACCATCTAGCATTCTACGATCAGATAATTGGTTCGGGTGAATATGGCTGTTTACAAACCCGCATGTAACATAGAATTTGGCGAGACCAATTTCGTGCGCCTGGATTTCAGATGATTCTATGTGCGCAATGAATCCATTTTCAATATGAATCATGGCTAGTTGATAGGTACCATCGAGACCATCAACAAGAATATTTTGCAAAATTGGAGGCATAAATCCTTACACGGGTTAGTGTATGTCAATAATCATAGAGTGCTATGAATAAGTGAGAATTGCAAGTACTACAAACGGCATGACTTCCTCACTTCTCTCTTTCAAATCTTAACTTATTCCTTCATAATTAAATAAAATTTATGAAAAATAGTCATCATGTCCGCAGAAACACGCGATCTGTTTATAACGTACTACACAAATGAAATGAAGTACTTGCGTCATGCAGGACATGCTTTTTCACAAACTCACCCAAAAATTGCTCGTCGTCTGGAATTATCAGACAAAGAATCACCTGATCCACATACAGAACGGCTCCTTGAATCATTTGCATTTTTAACGGCACGACTTGCACAAGAAATTGACAATCGTTTTCCAGAATCAGCAGGCGCTTTACTACAGGTACTTTATCCTCACTTGGTCAATCCAATTCCATCGATGAGCGTTGCACATTTCGAGACAGATCCAACCAAAGGGAAAATCACCAAAAGCCACACGATTGATAAAGGTGCATCACTCTTTTGTTATGCAAGCGATGACGTCGTTTGCAGATTCAGAACCACTTATCCAGTAACATTGCTACCTATAGAACTTTCACACACTGACTTTGTACAACGATCATACGTATCACATTCTCCCCATGCTTGGTATTTAAAACTAACACTCAATACCTTTGGTGGCACAGCTATGGCTGACTCGGATTTAGATCAACTCACATTTTATATATCAGCCAGTCGGCAACTCGCTTATTCAATTTATGAAAGTTTGTTTTCACAAAAACAAATCAGGCTTTTTGCAAAAATGCCAGACACTGAGAAAATGATTGAACTGCCAAAAGATTCCATTGTTCCCATAGGGTTTGGCGCCGATGAAATGATGCTTCCCACGCCTCCACATGGCACAAACGCTTTTTTACTCTTGCAAGAATTTTTTCATCTTCCCGAAAAATTCATGTTTTTCAAGGTTTTGAATCTAGCTAAAATTAAAGAGCAGCTAGCACTCACCTCAGATGCACTTGAACTCTACATATCGCTTGGCAATATAGGCAGCTTACTCGATCATAAAATCACAAAGGATAATTTTCTATTGGGTTGCACCCCTATCGTTAATTTATTTAAGAAAACAACAGATCCATTAAGACTTGACCGACGTAAAATCAAATATCGGCTTATCCCTGATCAACGACGTGATAATACACTTGAAATTTACAGTATTGAATCCGTCATGTCATCAATTGAATCCACCAATCAAGTGCAAACATTTGCGCCTTATTTTTCATTACAGCACCATAATGGTAACAACCAAATATTTTGGCATACACGGCGAATAGCTTCTGAAATTAGAGGTGTTCCTGGTTCTGATATTATGATCTCCTTTGTGGATTTAGGATTCAACCCTGCCCTGCCACCGCGCAACATTGTGTATGCAAACACGCTTTGTACAAATCGTTATCTGGCAGAGCAAATTCCCAGTCAGGCTGAGTTCCAGCTTGAAGAGGCTGCACCATCATCACGTATTATATGTCTTAATAAACCAACTGCGCAGAGCTATGCACCTATCGATGGCGATTCTCTCTGGCGTATGATTTCAATGTTATCCACCAACCATTTAACGCTCATGGGATCGGCATCTTCTCTTGATACCCTCAAGGAAAGACTTTTCTTACATGTGGGTGCACAACAAAAAGACCGTCTTATGGATATTAATAGTATCGAAAAAATCAGCCAAAAGCCGATTGTGCGTCGCATTGGAAATGAAGCCTGGCGCGGTTTTGTAAAAGGTGTTGAAGTAACCATTCAAGTCGACTCAAGCCCACACAAGGGAAGCAGTAGTTTTCTGCTGGCTTCTGTCCTGCGACATTATTTTTCAATTACTGTATCAATGAATTCATTTGTTGAACTTGTGCTCAAAGGCACAGAACGTGAAGGAGAGTGGATGCGATGGCCAGCATTACACGGTACCAAAACCCTCCTGTAACCGATGCATTAAGGGATGAACCTTATTCCTTTGATTTTGATCAAGCCGTCATTGTGCTTGAGCACATGAACAAATTAACTAAACAGGATAAAAAAGAAACGCTTATCCCTTTAGGCGACTCGTGCGATCTAACACGTGAAGCCCTTACCATAAAATCGCATGTAAGCTTTGCAACACCTGCATCCGAATTACAACAACTTGATACAGAAACGGAAACAAAAAAACCGACATTATGGATTAATTTCTTGGGGTTAGCGGGGGCACTTGGGCCACTCCCTACCCCTTATACAGAAATGGTGATTGATCGCACACGTGTTAAAGACACAAGCTTTCGTGATTTTCTCGATATTTTCAATCATCGCGTTGCCGGAATGTGGCATCGATTGCATAAAAAAGTACATGTGGGTATTGCGCAAGTCCTCCCTCAACATTCCAGTATTGGTAAATGTTTATTACGTCTCGCCGGCATCAGCCATGAAAGAATAATAGATGGCACTGCATTAACTGAAACAGCGCTATTAACCTATCAAAGTCTCTTGTGGAAACAACCACATGGTGGCATTGGATTAGAACAAATGATTAACCATCATTTTGGTGTTAACACAAAAGTGCATAACTTTGAAGGTGCCTGGCGTACGGCTCGATTTGATGAAATAAGTTGCATTGGGACCGCACAAGGACAATGGAACACGTTGGGTCAAACAGTAATTTTAGGGTCGAAAGGCTGGGATCAAATGGCTGGCATCCGCATTGATATTGGCTCACTAACATGGAACAAATTCTGTGCATTCTTACCAACATCACGTGGAAAACAAACGAGTTTGCATGAACGTCTAAAAGACCTTTGCCAACTATACGTTGGGTTAGATTTCTCAATTTCTGTGAGACTCATACTTGACCATACTGAGATAAAGCCAACGATACTAGAAAGTCAAATTGATCACACGCATGACTCATCTTTTCGCTTAGGCCTCAACACCTGGCTGTATCGCGCCGGCACTACAACAGAGGATGTATCAACACAGCTAAGATTTTAAAATCTACAGAGTCGACAGAGTCATCTAGGGCGAACATACTATGCTCGCATATACTTTGCTGATCTACGCTTTACGGTTTTTCGTCAATAACTCTACAAACACACGTTTCATTTCAACTGGCGTCATATCATGCGGAATATGTTTAATAAATTTACCGTCGCGATCAAGTAGATATACATAAGTACTATGATCCACCAAATAAGCATTTCCGTGCGCCACACTTTTTGCATATACATGATATTGATCCTTTACGGCATTAATAGCCTCGTCGGTTCCCGTTAACATCACAAATGCTGGGTCAAAATTAGTCGCATATAATTTGAGTAAATCGGTGGTATCACGTGCGGGATCGACGGTTATAAAAATAGGTACAAATTGATCACGATCACGCGCAAGAGATGCCAAAGCCTTACCTATGTTTGACAAGCCAAGCGGACACACATCGGGACAAAACGTATAGCCGAAATACAATACAACAAATTTTCCTTGGACTTGATGAAGTGAAAACGGTTTTCCATCCGTATTCATCAAGGTAAATCCACCACCAAATGTCTGTGTCTCAACGGTTGGCTTATCCACTACATAAACAAGTGGCTTTGCACGGTATTGGATTACGACAACATAAGCACATAAGGCACACAAACAAATTCCATAAATAATCCAACGTATCTTTGTCATTCGCTTATGCTCTTTTAACTGTAGTATTGTTGAACTCAATCGTTGATTCAGCATCATTCTGATCAATAACTTTAAATTGCGGTAACATCTGCATCATTGGCAGGCTACAACGTTGTGAAACGGCGGCCACAGTCATCAGAAAACTATGCGGCAAATCCCTATCTGTCACAATGATCTGAACAGGGCGTTTTGCAAGTGTTCTCAACTCACGAACAAAATTCTCCCAATTATCTGAAAGACCCAAAATTGGCACGGTATGAATACGGCGTCCCTTTTCTTTGGGATTTGGTGATAAAATACCAACGGGTTGATACGAGAGTGCAGGTGAATGCATAACCTCACGAATAAAAAGTTCTGTTGCATCGCCACTTCCTACAAGCAACACAGGCACAGCTTGTTCGGACAACAAACGTCTTTTTTGCACCGTGTGTCGGTCATATATTGAACGGTAGATAAATCGCGGCAAACTTAACAAAATAATATAAACCAACGCATTCAAAAAGGGAACAGATCGTGGCAATGATTCTTGCTGCGCCAACAAAATCATAAGTGGAAAATATAAAACAGAAGCTAATATCACAGAGAGTGTTAGAGGCACACAATCTTCTAACGAAAAATAACGCCATAATGCTCGATGCGTTTGCATCCAAATAAAGACACTTACGCTAGACAACATAAATACAACCATATTTTTCAAAATAAAACCAGGTGTGTAATCAAGAAACTCATCGCCAACGCGCAGATAAATTGCTATAAAAAGTGACAGAAAAGCAAGAAATGCGTCAAACAATAAAACAGCTTGCGGTAAAATAACTGTACGTGGGAATACGCCGAGCAAGTTGGTCTTAAGATAAACGAAATGATGTCCGACTCCACGAAAAAAAGTTCCGGAATCACTAAACGCACGAATCGTCATACGAAAACGTTCGCCAATCGAGATCTTTCGTTTTGCCATACTTTTATCCTTCGCCATTCATGAATAAAGATAGATTAGCATGTTATACCAATGAAAAGACATTAAAAATCTATTCTTTCGTTTTTTATATGCTTATTCACTCTATTTCTTTAAAATTCACGTTTCATTTTAAGATAATAGAAATGAAATCAAATTCTTGCATATCACGTAGAGAACCCGTTAAGATAGTCATTAAGAATTTGTTAAGGATTTTAAGTCGAGATGAGTCAAAATACATCAATGCCATACGTAATTGTTTTGGGGAATGAAAAAGGTGGAACCGGAAAATCAACAGCCGCGATGCACGTAATAACAAGCCTTCTGCGAAACGGGCATTCAGTGGCTACAATTGACGTTGACGCCCGTCAGGGGACATTGACACGGTACATTGAGAATCGTCGTATCAGAAAAGAAGCAACAGGCGAAGATTTACCGATGCCTAATCATATGCCCATTTTCAAAAGCACTCTTTCCATCCTTGAGGAAGCAGAAGAACAAGAAAAAGCCAACATAAGTGAAGTCATAGAAAAATTTAAAGGGCACGATTTTCTTGTTATCGACACACCAGGCAGCGATAGCTATTTATCACGTCTTGCACATTCATATGCAGACACACTCATAACGCCATTAAATGACAGTTTTGTCGATCTCGATATGCTTGTACGTGTTAAATCTAATGACCTTAGCATTCTTCACCCGAGTACGTATTCTGAAATGGTTTGGGATCAGAAGAAACACCGTGCGATCCGCGACGGAGGCAGGGTTGATTGGATTGTTATGAGAAATCGTTTAAGCAGCATATATTCGCGTAATAAAGAGGAAATGGAAAAAATTCTATCTGCTCTTTCAAAGCGCATTGGCTTTCGCCTTGTATCAGGATTTGGTGAACGTGTTATTTTCCGTGAATTATTTCTAAGCGGCATCACCCTTCTTGATTTAAAAGAAACGAACACAGCAGTAAGTCTTTCTCACATTGCAGCGAAGCAAGAGCTTAAAGTGTTAATGGACACAATTCAGTTACCAACACGCTTTCAGCAAGCATGCTAAACGTTTAAGCTTCTTATAAAAAAAAGTAAATAACTCAGTGTGCACGTTTTTCTCCTCTGTGCATTGCCACCCCGGACGTGATCCGGGGATTAATCCGGGCATCTAGGTCACAGGTTCAAGCCCGGCGAGTACACGAAGAGTGATCTAGGCTTAAAAAAACGTGCACACTGCGTAGCCTATATCTTATATCGTCTGCCCAGTCGATGCCCAATCTTTTACGAACGCATCAATCCCACGGTCAGTCATTGGGTGATGATACAGCTGATGCAATACCTTTGGTGGAATCGTTGCAATGTCTGCACCAGCCTTGGCCGCTTGCAACACATGCAATGGATGGCGAATTGACGCTGCTAAAATGCATGTTTCCAAATCAACGTAGTTTTCATAAATCTCACGAATATCCGTGATTAAATCCATACCATCGTGTCCGATATCATCCATGCGTCCCACAAACGGTGATATAAACGTTGCGCCAGCTTTAGCTGCCAATAATGCCTGCAGCGGAGAAAAACATAAGGTCACATTGACCATGATACCATCGTCCGACAATTCCTTACAGACGCGAAGACCTGCTGGAGTCATAGGAACCTTGACAGCAATTCTCTCGTGTAGATCTGCAAGTTTTTTGCCTTCAATCAACATCGTTTCATAATCAAGCGCAGCTACTTCAGCACTTACCGGCCCTTCAACTAATTCGCACATTTCCTTAATCACGTCTTGCCAAGGCCGGCCTGACTTTGCAATTAACGTTGGGTTTGTGGTTATACCGTTTACAAGCCCTGTATCAACAAGTTCTTTGACTTCGTTAACATCTGCTGTATCAAGAAAAAAATCCATAAATAAAAATGCTCCAATATGTGTTTATATCTACTATTGCCTGCTCTTATTATCGTTGCCACCCCTCACAAAAGGACACAAAAAGCTAAGATTACAGGAAAAGATCACCACGTCGCGTGCTGCTCCTCGCCCTGACGCTGGCAATATGTCTGTTTTTATACCACAGTTTTTAATGCTACATGAAGTGTAATGTGTTACCCTGCGATTAACAAACAAGGGGTTGCTCAATGTCAACATTACGTATCGAAATTCTAGAGCTCATCGAAAAAGAACAACGTTTTGTAACAAAACGTGAATTATGCCAATTACTTAATATCAAAGGTGCACGTCGTGTTGAATTAAAGCGCGTACTGGCTGATCTTAAGCGCGATGGTCTCTATGGAAAAAACACGCGTTATGTTGAAACGGTCGCAGCCGAAGCATCGAAGCGACCCATGCGTGAAAAATCTGAATCTGAAGAAAGCCATATACCAGATCACCCTGCAACCAGAATAAGCGATCAAACACGCGCTCCTCGCCCCAAAAGCAATAAGCCATCTATTGGCATTTTTCATATTAATCATGATGGCCGCTGGATAGAATCATCGCATCGACGTGATGCATTTCCACCCATTCGCTGCACAAGCGCTGTTGCAGAAGCCGCCGAAAAAGAACTTGGTGTAACACTCACTAATAATGATGTTGTGTATTTTAAAAGCAATATACGTGGTCATTTGGAGATTGAAGCCATTGTTGGCAATCTATCTGAACCAAAAGTTTTTAGTCTTATGGCTATACAGAGCCATGATGTGCCATTTGACTTTTCTAAAGCTTCCATTGAGCAGGCAAGCAATGCTCGGCTCCCTGCCCTTGCTAAGCGTACAGACTACCGCGATCTTCCGCTCGTAACCATTGATGGCGAAGATGCACGTGATTTTGACGACGCTGTCTGGGCCACCCCTGACGAAGATCCTAAAAACAAAGGTGGGTGGCGTGCAATTGTTGCCATTGCAGACGTTGCACATTACGTGCGTCCAGGTGATTCGTTGGATTGCGAAGCCTATGAGCGCGGAAATTCTATTTATTTTGCAGATCGTGTTGTGCCAATGTTACCCGAAGGCTTATCGAATGAAATGTGTTCATTGAAGCCTAATGAAGATCGCGCCTGCGTTGCCGTTGAAATGGTAATTAGTGCAACAGGTAATTTAAAGTCATATCGCTTTAAACGCGGACTCATGCGATCCGTGGCACGTCTTACCTATACAAACGTACAAGAAGCCATCGATGGTGTATTTGATGCTATTCCAAGAACAATGTGGGAGACCATCATTGAACCTCTCTATGGTTGCTATAAAAGCCTACGCAAGGCACGCGATCAACGTGGCTCACTTAACCTTGAAAGCATTGAACGTAAAGTTATTTTTGATGATCTAGGCAAAATAAAAGCAATTGTTCCGCGCATTCAGCAAACCAGCAACCAGCTCATTGAAGAGCTTATGATCGCAGCCAACGTCTCTGCGGCAAAGGCGCTCAGCAGTAAAAATTGGCCATGCCTATTTCGTGTGCACGATCAACCTGATGCAATGCGCGTGGAGAATCTAAAGCGTGTTATTCAAACCATGCGCATTAAAATTCCTAAGATTCCAAAGATGACACCTCAAGGATTTAATTCAATTCTGGAACAAGAAACACCGTTCAAACGTCTTGTCCATGATTTGGTATTACGTTCACAAGCACAAGCCATTTATTCTCCCGAAAATCTAGGGCATTTTGGCTTAGGTCTATCGCATTATGCACATTTCACATCTCCTATTCGCCGTTATGCCGATTTGCAAGTGCATCGCGCTCTCATTGCGGCTTTTGACTTAGGTGATGGTGGCCAAGATATTCTTCCTGTCAATGCACTCAAACTGGTTGGTGAGCATATTTCACAAACAGAACGTACAGCCGCACAAATGGAACGCGAAGTAATGGATCGTTACTTGGTGCTATATCTTGAAAGCTATATTGGGCACACCTTTTCAGCAACGATCGTTGGTGTGACAGGTGCTGGCATTTTCTTCGCGCTCGAGGGTAGCGGCGCACAGGGATTCTTGCATAAATCACGTATGCCTGGCGATTACTTCGTTCACGATGAAGAGAACCATCGCTATATTGGCAATCGCACAAAACGCATTTTTCAACTTGGCAACACATTGAATGTAGTTTTAGATGCAGCGGATTCACGATCGAGTGCAACTGTATTTTCGCTCCCAGATTCACCAGCAGATCGATCAAAAAAAGATTGGGGAGCAAAAAAGAGTGATGCAGCCAGACCCGGCACATGGAAGCGAGAATCAACGAAATCAAGCACACGTTCTCAGGTACTTAGAAAGAAGAGTTCCTCAGAGCATGACGGGTCAGAGCAGAATGGGGAAAAACGTGCTCCTAAAAAATACGAAAACAAAGAACCTATAGCAAAAACATATAAGGCAAAAAAGCCTAAGCTGAAAATCAATCCGAGCACGACAAAAACAGAGATCAATCCCTCAGGAAAAAAACCAGACATAAAACATACTAAGAAAAAAAATGGCAAGCCTAATGCAAAATCAAGCGCAATCCGGACGTCAGACAAGAAAAAAACGCATGAACGGAGCATCACTTCTGAACGGAACCCAGCAATATGAAACTGCAAGTAGACTAACCACCTTCACTAATTTTCGATTAGCACAGCCTTCTGCGATATCTGCGCTGCTCAAATACTTCAGTATGTTCCGCTGCTCGAATCTTGCAGTCTTTCTACTCGGAAATTTTTAAAAATGGTATAACTTCTTGAACCATTGCTGAATTATTGGTATACAATAGCATGCTATGTTAATATGTTTTTAGATAAATATTAGGCAAATCCCATGGGCAAAGAAACAGTAATAACGGCTCCCACGATGGCTGAAGCGCTTTCAAAAGTTAGGCGAGAACTTGGCATTGATGCACTTATTCTAAGTCATGAAGAATCACTTGGCAATGTAAGCATTACAGCACGCGTTGAAAATGTTGTTCCCTTACAGCAACAAGGTAATACCAGAACTGAAATCCCAGATTGGATACGCCCCTCGTCAATACATAGAAAACAAGATGAATCTAATCAAGCGTCTCCCTCGGCATCAAACGCTGAATCCAAAGCAGAACGCATTGAAATACCAGCACGTCGGAGTGATTTTAAAAAATTCATCAATTCAGCGTCATCTTTCGATGAAACGTTATCTGCCATTAGTGCTGTCTGTGATTTGTGTGATTTTCATCAATTAGGCGAGGCTCTTGGCGAAGCTTGGCTGAAAGAGATGAATCCTGAATTTACTCATCATCCAATCCAACTAACGCCAGCTCTTGACCGCGTCATATCAACAGACCCAATATGGCTAGATAATATTTCATCAGCAGGACAAATTGTGCTTGTTGGCCCTCCTGGTTGCGGGAAAACAGTAACCATTGCTAAATTAGCAGCAATGTTACTCGAACGCGGTAAAAAAGTACGTATAATAACGCTGGATACACTAAAAGCGTCGGGTGCATGGCAACTTGAAGAATATTTAGAACCACTTTCTTTACGGATTTATGTTGGCCCAGATTATCTGCCAGACACACGTCCCAAAGAAATTATTCTAATCGACACCCCCGCTCTCAATATTAATCTGCAACATGATCGTGATTATCTTAAAGCGCTTAAAACGAAAGTTAACGTGCCATTCACGCTTGTATTACCAGCTGACATGAACCCCGTTGATGCCGAAGAAATAGCGGCTTCTTATCGTGATGCCAATACAAAGACGATCATTGTGACACGACTCGAATTATCCAGACGATGCGGTGTTCCCTTGCGCGCGGCGTATCAAGGACTTAAGCTCGTCTTAACATCAAAGAGTCCTAACCTAGCGGAAGGACTACAATGCGTAACCCCAGAATCAATGCTAGAGCGCATGCTTACAGCGTGTGAGGCTTCATTATGAAATATACCCTATCATCTCTCTTATTTTTCACGTCATCTTCAATGGCAGCAACGGGGCAACCAAAGCCTTGGCAAATGAATTTCCAAGAAGCTGCCACCCCTATGATGGCAGGCATCACCCATATGCATAATTTTCTGCTTATCATTATTGCTGTTATCGCCATTATTGTTGGCTGCCTATTAAGCTACGTTCTCTGGCGATTCCGCGCATCGAAGAATCCAATTCCAAGCACAACGACACATCACACAATGCTTGAAATTGCGTGGACATTCATTCCTGTCATTGTCGTTGCCATGATAACGGTACCATCCGTAAAGTTACTCTATGAGATGGAAAAGCCACATGACCCGGAAATGACCGTCAAAGTGATTGGCAAACAATGGTATTGGACGTATGAATATCCCTTTAAAGAAGGTAAAACTTTAAGCTTTGACAGCCGTCTCATTGAAGATAAAGATCTCAAACCAAACCAACTACGCCTACTGGAAGTTGATAATCGCATGGTTGTTCCAGTTGGCACTACCGTGCAATTGATTATTACAGCTGGGGATGTTTTACATAGCTTTGCCGTACCATCTCTTGGTATAAAGAAGGATGCGGTTCCCGGTCGCATTAATGAAACGTGGTTTCGCATTGATAAAGAAGGTGTTTACTATGGTCAATGCTCTGAATTATGCGGCGTAAACCATGGCTTTATGCCCATTGCTGTGCATGCTGTCAGCAAGGAAGACTATACTTTATGGCTCGCTAAGATGAAACACGAGCATTAAACTTCACACGCATTTCATTCACTTTAAGGCAATCTGTACTCATGACCTCAGCAATTCATCCAAACAATCACCACACCACGCCTACTGGCTGGCGTCGCTGGCTTTTTTCGACAAATCACAAAGATATTGGTACATTATATATGTACTATGCTGCCATCGGTGGGATCTTGGGCTCTGTTTTATCAATGGTAATTCGTTTGCAACTCATGCACCCTGGCAGCACGATTTTAACAGGACAAGCCTATAATGTAGCCATAACAGGACATGGGCTTCTCATGATCTTTTTCATGGTCATGCCAGCCTTAATTGGTGGATTCGGCAATTGGTTTGTTCCACTCATGATTGGTGCGCCAGATATGGCATTTCCACGACTTAACAATGTAAGTTTTTGGCTTATGGTTCCATCACTTATTTTGCTTATACTCTCCATGGTCGTTGAAACAGGTGCTGGAACAGGCTGGACATTTTATCCACCATTGAGCTCAATCATTGGACATAATGGACCTGCCGTTGATTTTATGCTGCTCAGCCTGCATGTTGCGGGTGCATCGTCTATTTTAGGATCTATAAATCTCATTACGACGATTTTCAATATGCGTGCACCTGGCATGACTTTTCATAAAATGCCACTGTTCGTATGGTCTATTCTTGTTACATCATTTTTATTGCTTCTATCCGTTCCAGTCCTTGCAGGTGGAATCACAATGCTTTTAACTGATCGCAACTTTGGTACGTCTTTTTTTGATCCGGCTGGTGGCGGCGACCCCGTTCTGTTTCAACATTTATTCTGGTTCTTTGGTCACCCTGAAGTCTATATCATCATCATGCCAGCCTTTGGCATTGTTAGCCAAATCATATCAACATTTTCCAAGAAACCTGTTTTTGGTTACCTAGGAATGGCGTATGCAATGGTGTCCATCGGCATGCTTGGCTTTATCGTGTGGGCACACCATATGTTTACCGTTGGTTTAGATGCGAACATACGTGCTTACTTTACAATTGCCACCCTCATTATAGCAGTTCCAACTGGTGTTAAAGTATTTAGCTGGCTGGCAACTATGTGGGGCGGATCAATTACCTTCAAAACGCCCATGCTTTTTGCAATCGGTTTTGTCTTGCTGTTTACCATTGGCGGCTTAACAGGCGTTGTATTGGCCAATGCTGAAGTCAATCAAATGTTGCATGATACCTACTATGTTGTCGGACATTTTCATTATGTATTATCCATGGGCGCACTCTTTGGCTTGTTTGGTGGTTTTTATTACTGGATCGGAAAAATGTCAGGTTACCAATACAAAGAAATCCTTGGCAAGATACATTTCTGGTTAACCTTTGTTGGCGTGAATGTGCTCTTCTTCCCCATGCATTTTGCAGGATTATCTGGCATGCCCCGTCGTATTCCTGATTACCCCGATGCATTTTGGCAATGGAACTATATATCCTCTGTTGGCGCATTTTTATCAATGTTCTCGGCTTTGTTTTTCTTTTACGTTGTTTACCGTGTTTTTAAAGATCGTACGATTTGTGAAGGTAATCCATGGGGAGAAGGTGCCAAAACGCTTGAATGGACATTGCCATCGCCACCAGCTTTTCATTCCTTTGAAACACAACCAATCATCACATGACAATAGCTCATCCATACGATTCTCACCCGTCAGACTTTTGGGAACTTCTTAAACCGCGCGTCATGTCACTTGTCATATTCACAGCCTTTTGTGGCATGATGCTGGCACCTGGGCATATTCATCCATTGCTTGGAATTGCTTCTATTCTTTGCATTGCTGTTGGTGCAGGTGCTTCTGGCTGTCTTAACATGTGGTGTGAAATTCATCGTGATACAGCTATGGCTCGGACAAAATCACGTCCTCTTCCATCTGGGCGTGTTGATCCTAATTCAGCGCTTGCCTTTGGAGTAATTTTATCCTTGCTATCTGTGGCTATGCTCGGACTCATCAGTAATTGGACGGCATCCGCTTACCTGCTTGGCACAATCTTATTTTATGTCTTTGTGTACACGCTGTATCTTAAACCACGCACACCGCAAAACATCGTTATTGGCGGTGCCGCTGGCGCCCTGCCCCCAGTCATAGGCTGGGTTTGTGTTACAGGTCATGCCGATTGGCCGGCATGGATTCTTTTTGCTATTATTTTCTTATGGACACCCGCACATTTTTGGGCACTTTGCCTTGAACAACATGAAGACTATGCAAATGCAGGCCTACCCATGCTGCCAAGCACACATGGAGAAGACGTCACCCGCCGCGGCATTTTACGTTATGCTATACTCACCGTACTTGCCAGTTTTTTACTCACCCATTTTATGAAACTGGGTGTTGTATATATTATAGCAGCGACTATTTTAGGCACTATCTTTATGGCCGAAGCGTATCGTGTTTATTACAAAAAAGTTCCGAGCAAACGATTGTTCTTTATATCCATAATTTATCTATTTTTATTATTTGCGAGTATGATTATAAATCGGTTTTCTACAAATATGATTCCATATTTTTGTTAAAAGCGCGACATATATTGGTAACATAACCATACCCATTGATTATTTTCTTAGTTTTTTTCGCCTTTAGATTATAGTGAAATTCTGCTATCACTAATATAAATATGGTGGTGCTCGAATTAATCTAATGAAAAGGATATTTTATGAAGCGCACGCTCAACGCTGATGACATACTACCAAATGACATCTTTTGCGCACAACGCAGCGATTTCTTAGAAAAGCTAATGAATATTAAAAAGGATCGTCGCATCCCTGTTGGTCCTGATGCAACGTTTTATTTTGAAAATCATCTAACACTTTGGTGGCAAATTCAAGAAATGCTACGTGTTGAAAAAGGTGGAGCTGAACAATTAGCCGATGAGCTAGCGGCCTACTCTCCATTACTCCCTCAACTATTTCCCGATGGTTCAATGGAACTTGTCGCTACATTTATGATTGAAATTGATGATCTGGAACGTCGATTTCACGTTCTAAGCAGCCTCGGCAATGTAGAGCAACGCATATGGTTACACATTGGTGATACAAAAGTCCAAGCCATACCAGAAACAGACATAGACAGAACGGATGAGAATGGAAAAACTTCGGCTGTACATTTTGTACGCTTTCTTTTAACACCTAAATTAATCAAAAACTTCCATCATGAAGATCAACATATTATTCTGGAAATAACACATCCAGCATATCGCCACAAAGCACTGCTTATTGAAAAGCAACGAAAAGCCATAAAAGAAGACTTAATTTAAAAGGAAAAAACCATGTCAATCCGTCAAACATTCTTGCACACAGCCGTTTATTTATGCTTAGCATCGACAGCTTTCAGTAAGAGCCAGCTCGATGCAAGCCATATCACATCCTTTGTTGAATCACAATTCGCAAATGGAAAACCTGAGGAAGCATGTAAATTTCTCGATCATTTAGAAAAAGAATACGTCCCAGAAGCACTTTATCTAAAAGGGGTTCTTATTTTAAATGGCGTTTATAATGGAGGGGTTCGCAATCCACGCGAGGCAAGCATCTATTTTGCAAAAGCCGCAGCACTAAAATACGCACCAGCTATTGCAGCATTGGGTGACAGCTATCTTGATGGAGATGGAACTGAAAAAAATGAAAAAGAAGCTTTTCGGTTATACAAGCAAGCTGCTGACTTAGGCAACGGAGCGGCTCAATTCAATGTCGCCATTTTATATCGTGATGGAATAGGCACAAAGCAATCACAAAAGATGGCGTTAAAATACATGCGCATGGCAGCAAAAAACAAAGAACTCGTAGAAATTCATGAGGATGCACATGTTATTATCAACGAAATCCTTGATGAACTCGCTTTGAAATATATGCATATGGCTGCAAAAAACAAAAAGCCAGTAGAAACGAAGAAAAATGCAAATGTCGTTATTGATAAAATTATTGATGAAATGAAAAAGCCATGAGCGCACTCCGATTTGGGCCAAAAACTGATTGCATCGTGACGCTTTGGCTGTGGGGAGTGTTCTTAACTCTCTTAGCCATGATCGTCCTTGGTGGCGCCACACGCCTTACGCACGCAGGGCTGTCTATTGCTGAGTGGAAACCCATTAGCGGAATTATCCCACCTCTCTCTTTGGCTGACTGGATGTTAGAATTTGAAAGTTATCAAAAAACACCTGAATATCTTCTCGTAAATATGGGCATGAGCCTTAGTGATTTTAAATCAATTTTTTGGATGGAATATTCACACCGCTTATTAGGAAGACTAATCGGGTTCTACATACTATTGCCAATGATCATTTTCTGGACGCAAGGAAAATTAAACACACATCTTAAAATTACAAGCGTATTACTATTACTACTCATTGGGTTTCAAGGATTTCTTGGTTGGTATATGGTCAAAAGCGGTCTTCTGCAGGATCCAGCAGTAAGCCCATTTCGATTGAGCATTCATCTGCTCATGGCATTCTTACTCATTTCACTTACGCTCAATGCAATTTACCATCTTAATGCAATTCCACATGACCTTATTGAAGGACGTCCCTCTGGATGGAGTATATTCAATCTTTTCCTTTTGATTCTCACTGTCTTTTATGGTGCACTCGTAGCAGGACATAAAGCAGGCCATATTTACAATACTTTTCCGCTCATGGAAGGACAATGGCTCCCTTCGGAATGGAATCATCTCAAACCACTTTGGCTAAATTTCTTTGAGAATCATGCCACTGTACAGTTTATACATAGGCAGCTCGCATACCTTGTTTTTATATCTGCATGTATTGGTGTTTTCAAACGCCTAATCACACCATGGTATGGGATCGCTGTACTAGGACAGTTATTACTTGGAATTTTCACACTACTATATAGCGTCCCTCTGAGCCTTGGAACATTACATCAAGGATGGTCCGTTATTGTTTTCAGCATGGCTTTCTGGTGCTGCAGAACACAGAAAAGTGCTGAAAAATCCATATTCTAAACAAGACACTACACATTGTTGGCAACATCATATGCACAAATTTGTATTAAAATAATATCAAATTATTATAGACATATGATTATCCGCTACGTTATAACATCATATGTCATAAAATTTAGAGATCATTAAAATGCATAAACTTATTATTTTAGCTCTGTTTTCCTTCTTAATACTTTTCAAATCATTCATATCACATGCTGAAGACGATCTAAGTCAAAACAGAGTTGTTGCAAACAGCGTTGTTGCAATCAGCAACTTGATAGGCGATGTCTTTTATGAGACAGATGATAAATTCATTGAAGATCAAAATCTTCCTAAAGGGAATACAAAATTAATCAATGCAGTTGAAGCTAAAACCCTTGAAGCTGCAATAGAATCTGCCGGATGCACGTTGGTAAAAAGAAACCCAGGTGGATCTGCCGCGAATACCATTGCGGGCATGAATGGCCTTGGACTATCCGTAGGACTGCTGGGCACACTTGGAGAGGATGCGACAGCAATAGACTACAAAAGCAGTCTTGATGAAAAAGGTATTACGTACAGATTAACAGAAGCAGTTGATAAAGCACGTGGATCCGGCTCATGTTCTGTTTTCATCACAAAAACTGAAACAAGGACGCATGCCACCTATCCCGTACTCGCTTACTTTTTCCCACATTATAATGATTCAAAGCTACAGACAACAGTAGAACGCACTATGGCTACAAGTCTTGGCGTGTCTGGTGAGATTCAGGTATCAGAGCAAGACATCACCTGGGCCAGTTCAGCAAAATTTTTACTGGTCGAAGGATACTTATTCTCACCAGAGATGACACATGCTTCAATATGCAAGATTGCTGAACGAACAAAAGCAAATGGCAATCATGTTGCACTTACGCTCTCCGCAGAGTTTTGTATCGATCGCAATGCTACACAAATCAAAAATTTCATAACAAAATATACTGATATCATTGTTGGAAATAATAAAGAAGTTCAAAAACTAACAGGTACCGATAATCCATACACTGCCGCGTGTACATTAAGGGAAATGATGATGGAAGCTTCAACCAACGAGGCAAAAGGTGCTGTGACATGTGGTCCTGAAGGCGCGTATGTATTTGACGAGACTGAAATCTATTTTATCGCAAGTCCAACCGTTGACGAGGTGGTTGACACAACGGGTGCTGGTGATCAATTCGCGGCTGGTTTCTTATATGAATTACTGCAAACAAAAGACATCATTCGCGCTGGTCAATTAGGCGCCTATTGTGCAGGTGAAGTTATTCAAGGTTTAGGTGGACATCCACATCGTTTATTGAAAAATGAGGCTGACAGAGCGGCTGCATATAGCATTCACTACGAGCGTCGCGCATAAATGCAGAAAAATTATTGACAGGTGTACACATCTCTTTAAAAAAGGCGCCCTTTAGTCTATAAATAATATACTCATCTGATATGATGATGAGTATCAGCACCCGTAGCTCAGTTGGATAGAGCGTTGCCCTCCGAAGGCAAAGGTCGGACGTTCGAGTCGTCTCGGGTGCACCATTTACAGATACCCATAGAAAATCCTCTTTTAAACACCTCCTGTATCTTTATAAATACCCTAAAGCACAAGACCGCAAGGCAATGTAAACCCACCACCTGTAACCTGTAAGGTCGTATTACTTCCCATAATAAGTGCTGCGGTAGACAGCTGAGCCGCAGCTGAAATTGAAAGTGTCGCGCCGCCTTGTAATGTTGTCGTGCCACCATAGGTATTAGCTGTGCTTTGCGCAAATGTTACGGCATTTCCTGTTGTGGCCGCGTTAAGGCCTCCGGCGACGCCGCCATCAATAATAAGATTACCAGAACCGCTGATAGCACCGGTTGTCGTAAAGCCTTGTGTTGCAAGGAGTGTCGCGCTGCCAGTTAGGGTAATTAGATTAGTGAGCGGGGTGCTATCATTAAAATTCCCTTGAAGCGTGGAACCAGAACTAAGTGTGATTGCACCTGACCCGGCAGCCGTACTTAATGCCAACCCCAATGTGCCAGCAGATACCGTTGTGCCGCCTGAGCAATTATTTGTGCCCGCCAATACGAACGTACCAGAACCATTTTTCGTTAATCCACTGATTGAACTTGCTAACGTTCCAGAAAACGTTGAACCATTCGTTGATGTGACTATAAGCGCAGCATTTGAACTTGAACTTTGAACAAAAGAAGGAGGATTTGTAGTTGAGTTGATATAACCTGAGCTTTGAATCGTACCGCTGCCGCTGCCGCTTGGGTCGATCAATGTGAGCGCCGTTCCTCCCAAATCATACGTACCATTCACGGTCACGCCAATGGATGTGGCAATGCACCCAACAACCGTCACACTAGAACCAATCGATGTTACCCCTGTATAAGTATTAAGATAGGATTTATTTATAGAATTAGTCGTTTCAGTAGACATTATAACGATACCAGATCCACCAGCACTGTTGCTAATAGTTAAACCAGAAGATCCACTGATAGGATTTTCCTTATAAGTCACTGTATGACCATTAACGTCAAGAGTTGCGTTCGAAGAAAGCTTGGTAGAGCCTTGAAGAAGAATGTTAGCGCCAGCTTGCAGCATTCCACCTTTAAAATTAACTGTGCAGGTTCCAAGTGCACCCTGTGTTGACGTATTTGATGTATTTAATGTGCCTGAATTGAGATTTAGTTGACCAGAGCCAGAATAACTTCCAGACAGCGTCAACGTACCAGATCCGCTTTGTGCAACAGTACCACTTCCACTAATGTTACCTGCATAGGTGTAGGCATTTGAACGATTAAACACAAGTGTTCCATTAGTAGTATTGACATTACCTGCAAGGCTTCCTGTTGTAGAGGCATTTCCAATTTGCAACGTTCCAGCGTTAAATGATGTTGCGCCTGTGCCTGTCATACTTCCCGTTATGAGAAGCGTACCATAGTTAATTGTTGTTGCCCCTGCATACGTATTGGTGCCTGACAGAGTAAGTTTTCCTGATCCTTCTTTTGTTAAACTCAGTCTACCTTTAGTGTTATTAGGATTATTAGGATCCACAACAAATGAATCACTAATTATGCCACTGAACGTTGTATCTGCCGTGGAACTCAATGTAAGAATTTTACCGGCATTTGTGCTACTACTATTTGTAAGCGTACCTGTACCACTTACATTAGTTAGCGCACGCTCCACACCTTTTATATCATATGTACCATTTACCGTGACAGCACTAGAACTGGGTATATTACCGATAAATGTCGCGCCAGAACCAATCGTCGTTGATCCTGTATAGGTGTTTGCACCAGAAAGCGTAAGTGTCTTACTGCCGTTTAATGTCACGCTTGCAATTGGACTAGATATGCCTCCGCTGATTGTCTCACTGGATGATGTTAGATTAATTATTAAGTTTGGCGTCGCACCAGTACTATTATCCGTTATGCTAGTAATAGGAAAGTTTGATTCTGTTAGCGTATAGGTAAGGGACGAACCAGAGTCAGTATAATACGATGAAAATAAAGTCGATAAATCCAAAGGATTTGATGTTGCATAGACATTCACATCATTCACAGAACTCACTACGGCGAACACTGCCGCCGCCCGCACACATCTCGTCCAAAACGTTGATGACAACGGTTGCCTAACGGCTGTACACCGTGCACCTAACCGACAGCCCTCATCCTTTTGACTCAACGCATTTATATTTTTCAAACGGTGTGTGAAATCAAAAGGCATCATTTTATACATCAATAAAAAAAAGGTATAATGCTATTGTGAGTAAAAATAGATAATATTTTGTTAATAAAATTAGTAAAATTTAATTAAAAATTTCTTAATATATCAAATGTAACTCTTTTTGAATATACCCATTGAAAATGAAAATACCTATTGCGTAGAATCACCCGTCATGGCGAATAGTAGTCCATGTATGCCACATGTAGCATTTTTTTAAATCCATCCCCAATCATCAAAAAAATCACATTCTAAACCTTGATTTTTTTATTTCAAAATTGTATATTGTTAGCAGTCTCGGCTCTATGCTGCTAAAGAATGAAATTTTAAAGGAGTAACCTTATGGGAAAAGTAATAGGTATTGACCTTGGAACCACAAACTCATGCGTTTCTGTCATGGATGGCAAAAACACACGTGTGATCGAAAACAGTGAAGGTGCGCGTACAACACCATCGATCGTGGCCTTTACCGAAAATGGCGAACGCCTCGTTGGGCAAGCGGCAAAGCGTCAAGGAATCACAAATCCAGAAAATACGCTCTTTGCAATTAAGCGTCTCGTTGGACGTAGCTTCAAAGATCCAATGACACAAAAAGACATGAATCTTGTTCCCTACAAAATCGTTGAATCGGATAAAGGGGACGCTTGGGTTGAGGCACGTGGCGAGAAATACAGCCCGAGCCAGATCAGTGCATTTATTCTACAAAAAATGAAAGAAACAGCTGAAGCGTATCTTGGCGAACCCGTTACCGAAGCCGTTATCACCGTTCCAGCTTATTTTAACGACGCGCAACGTCAGGCAACAAAAGATGCTGGTCGTATTGCCGGCCTTGATGTTCTTCGTATTTTGAACGAGCCAACAGCTGCTGCCCTTGCTTATGGTATGGAAAAACGCGCCACAGGCACGGTTGCTGTGTATGACCTTGGTGGTGGTACATTCGACATTTCCATTCTAGAAATCGGCGACGGCGTTTTCGAAGTAAAATCAACCAATGGTGATACATTCCTTGGTGGTGAAGACTTTGACGCACGCATTATTGATTTCGTAGCAGACGAATTCAAAAAAGAGCAAGGTATCGATCTCCGTAAAGATAAGTTGGCTTTACAACGCTTAAAAGAAGCGGCTGAAAAAGCAAAGATTGAACTTTCAACAGCACTTCAAACCGATATCAATTTACCATTTATTACAGCGGATGCATCTGGTCCAAAGCATCTTAACGTGAAATTGACACGTGCTAAGTTCGAAGCATTGGTTGATGATCTTGTACAACGCACGATGGAGCCATGCAAAGCTGCACTTCGTGACGCTGGCGTTACAGCAAGCCAAATCGACGAAGTTATCATGGTTGGCGGTATGATTCGTATGCCAAAGATTCATGAAACAGTAAAAAGCTTTTTTGGTCGTGAACCACATCGTGGCGTAAACCCTGATGAAGTTGTTGCTGTTGGCGCGGCGATCCAAGGCGGCGTTCTAAAGGGCGACGTGAAAGATGTATTGCTTCTTGACGTAACACCATTGTCACTCGGCATTGAAACACTTGGCGGCCTGTTTACACGTCTCATTGATCGTAACACAACGATTCCAACGCGTAAAAGCCAGACATTTTCAACAGCAGAAGATGGTCAAACAGCTGTTACAATTCGTGTGTTCCAAGGTGAACGTGAAATGGCAGCGCAAAACAAGATGCTTGGTCAATTCGAACTTGAAGGCATTGCGTCAGCGCAACGTGGCACACCACAAATCGATGTGACCTTTGATATTGACGCGAATGGTATCGTGCAAGTTTCGGCTAAAGACAAAGCAACGAATAAAGAACACCAAATTCGCATTCAAGCATCTGGTGGGCTTTCCGAAGAAGAAATTCAAAACATGGTACAAGAAGCCGAAGCAAACGCTGAAGCCGACAAAGCACGCCGTGAATTAATTGAAGCTAAGAACCAAGGTGATGGTATGATTCACAGCACAGAAAAGTCATTGACTGAGCATGGTGATAAGATTTCAGCTGAAGACAAAACAGCCGTTGAAGCCGACATAGCTGCGTTGAAAGAAGCACTATCAACTGAAGATCTAGAAGATATCAAAGCGAAAATCCAAACGCTTACGATGTCATCCATGAAAATTGGGGAAGCTGTGTATAAGGCAACGCAAGAAGCTGGACCAACACCTGGTGGCGACGACCAACATGAAGAGATTCTCGAAGCTGACGACGTTAAGAATATGGACGATGACCGCAAACATGGTTAATTGTTTTTCTTCTGTCGTGCTTAAAGCTAATGCGAGCATCTGATATTTGTCATCCTCGGACTTGATCCGAGGATCTCTACTGTTTCACGTAGCACATATTTGGCATATAAGTCCCTAATATTTGCCTTTTGAACTTTATAGATCCTCGTGTCGAGCACGAGGATGACAGTTTATTAAGGGGGTACATCCCCTTAATTGTATTTAAGGTATAAAATTAAATGTCAAAAGATTATTACGACATTCTTGGAATTCAAAAGGGCGCAAGCGCTGACGAACTCAAAAAAGCCTACCGCAAAAAAGCGATGAAATATCACCCTGATAAGAATCCAGGCGATAAGACTGCCGAGAGCAAGTTCAAAGAAGTAAACGAAGCACACGAAGTCTTAAAAGACGAGCAAAAACGTGCTGCATATGATCGATTCGGCCATGCCGCCTTCCAACAAGGTGCAGGTCAAGGCGGTGGAGGACAAGGCGGTTTCCACGGCGGTGCGGGTGCGGCTGGTTTTGGTGGATTCTCAGATATATTTGATGCAATGTTCCGTGGTGCTACAGGATTCGGTGACGAACAAGGCGGCGGACAAGGCATGCAACAAGCAGGCAATGATATTCGTTACAATCTTGAAGTTTCCCTTGAAGATGCATTCAAAGGATCAACGGCAAAACTAAAATTCTACACCTATGCATCATGCTCTCCATGCAAAGGCAGTGGTAGCTCAGACGGATCAAAAGCGACGACATGCCAAACCTGCAAAGGACGCGGACAAGTACGTTTTCAACAAGGTCTATTTATCGTCGAACGAACCTGCTCAACATGCGGTGGCACAGGACAAATAATAGCGAATCCCTGCAAAAGCTGCGGCGGCCAAGGGCGTACGAAAAAAGAAAAGAACCTTGAAGTAAAAATCCCAGCCGGTGTTGATGATGGCACACGTATTCGTGTTTCAAACGAAGGTGAGGCAGGTGTTCGTGGCGGTGGGACGGGTGATCTTTACGTCTTTATTAGCATCAAGGCGCATCGATTCTTCAAACGAAATGCCTCGGATATTTTTTGCCGCGTCCCAATTCCAATGACGACAGCAGCACTTGGTGGACAGATTGATGTTCCATCCATTGATGGCACCCATGTGGACGTTAAAATCCCAGCCGGAACCCAGCATGGACAGCAATTCCGTGTACGGAGCAAAGGTATGCCGTCCGTCCGTAGCAGCATTCGTGGAGACATGATTGTTGAAGCAGCAATCGAGGTTCCAGTAAATTTAAGCAAGCAGCAAAAAGAATTGCTCGAGCAATTTAACACCGATTCCACACGTGAAAAGAATACGCCTCAAGCGCATAGTTTTTTCACAAAGGTAAAAGATTTTTGGGATGATATAGCTAAAGGAAAATAATATAAGATGGCCATTCTTCTGGCCTACTTAATACAAATCAGAAAAGTTATGCAGACATAGTTGATTCCAAGAGACGTTCGAAATCAACTATGTTTACCTTTATATTCTCTTCTAAAAGCTCATCTGTTTTCTCTTCATTTTTAACAAGTCTTTTGAA
This sequence comes from Pseudomonadota bacterium, assembly GCA_040389165.1. Lineage (GTDB taxonomy): Bacteria > Pseudomonadota > Alphaproteobacteria > Paracaedibacterales > CAIOTO01 > CAIOTO01. The sequence continues at coordinate 40,905 of JAZKAK010000028.1, forward strand.
TAGGGTTTTTCCATGCTACCCGTCACTTTTATTTTTCTTACTGTCATTCCCGCGGAGGCGGGGATCCAGGCTGTTTAGCTCTCCCCAAACTCACGGTTTTTAAAGGGGCTTTTCTGGATTCCCGCCTCCGCGGGAATGACAAGGGTGGAATGACAAAAAGTGACGGGTAGCATGGGCTTTTCTTAAGATATAAAAGAGCCAAACTCAATCGCTTACAGCTGAAAATAATAAGCATTCCATTATTGATTGCTAAATGTTAAAATACAGATTCGGCATTATGAAATAGATATTTTTCTAATCTGCCTTGAATTAAAAAATACATTCTACATAACATATGCATTTCGGAGATTTTAATGTCATTTACGATTACCCAATCAGCTGCAGAACGCATTCAGAATTTGCTAACGGGTGAAACAGAAAAATCTTTTTTCCGAATCAGCATTACAGGCGGTGGGTGTTCAGGATTTCAATACAACTTCTTATTTGATGACGTCCTCACAGAAGATGATCGAGTCTTTGATCAGTATAACATAAAGTTTGTCATCGATGACACTTCGCTTAGCTTACTTGCCGGTGGCGCACTCGATTATACTGAGGATCTTGTGGCATCACGCTTCGTTATAACAAATCCAAATGCGAGCGCTGGATGCGGATGCGGAAATTCTTTCACTTTGTGAAAAACGCTCCTAAAATGAACCTCAACCCATTCTTATGATGATAGAAACAATAATGTATTGCACACTCGATGACATCATGGCGTTAAAACAACAGAAACAACGTCTTTTTGGGCTTGATATAGGTGATAGACGCATTGGTATCAGTGTTTGCGATGCTACATGGCTCATTGCATCACCGCTCACAATGCTTGATCGAAAAACAGATTGGAAAGCATTGCTGCACAAACTTTTAAAACAATATCCTGTTGGTGGTTTTGTGTCAGGTTTACCACTTCTGATGAATGGTGACGAAGGCCCGCAGGCAAAAAAAGTAAAAGAATTTATTGAAACACATATATTCCCACTTGGAATTCCCATTTATTTATGGGACGAACGTCTTTCGTCATGTGCAGCCAATCGCGCATTAATCGAAGCTGATATGTCGCGTATGAAACGCAAAGATAATGTAGATAAAGTTGCCGCTAGCTTTATTTTGCAGGGCGTATTAGATCGTTTACGCATGTCTATTGTTTCATAAAATAACAGGCTCTACCCATTCCATTTCAAGAATGTTGATTTTTGACGATAAGATTTTGTCACAGAAATTCGTTTTAAAAACTGCGCTTAGTTATGCTAAGTAAGGCTTTTTAAAACGAACTTTATAGGGTAAGAGATAAGGCACAAAATCAATTGTTTGAGGTGTGATGGGTAGACAATACTATAATGTCTCTTCACGATAGGTGCGTTCGCGGCGCTCATGTCGTTCCTGGGCTTCAATACTTAATGTCGCAATTGGACGCGCATCAAGGCGCTTCAAACTAATGGGATCTCCTGTTTCCTCGCAATATCCATAGCTACCATCTTCAATACGCAATAACGCGTCGTTAATTTTATTAACAAGCTTACGTTCTCTGTCACGCGTGCGTAATTCAAGTGATCGTGCAATTTCATTACAGGCAAAGTCAATTACGTCCGGCTCTTGATTTGATTTTTCTTGCATTTCATAAATTGTTTCAGTGCTCTCTGTGAGTAATTGTTCACGCCAGCTTACTAACTTATCTTTAAAATAGTCCAAACATTCTTCATTCATCACGTCATTATCAGAAAATTGAGATGGTTCATTTAGTCGCGTCGCTAGTGACATAATTTATCTCTCCATACAGCTTTTGTTTAAGACAATTTTAACTAAAATGTGATATAAATTCAATACAAGAATTGATAATTTTAATTCATTTTTTTAACATAACAAAATTTAGCACAAATTTCATACAAACAACAAAAATGGAATTTTATGGCCAAAAATAATTGCTTTCATGGAATAAAAATCTTCTCCCAACGCCTTTCTTACATCATTCCATGATCATCCATAATTAAATCATGGCTACGAGGATTAAACATTTGATAATGCCACCATTCATTTTGATAAAAATCAAAACCTGCAGTCGTCATTATGCCTAACAACAAATAGCGATTTCGCTCTATTTCAGCAGATAAATCAGCAGCATAATGAGATTGTTCTGTAAAATCATCAAAGGGAGTTCCCATATCAAGCTCGCTACCAGTCGCATCCACGAGTGTCAAATCAATAGCAACACCCCGTGTGTGAACAGATCCTTTTGACGGGGGCATTATATATGTGTCGTTTGGACAAATTTTCCATAATGCTTCTTGTGCCGCCTGCGGCCTGAAGGCATCGAACACCTTAAATGTCAGATTCTGCCTTGCAGCTAACTCAATTGCCTTTTCAAATAGCACCAAGGCTGGACGCAAAATCAAGCACGTTTGTTTTTTGTAAATAATTTTGCCCGTAAAATTATTTGTTGATGCATAGCGCATATCAATAGTAATATTGTGAGTAGATTCGTTGATTTCAACAAGCATGATCTGGCCTTCCATTTCAGAGTCAATCAGCGGTATTATGTTACCGCATTTCAATGTCGTATTTTCCTTGACCAGCACTACAACATATGTCTATATAATACAATACATAAAGTAATTATTTGGATTGAAAGAATGGATAAAACAACCCAGTCGCTTCGTGTTCAAGACGTTAATAAAAAATGGATCTTGATCGACGCACAAGACCTTGTTTTAGGTCGCCTTGCTTCACTCGTTGCGAATCGTTTGCGTGGCAAGCACCTCGCCTGCTACACACCACATGTTGATTGCGGAGATAATGTTATTATTATCAATGCTGAAAAAGTGCATTTAACGGGTAAAAAGCGTACTGACAAAAAATTCTACTGGCATACAGGTTATGCTGGCGGTATTAAAGAACGTACAATGGCTCAGATTCTAGATGGTCGTTTTCCTTCACGCGCAGTTGAAAAAGCTGTTGAGCGTATGGTGCCACGTGGCCCACTCGGTCGCCAGATCATGGGAAATCTTAAAGTCTATGCTGGGACTAATCACCCGCATGAAGCACAAAATCCAACAGTTTTTGATGTTGCGAGCCTTAATCGCAAGAACAAGCGGAGTGTCTAGTTTATGACTAAAATAACATTAGATAATTTAAAAGAAGCAACGCAAGAGGCAACTTCAGGTGCAGTACCTACTGCCGTTGCTCAAATAGCTGCGTTGCCTAAAGTGAAAAAAATTGATGCGCAAGGCCGCTCCTATGCAACAGGCAAACGTAAGAATGCTATTGCACGTGTTTGGATTAAACCAGGCCTTGGAAAAATTATGGTTAACGGTCGTGTGTGGGAATCTTATTTCGCACGTCCAGTTTTGCAAATGATTATCAATCAACCATTCAAAGCCTCAAACCGTGCAGGGCAATACGATGTATTCTGCACGATCCGTGGCGGTGGTTTATCAGGTCAAGCAGGTGCACTTCGTCATGGTATCAGCCGTGCGCTCGTGTATTTTGAACCAGATTTACATACTGTTTTGAAGCAAGGTGGCTTTTTGACACGTGACAGTCGAGTTGTTGAACGTAAAAAATACGGTCAAGCAAAAGCACGTAAGCGCTTCCAATTCTCAAAGCGTTAAACTTTTTAAATCAACCCCAGAAAATAAAATTTCTGGGGTTTTTTACTCCCAAAACATAGAGGCTGGTCATGCTTTCTACCAATCATAAAGCACGCAATCGTGCGCTATTATGTCTTTTGTTAACACTTGTGTTCGTGCTTTACATTGTTGGATTTATTCGAACAGGCGGACGCCCATTTTAACCATAAGTTGATAAAATGTCTGAGCCTTCAAAAAATAAACATCTTCTTTATTTCTTGACAGCATTGTCTTTCGGCATGCTTGGTGCATCGTTTGCAGCAGTCCCTCTTTATCGCCTTATATGTCAAAAAACAGGTTTTGGTGGTACTCCACAACTTGGCTTGTTTAATGTCGAAGCCCCTAAGCAAGATCATTATGTTCGCGTAAAATTCACAGCGACCACGCATCGTGACTTACCCTGGAACTTCATACCCAAACAACACGAAGTTTTCGTTAAAATCGGTGAACCAAAACTTATTTATTACCAAGCAGAAAACCGCAGTCATCGCCCTATCGTTGGCATGGCTACCTACAATGTTAGCCCTGACAAAGCAGGTATATTCTTTGGAAAAATTCAATGCTTTTGTTTCGAACAACAGCGACTCGAAGTCGGACAAACGCTCGACATGCCTGTTCTCTTTACGATAAGCCCTGATATACTCAAAGATCCGCTCACAAAAGATTTAAAAACATTAACGCTTTCATACACATTTTTTGAATATAAGAATTAATGAACAAAATCACGCATCAAACAACATATTCTCTTATGAAAACACTCGCAGTATCAATTACATTACACATATTTTTTTGTGCAACTTCGTATGCTTTATGGGAAGTCATAAGAATGATATCTTCATCCAATAGAAAAACATCGGAAAGCGTATTCTTAACAGCATCTGTTGAATTTAGATCACTCGGCACAAAAGAAATAGTCACTGTTAATAAACATATAAAGGAAGAATCAATATACCCGTCTCGCTCTACTACTCTCAAAACGAATGTAGAAAATCAAAAAGTAATTGCGACAGATACACAATCCAACGCAGACTTGATCACGCTTAACATCATTCCTCATCCAGATAATCAACATCCAATATATCCGGAAGAAGCGCGTCAAGATGGGTTAGAGGCAACATGTCTGTTGAAAATACTCATTTCACCAAACGGCACTGTCCACGCAGCTGAAGCAATTAACAGCTCTCAACGCTGTCCTGCTTGTTTTGCAAAAGCAGCACAAAAAACATTGCTAACGTGGCGGTTTACACCACAGAGATCAGGTTATACAGAACGAATCGTACCAATAGAATTTAAATTAGATTAGATTAGATTAGTTCAAGATGCCATATTCTGAGCAAAGATCATATCATCAGACGTATGAAATCGGTAATTCCCTTTTCCAACTTGTTTAGCTTTGTACATTGCTTGATCAGCACGATCTAGTAACTCTTGACTACTACTTGCATTTTGTGGAAACAATGCTATGCCAACACTTGCATTAATATTAAGTTGCTGATTATTGTAAAAAAATGGCGCAGATATATTGAAAACAATACGTTGCGCAATATTCGCTACGACATCGACATCATCAATATCAACTAAGAGAATGCTAAATTCATCGCCTCCCATACGTGCGACCGTATCATTTCTTTTTACACAATTACGGAGCCGCATGGCTACCTGTTGCAACAACCAATCTCCAGCCTTATGCGTATAAAAATCATTTATTTCCTTAAAGCCATCAAGATCAATATAAAGCAGGGAAAAGAATTTTCCATCCGTGTGGTTCGCTTTTGTTAAATCATCAAGTCTCGAAAAGAATAATTTTCGATTAGGCAAACCTGTTAATTCGTCGTAGAACGCCATGAAGGCCAGTTCAACCGGCTGTGTATCACGATATTTCTTACCCGTCTGAGCATTTTGTTTAGAAGAATCATCGAGGAGAGTTAGTATTCTTTTGCGTAAAAGTGCACTATTCAACGGTCCGAAATAAAAATCTGTTGCACCATTTTCAACTGCTGTTTCAGTCAAAGCAGAACAAGTTAAGTCTCCTACAGCAATAATAGTGATTTGTGGCAATAAAGAAGCTATTTCTTTTATTTTTTTAATAGAATCTTCTTTAAACCCAACAAGATCAAATAAAACAATGGGTTGCATTGCGAGGGAACTATAATTACTGCGAAGACCTTCTGGGGTAGTTGTCCATGCATAAGAAGCGAATATAGATTGAATGAGAGAAAGTCCACTTGAATCAGGTGAAAACCAAACCACTGTGAAAGGATCATTCTCTATTAACATATGCTTATCTTCAATCTTCTATTAGATGACTTAATATCGTTAAGTGATTTTAATGATTCTTTTCAACCTATGCAAGATTTACTGATGAGAATTATTATTTTTATCCTGAATCATAAATAATTCAGGTTATTATGATAATTTTGACATAAAGTTCATATTTTTCACGTACCTGACTCTGTGATACACAAAAGAACCTCTTCATCAGAATATTGCTAGCCCTATGTAACATTTTTAATCTTGAGAGATTCTTTTTAAAATGCAAAGATAGCGCTTTGGGCAACAATAAAAGACGCACAAACATAATTCGCTTAACATACATAACTTTCTTGAAAATTAGATTTACTATTACGCAGAGGAAAATAATGAAATTATTTCATAGACTGTTTAACCAAATGATTGGGAAAATTCTTTGTTTTATCGGATCACTATTATTAATAGCACCATCTAATGCTGAACCAGTCACAGGGATTTTAGCAACAACGCTAACATTTTATAAAAATGGAGCACTCATCCGTCAAGGTCAATTATTACCTTTATCTATTGGTAAACATCTTATGCATATTACAGGAATAGCAAATAGTATCATCAAGGATTCTCTCATGGTGTCACTATCAGCGCTTCCTACTGAAGCGACAATTACCGAAAGTACATTTTCTAAAGCAGATGAAGAAACAAGTTTGGTGCTAGACTTAATTGTTAATAGTACCGTACATGAACCAAAAAGTTATGTTAATTTAATTTACCTCTTGCAAAACATGAGCTGGAAGCCATTTTATGCCATACAATTTACATCCGGCTATCAGCAATTGATGTTTAATGGCTGGATTGAAATAACCAATACGGCTGGCATTTCCTTCAAGAATGCACAAATTCAATTTGTAGAAGGAAATATTCCTGTTATTAATGGTGAAAATATTGAAAAAGCAAATACAAAAGCAAAAGGATACAGCTACAAAGGCATCCTTGATATGCAAGAAAATGAAACAAAGAGACTTAATTGGGTTTCAAGTGCTTCATTAAAATCAAAACAAGATTATCGTATTTTTGTTGGTGGTAAATATCTAAATGACATGGATAGCAAACCAGAAAGCCCCATTGTTGAAACGTGGGTATCATTTTACAATACGACTGACAATACACTTGGCCAAGATTTGCCGCAAGGGCCAGTTGTTCTCTACTATCAGGATGAACATGGGCAACTTGAAGTGCTTGGTAGCGCCACATTATCACACATCGCAATTGGGCAAGAAATCAGCGTTCGTATTCCATCAACGCAAATTGATAAATTTGAAAAAAATAATAAAAAAGAATCAAAACGCATTGAAACTAAATTAGTACAGAATCAATTTCGTGCATCAAATGAAACTCAAATGACTGAAGCCCATTATTGTTTGGACCTGAAAAACACCGGCTCTGAATCACAAATTATTCGTGTTGTATTAGATTTACCTAATGATGTTGTTAACTGGGAAATTATTCGTGAAACGCAACCACGTGAAAAAAATGTTGAAAATCATATACATTGGAATGTGTCCGTTCCTGCTAACGGTCATGCTGAATTAAAGTATCATATTCGTTTTATAAAAGAGACACCTTAAACGTCTAATTAAATGACCTTATGCTTGTATCAACAGGCAATATCACTTATAAAAACATATATGACTCAATTTTTAATTCAAAATCAATGATTCTAGTGATGAATATCATCATATATCCAGCAGGAGATTTCTTATGACGCCTCAACTAACTATTGTTGTTCCTGTTTACAATGAAGAAGCTAATATTGCACATTTAGTTGATAGATTAATAAAAAGTCTTGATTCCCTAAAAGAGTCCTATGAAATAGTATTCACAAATGATGGCAGCAAAGACAAAAGTTTATTGATGTTACAAAAGGCAAGCACACAATATCCAGGAAAGATCAGAATTATTGATTTCAAAGGAAATTTTGGGCAACATATGGCTATTGTAGCGGCTTTTTCAAAAGCACGTGGTGAAATTATTATAACTTTGGATGCCGATCTGCAGAATCCTCCCGAAGAAATATATAAATTACTCGCAAAAATGAAAGAAGGACACGACTATGTCGGTAGCTATCGTGATAAGCGTCAAGATACCTTCTTTCGAACACATATATCACGCGCCGTAAATTGGGTACGTGAGAATATCACAGACATACATATGCGTGATCAAGGATGCATGCTACGTGCTTACCATCGCTCAATCATTGATAAAATTGTAGCAGGCAATGAACATGCTACGTTTATTCCAGCACTCGCTTATAAACTTTCAATGAATCCAACCGAAGTAGAAGTCCGTCATGCCGAGCGCGCAGCAGGCGAATCAAAATACAATTTATATATGCTTATTCGATTAAATTTCGATCTCATCACAAGCTTTTCTATTGCCCCGTTGCAATTATTCACAATGTTTGGCTTAGTAACATCCACATTCAGTGGCTTCCTGGTGGCTTACCTCTTGATCCGTCGATTAATCATTGGCCCAGAAGCTGAGGGATTATTTACCCTCTTTGCCATTATGTTCTTTTTAATCTGTGTCGTAATTGTTGGCATTGGCTTGATTGGTGAATACTTAGGTCGGCTTGCACTAAACTTAAGCCCCCGAGCACGCTACGAAATCCGCACTATCTACGAGGACTAATATGCGTTGTCTTATTTTTGCCTACAGCCAGTTAGGATATGATTGCCTACGGTATATCATCGAAGAGACCACGCATACCATTGCAGCTGTAGTCACACATGAACATAATCCAAATGAACATATTTGGTTTAATTCACCAAAAGATTTAGCTATTCACCACGGCATTGATGTGCTCACTCCAGAAACGCTCAAAGATAAGAATATTCAAACTCAAATCAACGCCTACCAAGCTGACGTTATTTTTTCTTTCTATTATCGTAATATGATACCTGAAGCTATATTAGCCCACCCTCCTCTAGGCGCGTATAATATACACGGATCGTTATTACCAAAATATCGTGGCCGTTGCCCCGTAAACTGGGCAATAATACACGGAGAGGCTGAAACAGGGGTAACGCTGCACCACATGGTCAAAGCAGCTGATGCCGGTGATATTGTTGATCAAGAGGCTACAGCCATCACAGAAAATGACACAGCTGGTACCGTTATGCATCGCATGAATTCGCTCGCTGTTACCGTGTTAAAACGCTCACTTCCCTTAATTAGAACACAAACAGCTCCCCGCATTGCACAAGACGTAACACAAGCAACATACTTTGGTGGCCGAAGCGCCAAAGACAGTGAAATTAATTGGTCCCACACTGCCACAGATATTAATAATTTAGTAAGGGCTTTACAGCCGTCACCTCAATACCCACCAGCTTTTGGAGTTATCAATGGCATAGCAAGAAATATTGTGCAAAGTCATGTTATGGATTCATCAGAACAGCCATATCAACCGGGAACCGTAATTAACAGCCCATACCATAATGTATATACTATTGCATGCGGACCAACTGGACAGGACGTTTTGCATGTCACTCTCGTTTAAACCACATTTCCTTAATTTAAACCGTATTTCCTTAATTTAAACCGTATTTCCTTTTAAAAGCCTTTGTTAAGATTCTGATTGACCTTATCACTTCGTCTTTATTACGAATAAAGAAAAAATTAGTTTAATTTGTATCATATTAATTTTTTGTTAAGAGGTGCTATCTTATAGTTAAGTTATCCAGACATGGTGGTTTTCGAGAAAAGTGATGTTATTAAAATACTGCAGATCATATATAGTTGCTCTGAATCTCGCGTCAATCTTAAGCATTGCAAGCGCAGGAACGGTTAGTATTGCTCCAACAATGACAACCACCATCGCTCCAACGACCACATCAGCAACCATTATCCCAGCGATCCCGCTACCTATAACTTCATTTTCAAACACGTATATTCCACCTGTAGGATTGAATCCACTCATAGTGCAACCTGCAGCGGCCTCTAATTTTCAAATCAATTATCAATCAACACCTTCACCAGCATTGGTATCCTTGGTACCAACGACACCACTTGCGCCAGTAACATTCCAACCACAATCAACGACAATTCAGCCGCTTGCAGCCGTGTATGAACTTGCCGTCATGGAGAAAACTGTCAACGAGAAGAGAAATGAAGATGCCGTTCAAATAGAGCTGCGCAGGGCTCAAGAAGAACTTAATTATAAATACAGAAAAGAATATGAAAATGTAGTTAAAGAAAAGATTGAAATATCTAAGGAAAAAGAAAAAGTTCTAATCCAATTACAGGCCCAATTGAAGCTGCAATTAGAGGCACAGCAATTCGCAACGTTACAACGTGCACGTGCCATTCAAGAAATGCAAAATAAATTAGCGCAAGAAGCAATAAAAGCAAAAGCAGATGCTGAAGCACTAAAGCTAAATGTACAATCAATTGTAGATCTATCGCCATTAATATTAAATGTAACGCAGAATTCAGCTGATAAAGCGAATTCACCATCCTTTGATTTTTCAAATTTAAAAAATGCTCAGAATGGCGCTTCAAGCTGTAAACATGGAAAACATGAAAGTGACTGTAATAAACACTCAACTCACTGCTCTTGGGGACGCGTAGAAAAGAAAAAAAATGATAAATGCCTGTTTATGTGTGAAAAATTATCTCAGAATCTCTGTTCAAAAGTAAGCGGATGCTATTATAAAAATGAGAAATGCAGAAACAAATAGGCAATCGTCTATATTGAAGCACGCGCAAATTAAAAATTTTCGACACTAATTTACAGCTGAAACAATTGATTCGCACGTGTTTCAAAAGCACTAACCATCATCCCAACAGCTTCTTTTAAAAAAGGTTGCAAGATTGGTTTTAGAAATGGGTTATTAAGCTCAAAATCCAAAAAGAACTCAATTTCAGTTCCTTTTGAGCAAGGATTAAAAATCCAATGATTATTTAAATGGTGAAATGGCCCTTTTAAATGAGAAACATCTATACGGTATGATTCAGGCTGCAATGTTACTCTTGATGAATAGGCATGATTCATAAAAGAAGTTCCAATAGAAAGATCTGCATCAAAGCTCACATCCTTTTGATTATAAACACGTACAGCCGTTATCCATGGCAAAAAATCTGGATAAGAAGTTACATCAGCAACAAGTGAATACATTTGCTCTGGCGTGTAGCAAACAATTCGTTTTTCTTTATGTATGGGCATGAAGCGTATTTAACTGATTATGCTTTTCAGTGGTATAGCGTTCGAGGCGAGCCGCTTGTAATTGTGCAAAGTCATCACCAGCATGATAAGAAGATCGTGTTAGTGGAGATGCAGCCACAAGCAAGAATCCCTTACCACGCCCCATCTTTGCGTAATCATCAAATTGATCAAGCGTAGCGTATTCCATCACCTCATGATGTTTTGGCGTTGGTTGCAAATACTGCCCAATCGTCATAAAATCCACATCTGCTGCACGCAAATCATCCATAACCTGCAATACTTCTATACGCTCTTCTCCAAGACCAACCATAATACCAGACTTTGTGAAAATTGTTGGGTCAAGTTCTTTTACACGATTTAAAAGCCGCAATGAATGAAAATAACGTGCTCCTGGACGAACCGATGGATATAAACGCGGCACTGTTTCAAGATTATGATTATACACATCAGGTCGGGCTGCCACGACAATTTCAAGTGCACCATCTTTTCGTAAAAAGTCTGGTGTTAGAATTTCAATCGTAGTTCCTGGTGATTGCAACCGAATTTGACGAATAACTTCTGCAAAATGATTCGCACCGCCATCATCAAGATCATCACGATCAACGGACGTAATAACGACATGACTAAGACCAAGCCCAGCCACACCTTTTCCAACACGCTCAGGTTCATGTGGATCAAGTAAATCGGGTCGCCCTGTCTTGATGTTACAAAAGGCACAGGCACGTGTACACACATCACCCAGAATCATCATCGTGGCATGCTTTTTTGACCAACACTCACCCACGTTTGGGCAAGCAGCCTCTTCGCATACTGTTTTCAGTTTTAGCGAGCGCATCAACGCAGCCGTTTCATGATATTCTTTTGAAGTAGGTGCCTTAACCCGAATCCAATCCGGTTTTTTCAAAGGCAAAATATCCTTAGTAGGTGTATTTTTCATGTCGCTCTTTTACGTTATTTTTATTGCGTAACATCAAATAATTCACACAATTCAATCCATTCACGTTTGGAAAGACCGCTTTGTTCATACGTAATTTTCTCACCAGCTAAACGACGTTGCACAAGGCGAACACCTGTTGCTGACAATTGCGCGGCACCTAAACGATATTCCTCAAATGCATCAAAAGCCAATGGTACCCAAGCCTTCATCATATTCAAAATCACATCAGCGTAGGCACGAATCTCGTACTGCGCATGCGGATCAGAGCGAAGACGCAAGAAATGCATTAAGTTATGCAAATCAACTTTCCAATACCACTGTGTATAAAAATTAACGGGCAAATTCATTCGTGCAAGTTCACGAGCAAGACCCGGATGATCACCCTGCGTCTCGTTTTCGTTAAGCATCCACATGTAGTGGTCGTAGCATTTAGTTGCATCTTCTTTAAGCATATTTAGCACATTTTGCGCATGCTCACCCTCAAGAACGCCTGCACGACCCTGGCGATTTATGGTGGACTGCGCTGACAAATGCTCGGCGGCAGGCACATAAAACTCACGATCTAAAATGGAATAGCGAGCAGAATATTCATTCACGTTGGCGGTACGATGGCGAATCCATTGACGTGCAACAAACATAGGCAATTTGACATGTAATTTTATTTCACACATCTCAAATGGTGTGGAATGCCAGTGACGCATCAAATAGCGAATCAAGCCCCGATCTTCAGAAACTTGTTTTGTCCCTTTACCGTATGAAACGCGTGCAGCTTGCACGATAGCATTGTCGTCTCCCATATAATCAACAACACGCACGAAACCATGATCAAGCACTTTCTGAGGTTCATACAACATCGCCTCGAGCGCAGGAACAGTCGCGCGTCGTGTTTGATAAGACTGACCACGAAGCTCGTCAAGTTCGGCTGTATGTAAATTCATGGAGTCAGGTTTCAAAGGAGCATTCATTATACGTACCGTACCTCTTGAATTGTATACGCTTTACCACCATTTGGGGTAATCACTTCGATGCTGTCATCAGCCCTTTTACCAATCAACGCTCTGGCTAACGGAGACGTAATCGAAAGCAAACCTTTTTTTACATCTGCTTCATCGCTACCTACGATTTGATACGTATGCATTTCATCGGTATCATCGTCAATTAACTGAATTGTTGCACCGAATTTTATATCACTGCCGGAAATCTTAGAAAGATCAATCACTTCAGCGCGACTAACTTTGTCTTCCAGCTCACTAATACGGCCTTCGATAAAACTTTGTTTTTCTTTGGCTGCATGATATTCAGCATTCTCAGACAAATCACCATGTTCACGCGCATCAGAAATTGCTTTAATCACGTTGGGACGCTCTGTTCCCTTTAAATGATGCAATTCATCGCGTAGGGCTATAAAGCCGCCTTCGGTCATTGGAATTTTTTCCATAAAAATAACTACTCACTATTATAATAATATTAAAAAATTAACTCATATTGTTTTATTAAAGCATAAAAAAAGAACAATTCATATACACCTCTATAAGTATATATGAATGAGTTTGACAATCCATTTCAAATGTCGATTTTCAATTCTAAATTCTATAAAATGCTGACCCGCTAAGCAAGAAAAATATGATGAGAAACTGGTAGCTTTTAATGTCATTTTTCACGTTTAAATTTTATGAAATTCAAACAAGTTACGCAAGAAAAATATGAAATTCAATGCATAACCGAAAAATTATTAACTTTTTTTCTAATCATAAACATCTAGAGCTTACATTTGCATGTTTAACAATGAATGTATGCCCGTTTTCAACTCTTCGGCTGTGCGCTTGGCTGCTTCAATTTTAATACTCATTGTTGCGACCTCAGAAGCAACAGCTTCGATATCCACCTCACCCTTAGAGAATTGCGTAACCATTTTTTCAACTTCTTTTGTTTCTTTTAAAAAACCAGCGCTTTGATCGGCCAGAAATGATTTAAATTCACTTGGTTGTCCAAGACCATCACTTTTTCCCGCTTCACTATTCAAATTATTTCCAGAGCTATGATTAAATATAGCGCTTTGCAATACATTTTTATAGGGTAAATTTGCACCAGATACTGCCATATATCATCTATCCTTTCAATAAACCAACGGTATTTTGAAGCATTAATAGTATACGTTCAAAAGCGCGCAAGTTTGATTCATGACTTCGACTGGCTTCCCGGACATCCGTCATTTCTTCTATTGGTTTAATATTTGGTTGCTGCACAAATCCTTCTTTATCAGCCATCGGATCACCAGGACTATAGCTTTTAATAGGATCTGCCTTCACATGTATGATTTTTTTTACCTGTAAAAGCGGAGCTTTAATTTTCTTATCGTACACATTATGAAAACTAACCAATTGTCGCCGATACACCTCTTGCCCAGGCATAGCCTTTACTTCAGCATTTGCAATGTTCTGTGATAACACAAGAACACGCTGATTCTGGGCGACAATCGCTGCTGTTGAAATATACAACGATTTTGTTAACGGCGAGATTCCCTTGTCAGACATTATGTATGCCCCTTAACACTAAATACATCATTAATTCTTACCTAAAATAGTACGATACATTTGATGAAATTTCTTAATAATACTCATCAAACCATCGTGATCTGTAGTCGCTCGCGTGAGTTGCATCATTTCTTGTTCACGTGAAATCTCATCTGGTGTTGTTATGATATCTTGGCCTTTAATTTTAAAATCTTTAACATCAGATAATAGCTTCCCTGTATTTGTTCGCGCTTGGTGCGAGCGATACAATATTGCTACAAAAGGTGCTATTTCTTTACGTCGCGCACTCTTCATATCAGCATTTGCGATATTCTCAACAGTAATTTGCGTTTTTGCACTGAGCCATGCGGCACGTTGTTGCATTAAAATACTTAACCGGTTAGATAACATAAAGATGCTCATTAACAATTAATTTATTTCTATTACCAGTTTGAGATAAAAGAATTAATAAGATGTTAATTCAAACAGCAGTCATTCCTAAACTCCAGCTTCCCATTCTTCTACTCGAGCAAAAATACGACTTTCCGCAAATAAACCTACTGCCAAATAGGGCGCCCCAGTCTGTGAAAAATGAGTCAACACACGTGCTATAGAATTCTCAGTTTTCAAGCGATCATCGAAAGACAACTTAAACGTTAAACATTCACCTGCAGGATCCCCCCCTGTAAGGCGCCAATATTCCAGCGCAAACACGCCATCAAATGGAAATGCCTGACCAAACCCCTGATTATGCGCAATAACAGCTTCGACCAGTAATTGCGGAGAAGATCCATTCGCAACAGATTTCCGCGTAGGCAAGGCACCTGTTTTATAATCAATAATTCGTAGAGCTGCTCCCGATTCAGTATCAGCAGCTTTTTCAATGCGATCTGCACGGCTCTTAAGCTCAACGAGCACACCATCCAGTAACAGCGTCATTTCGCCATTAGCCTCGGTTTCACGATATTGCGATGGCTCACTATCCAGCTTCTCATGCCACCACGACGCCACTCGCTTAAAACGATACCACCAAAAAGTTTGAACAATCCCCCTACCCTTTTCTTCATGATTCTCAAAAAATGGTTTTGAAAAATCCAATAACTTATCAATCCTAGGCTCGGGTTCTGTTTTTAGGTATTGATCTAAAATATCGTGAAATATCTGGCCTTTTTCCTTTGCTGACAAAGCCTCATCCAACGTCGGCAATGGATTCAATAACAACAAATGCCGCGTATAATATGCATATGGATCACGCATTAATTGCTCCACATGGCTTGCATAATATACCTTAGGCCGATGCACGCTCAATGGCATTGGCATGGGTGGTTTTTTGGGGTTTGCAGATGAATCAATCTGATGGTTTGCCAACATACGGTAAGCAGAGTTAGCAATTCCATAACGCCCAACGAGGCGGGTCCAAAGACGACTCTGAAGGGTCGCCTCTCCCCCTTCGCGAACAGGACGCGTCATGTATAAATAGGGCGCATAAAATGATGTGCAAAAATCATGTGCAGCCAATCCTTGACGACGTTTTTGTGACGGCAAACCAATGCTCAAACGAAAACTATCGGACAGAATAGGATCATTCTCTGGCGTCTTAGGCCAATTCCCCTCGTTCAAACTTGCGCAAATGACAACTTCAGCTGTATTCAAACGTGCCTCTAATGTGCCCAAAATTCGTATACGTGACCCAAGGCCTTCATGCGTGTGCACAGGCGGCGCCATTGCCATAAGCACCAGCACAGCATCTTCGAAATCACGCCTGATAAAAGGAGGCGTTTTAACAAGTATATCAAAAAAAACAGATGCCGATTCACCATCGTTATTTTTGAATATCTCTCCTGTCGTAAGCTCCATTGCTGCGTGTTTGAAAAAACGTATAAAATCATAAAAAGATTTGCACTCGACACGATGTTCTAAAATCTTTTTTAAATTTTGAATCCATATGTTATCTGCATCAAAATCCCATAACTTTTGTTTTTTACGCAAAAGAAGTTCATATTGGCGAATATACGACAAATGTTCAGCACGATTTGCCTTTGCGCACAAAGGATGCTTTGCTAAATGAATAAGGGTTGCGCATGATGGATTTTGCAAAAAAGCCACGAAGTTGATTAGAAAGCTGCCAACGGGTGTATCTTTTAACGATCTGCCAGCAGAATCATTTGACGTGATGCCATAGAGTGCAAATTCTGCCTGAAGACGACGCATAAGCGTTTGATTAGGCGTTACGATAGCAATCGAATGTTCTGTTTCGAATAATTTCTCACGCACAATCGCTGTAATAACACGCGCTTCTTCTGTTTGGCTTGCGCATTCAATTAGAAGAGGATTGACACCTGGTTCTTCTTTCTTTTCAAATGGAGGCGTTTGAAAAATCGCAATCGCATCATGACGACGACCATTATAAAAATCATCGTCAATACCTAAATTAGGTATGTTCGTTGGATCCACCCCCAAATATGAGCACAAGTCAAATAATGTATGCTGCGGATGTGATCGCATTCTTGTAACACGGTCAGAATCAAATGATTCCTCTAACCCGGGCAGAACCACAATACCATTGGATAGGTCATACACAGCTTTAAGTAGGGCGCGTGTCGCCGGAACCGTACCTGTCGTTCCTGCTATCAAAATAGGATGCGATGGTGGGTTTTGCACTAAATCTGCTGTCAATATACGCATCGACTGCCGGCGTCGCCACGACTCGGTAACAAGCCCACGTTTTTCTAACGCGTTTGGCAAATGATGCGTTAATATTCGAAGATTCTGAAAAGCATCTTGCACATGCGCCGGTGCATTCTCGTAAAGTTTGGCGTCGTACTGTGATTCAAGCATCTCTACGGATACATCGCTTATGATACATTCATCATGCAAAGTGATTAAGTACTCGGCTATAGAAAAAGCCTTTTTTACGTGAAGTGTTGCTGGCAAAAAATCCATAACCAGTGCCAGACGTTCGAACGCACCAATGGCTTTTGGCAAATCATCGATTTCCTTAAGTGTGAAAGGATTGCAAGACTCCAGATCTGTCAGTGAATGCAGTGTTGGCAAAATAAAAGGCGTACTATTTTTAACTACCAAGGATTCTTTTAACCCAATAATACTACGATTTGTTGGTAGCCATACATGCATCGAAGCCTGTGCAAATGGAAATTGTGCATTAAAATTATTTTTTAAGAAGTCAGCTAATGTCTTTAAAAAACACATACCAAATGGAATATTATAAATCTGCCCCATGTGTTTTTCTCAATGATTACATTTGAACTCATCTTAACGAATTTACTGTTTTCTGTCATCTGATTAAGGTAAAGAGGTTAGATTCTATCCTATATCCTCAAAGCTATTAATCACCTTTAGATTGGATAAAATAGCATCATTCTTGAACAAATAAAGCAATTGATTAACTGATGTAAGTCCTAAACGTTTCTGAGGATTGTATAAAAAACACTCAATTGTTCGTGATGAAACATGCATTTGTTTCGCAATTTCCTTATAACTCAAACTATCTTTTAAAAGTGACAGACATATGATTTCTTTTTTTGTTAAATAAGAACAACCAAGAGAGGCTCTTTTAGGAATGTCAAAAGCCAGAGATTTTATTGGCTTTTTTATGCACCTAAATGGCTTATTCAGCGTTCCTTTCAGATCATTATCATCAATAAATAAGGCATGTGTTTTTTCGTTTATATATGCGAGAAAACTATAAATCGTATGATTTATATCGTTCATATTTTGGCTTAAATTGTTGATGTTCATTGAGCTACCAAAGCCATAATTCTCAACATAATTATCTTTTATAAGTAAGCGTCCTTTTCCCCCTATAAAAGCTTAAAAGTCCGCAGAAACGCTTGCTTTCTTATTTCACATAAATTTAAAAATAACCTATTTTTTTATAAATAATGATGAATTTTGAGTGTATTTAGTGCGTTTCGCAGGCTGGAAGCTCTATAGCCACTGGTAATACCATTTTACGGAATAAATTAACTTAATATCCATACCCACATACGCTT
>JAZKAK010000029.1:0-15577 GCA_040389165.1 Pseudomonadota bacterium
ATAAAAAGCGTATGTGGGTATGGATATTAAGTTAATTTATTCCGTAAAATGGTATGAGCATTAGCTTGTTGGTCTTTTTTTTCGCGATTGGCGCTCCTTCATGTAACGAGGCCGCGGCAGTGCGTTCAGTTAATGATGTTATATCCTTTGTCTCCATGGTGTATCCGAGTGACGTTGTTATTCCTGATATGATAAGCCACTTCCGTGGAATTCTTAAAAAATACATAATTTTTTATTTATACTACATAGATTAATATGAATTATATAGCATTATATATGTGCAAGTGTAAATATTTTTTTTACATAAAGTACACTATTTTCTATGTTCAGAAAATTGCTCAATCAGAGAATGTTGTGCCTTTCTCAACACAGGACTCTCTCAATGTGCTTTAATAACAATCATCAGTGGATTGATATTGGGATAAATTAATGTATTAATGGCGAAAGTTATAGACATATGGTTTCTCATGTGTGCTAGTTTTAGGAGGTTCCCAATGATAAAAACATTAACAAAAATTCTGATGGTTGGATCTACATTTGCAACATTATCACCCGCTTTTGCCGAGGCACAGGCGCCATCATTAAAAATGTCTGGTTTTACCAGCATGGTTGGTCTTGCTGCTGATCAGACCCAAAAGCAAAATGGTAAAGGCGGCACCGACCCTTCGTTTGCAATTTCGAGTTCAGATTTTCGCCTTACCGTCGGTGGAAAATCAATAACTGATTTTGGTTATAAGTATGTTGTCAATTTCAAGACGCTTCCAGGTCAAGATCCACTTGTAAACAGGAATTATGTTGAATTTGATAGTAATGACATTGGTTCCATCCAATTCGGTGTTGTAAAAGGCATTGATGATTCAATGGTTGTTGACACCTATTCAATTCTTGGTGGTTCTGGTGGAAATAAAGGATCAGTTGGTGATATATACAACTATTCCGAAGGCGTCATTATAGGAACGAACCTAATTGGCAGTACGGATACCGCAACGAAGATTAACTGGTTCTCACCAAAAGTCAGTATCGCACCAAATGCAGGTACATTACAGATAGCGCTTAGCTATACACCTAATACGTCACATAATGGTAAAGGTGCGCGTGATAATTCTGTGGTTGGTACTGGAATCGGGTTTGGTAATGAAAAAGGCTTCATGTACCCAGGCAAAGATTATGCACCATACGGTTTAAAGAACACGGTATATGGCATTACGTATGCGAATACAATTGGTGACTACACATTGACCTTAAATGCGGTTGCTGTGAGTGAGCATTCACGTTTGGTTATGAATACTAAAGGTGGTTCACGACAAACCTATGCTTTGAATAAAACAAATTCATATCAATTATCAGGTATGTTGAGCGTTAAACAGTGGGATTTCACAGGAAGCTGGCTTGATAACAAGAAATCACGTTTGGCTACGGCGGAGCTTTTGAATGCTTCTGGTGATACGCAAAATGTTACTATAGGTAGCGTTGCAAATACTGCACCAATTATGTACCTTATTTCCAATCCTAATTACGCTTTAGGTAATTCTGGACAATCATGGAACGTTGGTACGCGTTATAGCTTTGGTGCTTACCAAGCGGCTCTTGGTTATTTCAGAACAGACCGAAAAACAGACGCAACACAAAAAGCAAGTATGGATACCATTACAACAACTCTTGATTTCAAAGCGTTAGAAGGTTTGAAATTCTTTGGTGAAGTGGATTATATGCGCACAAAGACAAACAAGACGCAAGTCGATGGTGCACAGAATTACTATAATACACAAAATAAGAGCCAAGTTGCTATTGGCAGCAATACAGGCGCTGTGTTAATGGTTGGAACGAAAGTTTCTTTCTAAGCACTCAAGCATATGAATGGGAAGGGCGGGCTTTTAGCTCGCCTTTTTTGTTTGTTGCGCGTTGGCTTAAAACCCTTTATAAGAGTAGAGATAATCCCAATAATAGGAATGTAGAAAAATGTCAATAAAAAAAAGTGCTCTCCTACTCAGTCTAACAATTTTATTATCTGCGTGTAGCAGTTTCCGTGATAAAAATGCGCCAGATGAACAAGCGCCAATGGATAGTGAAGATCGTCGGAAATTTGCATTTGGTTCTGTCCTTGGTGATGAAACGTTTGTGTTTGGCGGCCCTAAGAAAAAGAACGCAGCAAATAGCACGGGTGTTTCGGTTAATGCCTATTTATGGCAAGCATCACTTGAAGCAATCAAATTTATGCCACTTGTTTCTACCGATGCTAACGGCGGTGTGATTGTAACAGATTGGTATTCCGAAACTCAGAAGAGTAATGAACGTATTAAAGTAACGATTTACATACGTGGTCTTGAGCTACGCGTTGAAGCAATTCAAGTCGTTGTTCAAAAGCAATCGCTTCGAAATGGGCAATGGGTTAATGCGGATGAGTTAGATTCCTTGACGGCATCTAATTTAGAAAATATCATCTTAACAAGGGCACGTAATTTACGTGTGCAAAATAAGTAAACGTTGAGGATATAGGCGCCATACTACCCGTCATTTTTATTTTCCTTCCTGTTATTCCAGCGGAGGTGGAAATCCAGGTTATTTAGATCCCCCCTCAAACTCACGGTTTTTGAAAGGGGTCTTTCTGGATTCCCGCCTATGCGAGAATGACAATGGCGCGCAGAAACGATAAAACGTTAAGAATTTGTCTATACAAAATATCAAAATAACAAAAGGTAAACATCACATGAGTGGATATGCATTTAAGGTAATTGAATCAAAATGGCAGGCAAGCTGGGAAAAAACAAAAAGTAATGCCATTGCTGAACATAAAAATGGTTCGCCTATGTATATCCTTGAAATGCTTCCTTATCCATCAGGTCGTTTGCATATGGGGCATGTGCGTAACTATGCCATTGGTGATGCTATTGCACGTTTTAAACGCTTGCAAGGGCATGCTGTGCTACACCCAATGGGGTGGGATGCTTTTGGTTTGCCGGCTGAGAATGCCGCCATTCAAAATAACGTGCATCCGAATGCATGGACAATTGAAAACATGGCGGAAATGCGTCGTCAATTATTAGCACTTGGTTTTTCGTATAATTGGGATCGTGAAATTGCAACGTGCATGCCAGATTATTATGGGCATGAACAAAAACTGTTTTTGGAATTTTATGAAAAAGGACTTTTGGAGCGTAAAGATTCATGGGTGAATTGGGATCCAATTGAAAATTCAGTATTGGCCAATGAACAAGTTATCAATGGGCGCGGTTGGCGTTCAAATGCGCTTGTGGAAAAACGTCGTCTTAACCAATGGTCTCTTAAAATTACGGATTACGCGCAAGAGTTACTTGATGATTTAAAGACACTTTCTGGTTGGCCTGAAAAAGTTGTGAAAATGCAAGAAAATTGGATTGGTCGTTCCGAAGGGGCGTTGGTTCATTTTAATGTTGCTGATCAAGATGAAGTTATTACAATCTTTACAACCCGGCCAGATACCCTATTTGGTGCATCATTTGTTGCGATTGCACCTGCGCATCCATTGGCTGAATCTTTGGCAAAGAAAAATCAAGACCTTGATGCATTTATTAAAGAATGCCAACAAATGATTGCGACAGAAGAAGCAATCAGTACGGTTGAGAAAAAGGGATGTGATACAGGGCTTCGTGTTGTTCATCCATTCGATGCGACGCGAACGGTTCCAGTGTATGTCGCTAATTTTGTGTTGATGGATTATGGTACGGGCGCTGTATTTGGCTGTCCTGCACATGATGAACGCGATTTTGAGTTTGCGACAAAGTATAACTTGCCAATTCCACGTGTTGTTAAAGATGATGCTCTGTCAACTTTGCCATATTTAGGCGAAGGTGTGATGATGGATTCTGATTTCTTGGATGGACTTTCAACGGCGGATGCAAAAGCCATGGCCATTGAAAAACTTGAAGAATTAGGTAAGGGAGAGCGGAAAGTTACATTCCGTTTACGTGACTGGCTTGTATCGCGTCAGCGGTATTGGGGCTGCCCGATCCCGGTCATCCATTGTGATGATTGCGGTGTTGTGCCAGTTCCTACTGCCGATTTGCCAGTTGTTCTGCCAGTAGATGTGACCTTTGATAAGCCTGGCAATCCGCTTGAGCATCATCCAACGTGGAAACATGTGGCGTGCCCAAGTTGTGGTAAGCCTGCACGCCGTGAAACAGATACACTTGATACATTTTTTGATTCATCCTGGTATTTCTTGCGCTATTGCTCACCAAAGGGTACGGATGTTCCTTTTGATAAACAAGATGTTGCTAAATGGGCGCCTGTTGATTGGTATATTGGCGGTGTTGAACATGCAGTTCTGCATTTGCTCTATGCTCGTTTCTTCACAAAAGCATTCCGCGACTTGGGGTATGTCACGTTTAGCGAGCCATTCACTAATTTACTAACGCAAGGGATGGTTTGTCATGAAACGTATAAAGATGATAAAGGGCAATGGCTGTATCCGGATGAAGTTATTAAAGATGATAAAGGGCAATTGATTGTAGAAGCGACGGGCGCTAAGGCTGTTCTTGGGCGTGCTGAGAAAATGAGCAAATCTAAAAAGAATTTAATTGATCCTCTTGAGATCCTTAATTCGTATGGTGCCGACGTAGCGCGTCTCTTTGTGTTGTCGGATACGCCGCCAGAACGAGATTTTGATTGGAATACCGAGGCGTTAGATGGTTGTTGGCGTTACCTGAATCGTGTGACGCGTTTGTCAGACCAAATTATGGACGCTGTAGCCGAAAATAGGGCAGGAGATGAGGCAGTAAATACAGCCTTACTGAAGAATGCGCATCAGTACCTTGCTAAATTGATTGATGCCTATGACCGTAATGCGTTTAATAAGGCGATCGCGTTTCATCGTGAACTTTGCCATGTGTTAGAAGATGCTGTTGCTACGGCTTCAAGTGCTTCCCTTAAAGAGGCATTTTCATACTATGTGCTGATGCTTGCACCAATAGCGCCACACATGGGATATGAATTGTATGAACGCTTGATGGGCGGGTCAATTGATGATGCCGTCATGCCGATGCCAGATCCTGTGCTTTCTAAGATTAATGAAATAACGATAGCTGTTCAGGTGAATGGCAAGTTACGTGCTACATTCGTTGTTGACCCTGAAGAAACCAAGGATCAATTGCAGCAGAAAGCACTTGCTTTGCCTCAGATCCAATCGTTTTTGCTTGAGAAAACCATCCGCAATGTGATTGTGGTGCCTGGACGCCTTGTGAATGTAGTCGTTGGGTGAGATTGTTATCAGGCTTACTTACTAAACAATGCTTGTTGAAAATCTGGAATGCTTTGTAATTGAAATATAACATGATTATATTCCATCATTGATGCATCGTATGTATGACCAAAATTGTCTAAGGCTTCATAATAGCCTTTTTCATTCCAGAGTTTATCGTCTGGCGTGTTCAAAAAATAAAGCAGAAATTCATTGTAAATATCCATAGAGGGAACTTCTTTTCCTTCTATTTTTTCTTTTTTTACTTCTTGGCTTGCAGGTTCGGGGAGAAAATGATGCGATGTTTTTGCATAATTTTTGATTTCATGACGCAATTTTAGATCATCATGTAAACTTACCAGCTGTGAGAAATTCATATAGGCTTTATGAAAAAATGATGGTTTTGTGACTTCCATTTTTTTTATTTTTTCGTAGACAGGTCTTGCATGAGACATGAAATGCTCTACGTGGGAAAAGAGAATCCTCCAATCTCTTTCTGGCAGAAGAGCATACTGTTCTAGTTGGGTTTTATTGCGCACGAGCTGTGACACAAACATATAAGCAGCTGTGTAGAACTTCATGCTTTTAATTGCGTCTGTAAAGTTTATGAGTGCTTGTTCAGAGATTAATAATTGAGCAAGGCACTGATCATCTTCCGGGCTTGATGAACTGTTAGATATTTCAACGGTATAATCTGAATGTGTTTTTTTTTGAGCAAAATGTCTAACTACATTATTTGGATGATATCCAATTCTGTGCCCATAAATATGCCTGTTAATTTTGCAGTTCTTATATGCTAAGCGGGGATAACGCGTAATTATATCAATAAACCCAGACATTAACATTCTATAATATTGAGTGTTAAGTTCACCTGCTAGTAATTCAGTAACTGGTTGAGTAGTAGAGGTAATAAGATATGGCCTGAGCCAGCTACGAGCATATTTGTATTCTTTGAGATATGTATTTTTATTGTAATCTGAATAGATTACTAAGCCTAATTCGTCTTCTATACGACCGCAATTTAAATTGTTCTCAATTTGTCCGGCACGTAAAGAAGCGTCAGTTGCCTCTGCCTGTGCTATCTTGTCTGAATAGTCTCTTTTCTCAATACGCTCGTAGACATTTATAGAAAGAGACTCTCCTGCGCTGGAATAGTGATCAATGCTTGTCGCTGTCACAAGCCTAAAATCAGTAGAAAACATTCTCATAATAGTGTCGTATTCATCATTTTCTGCCTTACATTTAATATGTTTAAAGATATTACTTAAGATGCTATCTATTGTATCTTGCACGTGTGGACGATCCTCAACCCTACTAATCATCTGCCTAAGCAGGGAATGCACCTGTTCTCTTCGTAATATTTGTTCTTGCATTTCTCTATGCATTTCTTCTAAATAATCACGTGCAAGATCACATATTTCTTCTTCTAAAAGTGCATATGAAAGTGTGTTTGCGTTGCTATCGATAAAGCTAATATCTGTAAAAACATCTTCAAAAATAAGATCTATTTCGTTTCCAATAAATCTGAATAGCTGACGTTTCTTTTTTTCTTCATATTTAGCATCCTTTGCAGAAACGTGTGTTAGTGACATGATTGGTGCAGTCGATTGCTTACCGGTTGGTATTAATGAGCTGAGAGTATCTTCCGTTTCGTCGATCTGAGCAGCGTCCTCTGTTGCCGAAGCTCTCCCTTTTTTCTTTTTGTTATGCTTTTTCTTTGTTACGTTGGCTACTGATTTTTCTGCTTCTTCATCCTTATGCATAATTTTAGCAAGCATTGCTTCTGCTTCCTTTTTTTGCATTGCTAGATATGTGGGTTCTTTCTTTAGTAATCTTTCAAGCATGCTCTTTTGCTCAGAAACAAGTGCTTGATATTCTGTTAATATGGGGGACACGTCGGTAAATGAATGTAACAGTGAAAGGTAGATTCGCCTAAACATTGAGAACTCTTTCTTTTTGTTAACAAGTTCATCGATGACCTGCATACGCATGGAAATTTTAGTTTCAAAAGGCAGAGTTAGGCAAGTTAGTGCATTCGTTATGATGGTGGTAATTTCACTTTCTTGCTTTAAGCTTCCTTGCTCTTTTAATAGGCCAATTGTATCAAGTAAATTTTTGTAGCTTTTAGTAGGTTCTATTTCTGCAGTATCGTGTTTGAAAAAATAAATTATATCCTTATCGTCATACTTTGCAAATCCTAGACAGGGGTTAGCTCTTACATAATCTTCATAGTGATGGATGTGCATGCAATCTGAAAAATCTTTTGCTTCCTGCGAAATTTGATTTGAATAAAATTCAGCAATCAAATTTAAATATATAATTTCATGTGTGTTTTCAAGTAATAAAGACTTTATATGTGTCGAAAGTAAGACATATAAATTATCAATATGCTTACGTTTCTGAATCTGAAATTTTTGTAAGTTTAATAATTCCAATTGTTCTTTTGCAAGTTGATATACTTCTATTTGTTTTTCTAAAAATCGTGTTAAGTCCAATATGCTTGCTGTTGCATTATTTGATAATCTTGGACGAAGAATTAATTTTTCATCGTCTGTGTAAATTCTGCTTTCAAGCAGCTCTAGCGTCCTTTGGTGTAATGCTAAACGTTTTTGGATAAGGTTTTTAACATGTACATGCGCCCTTATTTCTATCGTATTAGGATCCGGATTGTGGAGCTCCAATGCAAAATCTTCAAACGCTCTGATCATTGCTGAGCGATCTTGGGCCTTTTCTTTT
The DNA here is from genome assembly GCA_040389165.1 of Pseudomonadota bacterium. Classification (GTDB taxonomy): domain Bacteria; phylum Pseudomonadota; class Alphaproteobacteria; order Paracaedibacterales; family CAIOTO01; genus CAIOTO01. Next base: position 7,952 of record JAZKAK010000029.1, read on the forward strand.
GTCCTTCCAATTCTACTATCGTCGGTTGCGCTTGTTAATGAGCCCATTGCCGAGCATGATAAGTCAATGCTTTCAATTCTTGTTAATTGCTTTCGTTGTTCGGCTTCTTGTTTTTTACCAGCAATCTTTTCATTGAAACACATAAGTCTATTCTGAATTTCAGTGAGTTTTGGCATTAATTTATCTAAAATCTGACAAGGGGCTTCAAAATTTTCAAAAAAGGGAATTCGATCCCACGAATCTGTTTCAAGTGCAGACTCTATTTCAATCGATAATTCGCCAATCTTAGTGATTTCTAGCATATCGTCTGATGAATACGCTATTTCTCCGTGTTGCATTTTCTGCGCTAATTGTTGATATATGAGTAGCTGTGACTCTAGTTTTGCTGGAAATTGCGATAAAGAAAATTTCTGTGTGGTACAGCAATTCCCGCTGTGCCTGGGAGCCCAATGCCAGAGCCATTTCTAGAAAGTGATTTTAGCGAACTTTTTTCTGATAAGCCAAGTCTTTCTGAGATCTCTTATAACTTTTCAGCGGGAATTACTGTGTGTGGTATGATCATAAACAAGGCAGTTCTTAAAATATTCTGCGGCAAGTGTTGTCTTTATGCCAAGCTTGTTGCTTATATCGTGCTTTGCATCTAATTCACTTAGATTATCTGGCAGGAGGCAGTGCGCAGCCGCTAAAATCGCAATGAGATCTATAATCTTTTCGCGGTCTTCATGTGTTATTGCTGAAGAGAGCAGCTCTTTAAATGCTAATATTTTTTTATAGACGGCAATTGAAAGCTTTTTTTGTGCTTCTGGAACGAATGAATATTCAAGTGATAGTAAGCGTTCTTCAATACGTTCAAAACCATTGTTGAACGAACGTGCAAGTAGTCTCGCTGGCACGGATTGCTCTGCTTTGATAGTTAATGCTTGTTCTTTTAGTGCCTCTAATTCCGGAATATAATTCTGCACGTTCGTCACTAAGTTTATTATAAGTGTTTTTATGCGTGTAAAATAATCAGTTATGTGCGCTACCATTACTTTTCTTTGAGCAGAGATTTCAACGCCTTCATTTATATCGAGCATTATATCTAAAACAATTTTAAATTTATCAGCTGATGCTTTTTCAAGAAGTATTTGTTGTTTAGCTTTTGATTCTTTACCTATTTCTGCTATTTCGGCATGTCTTTTTACAAAATCATCAAGGCCAAATACATTTGTTTTTGTTTGATCAAAATAAAATTGACTGTCTGTTTCTAAAAAAAGACATGATGTATAATACTTGGCTGCAGCAAAAGAGTGCGTGGTTTCAGCAGTAGTGGAACTTAAGAAATATTTTTGTAATAAAAAAATTATTTCGAGCAAATGTGTGGCTTCAGCAGATAATGCTGAGCAACCTAATACGGCATGTATTGATAACGTTATATATAACTCTGTTAGATACGCATTTTGCTTGTTGGTATGATCTTGTTCATTTCCAGGTGTTGTTGTTGTTAATTTTAATGTTCGTTTTAGTATATCATTAGTTGATTCGTATATTCTTAGATGCTCAAGCATTCTGGTGGTTGTGCTGATTTCGTTATATCGTTTTTTGCTTAATTCTAGCGCGGCTTTAAGCGGATTTTCTGTGCCATTATATTTTAGTGTGAATACGTCTAGAGATTTTTTTGTGAATGCTAATTGCGCCGTTAAGCGTAATTGATCTGCTTCTGAAAACAAAAGAGGCGCGGCTTCAGCTGCGTACATTTTATTCACGAAAACGAGCAAAAATAACAAAATATTGAACAAATTGTTCAAAATAAAATCCTTAGTTGAATATCAACAAGGATTTCTACCATGCGCCGTGGATAAGGTCAATATTTATCGTTGACTTTTTTATTTCTTAACAGATCTTGCTTCTTCACGCGTATAAGGATATTCGATGGTAAGTGTTGGTGGTTTTGGTGACGTAAACTCTTTTGATCTCGAAATAAACAACCAAACACGTTCAAATATAATCGCTAATACCCCATTACATAAAACATTGGTTGAGGTGATAATGGGATCTAACACGACATTTAATGCAATAATCAAAGCGATCATTTCAGGTGTGAAGCCAAGATAATATTCATACAATGGGATCATGATAAAAATGGCGCCACCTAATACAGCCGCTGTTGTATAACGCGCAAGCGTAAAGCTGGCCATAAAGGGTAACCACGTCCATAGATCAGGTATTGGTTTCCCAAAATTTTTTAAAATAACTAAACAGAGTAATGCATTGGCAATGCAGTCGCCGATTTGTTGTATATTCGTCGTTGCAGGGATGAGCATGCCTGCGAATTTAGGATTCTTAAGATTTTTTTCAGTTGCTGCAATTGTAAATGGCATCGTTGCTGCACTCGACATCGAGGTAAACGCAATAATTCCAGCTGGCCAAAGATTGCTGACAATGCTGGTAAATCGTGCTTTGCTAAATTTAGCCGCGACGAGCGTGAGCATAAGTAGGTACGCAGCGATAATTACCGTAATCATAATCATCACAGTCGCATACGATTGAACGATTTGATTTAACAAACCCGAATGTTGCATGAATAGCAAAAAGCCAAGCACGTAAAATGGAATTAAACGCATAAATACACGACTGAAAATTATCCCCATTAAATCACGCATTTTATAAATAGTCTGACTCAAAGGCCCTGGTTTACAAAAAGCGCCAATAATGCCGATGGTAGCGCCTAATAACACGCCATTTGTTGAAGACCAAAAACTGGGCCGTATTGTTCCAATTGTAAAATAGGGTACAAGTGATACGAGTTGCTGCTGTCCGCCGTTAAAGACGGGAATCCAATGTTCAAATACATTAATGGTTCCATATGCATACATGACGCTTAATGCATTTGAAAAGGCTTCGAATCCTAATAATAATATAACGAGTAAAAGTGCGTTTTGCCTAAAACTGATGAGCGTAGAGGCAATGTAGGCTGCAACTGCCACCGGCAGGACAAACAGGAGTAAATCTTTAATAAGCAAGCTTAGTGTATAAGCGCCGCGCACAATGACTTGCGGCATATAGGGTGCGTAAAACAGCACAAGTAGTACAATTAAGAGTAATTGGATTGGCGTTGATCCAAAGAACGAGAAAAAAGAGCGACGCATGAATAAAAATCCCTTATGGTCTTGGGTATAAGTTAAGACTTGAACGTACTTCTGCGAGTGAAACTGCTGCTAATTCGTTTGCACGATCAGCCCCTCGCGTGAGAATTCGATCCATCTCAGTCTTATCATCTAGTAGAAGTGTTAATTTTTCACGAATAGGGCGCAAGTGTTCAATAAGAATGTCGGTTAGGGCTGTTTTAAGTGCTGAAAAAGTCTGACCTTCGAAAGTGCTGCATACATTATCATTGCTTTGGTTGGTAAGCGCTGCATAAATACCTATTAAGTTTTTAGCTTCAGGACGATTTGTCAGTCCCTCATCATTGTTGGGAATTGGTTCCATATCTGTTTTTGCTTTTCGTATTTTAAGTGCAAGTGTATCGTCATCATCCAGCAAATGAATGCGTGAGTAATCGGAAATATCAGATTTGCTCATCTTTTTTGTGCCGTCGCGAAGGCTCATAATACGTGCACTTTGAGCTGGTATTACAGGTTCAGGTAAAGTGAACACGTCGCGCTTTACAAAGTTATTAAAGGCATGTGCGATATCACGTGCAAGCTCAACGTGTTGTTTTTGGTCTTCGCCAACAGGCACGTGTGTTGCTTTATAAAGTAAAATATCAGCTGCCATCAATACCGGATATGCATAAAGCCCAAGGTTTGCGTGCTCTTTATTTTTGCCAGCCTTGTCCTTGAATTGCGTCATGCGGTTAAGCCAACCAAGTGGTGTGATGCAATTAAAATACCATGCAAGCTCGGTATGACCAGGCACATGACTTTGTGCAAAGATGTAACTTTTATCAGGGTTAATGCCGCATGCAACATAGGCTGCTGTGATAAGACGTGTGTGTTCATATAAATCAGATGCATCTTCGGCGGTTGTCAGTGCATGTTGATCCACAATACAAAAGAGGTGTTCGTCGATTGTGTCGGTCATGGAAACCCAATTTTTGATGGCGCCGAGATAATTACCTAGATGTATATTGCCAGTGGGCCTGACGCCCGACAGAATGCGTGTAGTCATAGATTGGGTTCCTTATGAGATTTTAAAAATCTATAGACTAGAACCATAGCAAATATCCTTTAAAAGACAAAGGGGTTGTCTGAGGAATTTTACATGATAAAAAATGAAGATTTTAGAAAAAATTTATATCATATCCAGATTTTGCGTTTAATAGATAAAAAGACACCATATATAGAAAATGCAGAATTTTAAGTAGAATCAGTCCGGCGTTGTAATTAAAGTTGCTTTTATTAATGTTTTGTTATACAGTTTGTGTGTTAGAAATAGATTCGTTTTGAGCTGGCACCTTGTGCGCATCTCTAGTTTTTATTTTTTAATAATAGTGAAAAACCGCAAAAACAGAAAAAGAATGATTGTTTTTGCACTAAGTAAACCTTAAAGGAAATAAAATGAGTAGTGCATCTAATAGCATAAAACCAACCGAATTCACTGGCTTGCGCGGTGTTTTCTGGCCAGTTCATACATTTGAATTAAAAAAATTCCTACCTATGGGAATTATGATGATGTGTATTTTGTTTAATTATACAATTTTACGTGATACAAAAGACACTTTATTGCAATTTGCGCCAGGTGGTGGAGCAGAATCTTTTGGATTCTTGAAATTATATGGTGTTACGCCAGCAGCAGTGCTTTATATGGTTGTGTTCGCAAAAATGGCGAATGCGTTAACGCGTGAAAAATTATTTTATGCCGTTCTCGTTCCTTTTTTGATATTTTTTGGTTGTTTTGGTGATTTAATTTATCCAAACCGCGATGCTCTTCATATGTCACATGAAACTATTATGGCAATTCAGGCAAAATATCCTACATTCCACTGGTTTGTACCTATCATTGGTAACTGGAGCTTTAGCGTATTTTATATTTTATCTGAATTGTGGGGAAGCGTTATCCTTTCAATGTTATTCTGGCAGTTTGCAAACGAAATCACAAAGGTCGAAGAAGCCAAACGTTTTTATGGCTTGTTTGGTATGATTGGTAACGTTGGTTTGCTTTTCTCTGGTTGGGCAATTATTCATGGTGCTGGTATGTCTAAGCTAAAAGAAGCTACAGGTATGACTACCGCTGAAGCATGGGGTGGAAATATTAGTTTCTTAATGAATATGGTTGTTGTTTCAGGTTTGTTAGTTGCTGGTATTTATTACTGGATGAATCGCAATGTATTGACAGATGCACGTTTCTACGAAGCTGGTCAAACTGCAGGAAAATCAAAGAAGAGTAAGCCAAAATTGTCGCTCGGTGAAAGCTTTAAGCACATTATTAGCTCACCTTATCTTGGTTTGATCCTTGCAATTGTTATGGCTTATGGTCTTGCTATTAACCTTGTTGAAGGTGTATGGAAGGGGCAAATTAAAATTGCATTCCCAAATCCAAATGATTATAACGCTTTTATGGGTAAGTTCTCAGCCATCACTGGTGCTGCGACCATTACATTGATGATTCTTGGTAATAATATTTTGCGCCGTGCATCATGGAAAACAGCATCGATAATCACGCCAATTATGGTTCTTGTAACAAGTTCACTTTTCTTTTCATTCATTTGGTATAGCAATCAAGCGTCACCGATGGATGCATTTATGGGTACAACATTAGTTATGGGTGCTGTGATTATTGGTTTGGTACAAAATGTGTTATCAAAAGGTACTAAATACTCACTATTTGATTCAACAAAGCAGATGGCTTACATTCCACTTGATCAAGAACTTAAAGTTAAAGGTCAAGCGGCAGTTGAAGTTATTGGTGGTCGTGGTGGTAAATCAGGAGGAGCGCTTATTCAATCGACAATGCTGATGATTGTTGGTGGTGGTGCATCACTTGCAAGCCTAGTGCACATATTAGGACCAATCGTTATAGTGATTGCTGTTATGTGGCTATTCTCAGTATTGGGCCTTTCAAAGCGTTTCGAAGCTTTGAAAATACAACGTGCTGAAGAAGCGAAAGCTGCTGCTTAATACTTTCTTCCATCTTCGGGTGGAAAAACGCTAAACAAAAAAACAGCCTGACGTGAATCAGGCTGTTTTTTTTATGCGTAACACAATTGAATTAATCTCGAAACAGTAAAGTCGATAAGCCGGGTTTTGTTCCAGAATAGTCACCTATTCTTTTGGCTATCATTCATCTAGAGCGGACGTTGCCGTACGCCTCAAGCGACCTACCCGAATAACTCAGATAACAAACAATCTGTCCTTGCGGAGCGTTATTCCTATTTGGTCTTGCTCCCGGTGGGGTTTGCCCTGCCACGCCTGTTACCAGTCGCGCGGTGCGCTCTTACCGCACCATTTCACCCTTACCTTGATGGCCTTTTACCGAAGTATGTGTACCATCCTGGCGGTATAATTTCTGTGGCACTTTCCCTAAATGGGTTTCGAGAACCACCCGCCGGACGTTATCCGGCACCGTCGTTTGTTAAGAGCCCGGACTTTCCTCTCGTCGTACTTTTGCAAGCATAACCAGCGATAGCCTGACTTCGATCCATGTATAACACAATTGTATGCTAAATGGCTAATGAATAAACTGTGGCTACAGACTAATGAACTGAGCGTGGAAATCCATGATTATGCACGGTATCAACAACCGCATGTTCAAGCAGTGCTTGAACTAGTTTTGATTGTTCTTGTAAAGACGGCATTTCTAAAATGGCTTGTTTCTCATTGGCTTGGAACGGGCACACCATTGTGAGGGCTGTTATAAGTTTCTCATTAGATATACGCTGTATTTCATCCCAATTTGGTGAGATATCAATCATTTTAAAATATGGCTTTAACACGTGAAACAAGCGCGTTCGATCAAGTGTAAAATCAATTTCATCAATTACGTCCATAATATAGCGTTTGTAATCAACGCGAGCCGTTCGATACAGAAGCTCATTTTCAACTTCATGCACAAGATCAAATCGACATTCGCCGATTAATGTGACTATGTATGCATTTTCGTCGGTTTCTTTTATATCAACAATGCGGCCTGCACAGCCTGTGCGAAATAGATATTGCGAAGAATCAACATCAGCAGGCATGTTGCTAAGTATAGGCTGTACAACTCCTATGTAATTATGTTCAAGTGGGATATTATCAATTATGGCTATGAATTCTTCTTCTAAAAGCGGAATTGGCATAGATGAACGTGGCATTAAAACGGCACCATGCAATGGAAGCAGTGGAAGAATAGTTGGTAAATTATCGATAGAGGATATGCTCATGGGTTCTCATAGTATGTTTTGATTAAAAGATCAATTGTGAGGGTGCAATATTAGTTTAGAATTATTTTATTCATGATCATACAAAAAACTACAGGCATGCTACCCGTCACTTTTATTTTTCTTACTGTCATTCCCGCGGAGGCGGGGATCCAGGCTGTTTAGCTCTCCCCAAACTCACGATTTTTAAAGGGGCTTTTCTGGATTCCCGCCTCCGCGGGAATGACAAGGGTATAATGACCCCCATAAACTAGACCAGTTGTCAAAGGAGAGTTTCGACCCCATAT
>JAZKAK010000030.1:0-20048 GCA_040389165.1 Pseudomonadota bacterium
CAACTTGAAAAGATTCAATCCCTATCTACCCACCTATTTTTCATAAGAGCCCTTTAAATAAGAAGTAGCATTCCACCTTAGATCGCGGAATGCTACTTTTCAATGCAACTTAATCGTTAGCAGGAGCATTGTTATTATTATTCATGTCATTAACTTTTGGATTATTTGGATTGTTATTAGCATCATTGTTGTTGTTATCATTGTTGTTAGCGTTAGCACTAGCAGCAGGATTAGCATTATTAGCGTTATTGTTGTTATTGTTGTTGTCAGCAAATACAACAGATGTAGCAATTAACGTAACGCAAGCTGCTGATAATAGTAATTTCTTCATTTTGAACTCCTTTAAGTTTTGTTTATAATATGCTCAAAATAGCGAATGAAGTATGCCATAAAGCCTAAATCATTCTTGACTGTGCCATTTTGAACGCGAGCTAACACGTGAACAGGTTCAAGCATTTCTTGTCTTAAACAATGTTCAGGGCTTTGTGCTATCCCATTTACCCACGCCTGACCTTTTTCGGTGTCATACGCAAATTTCACTATCTTCACCTGAAGACGCACCCAGTCATCCAACAAATATACTTTCGTCTGACGTTGCCATGGGGCATCCAAATGAAGCTCCTTTGATGTTTCTGAAAAATCAACAAATCCGAGATTAGCTGATAATTTATCATAAACTATAGCTAATTCTCTCACACTTTCAATTGAGTTTTCAACATTTGTTTTGCAAAATAATTCAAATAATTCGGCCAATGCATACGCTGGCATAGTTACAAACCATTCAGCAAGCTTACGCGTGAAATCAAAATTTTCTTGTTTCAAACGTTCTAACAAAACATAATTTCGTGTGTAAACCATCATCAGCTGCCGCGTTGCAAATACGGTATCGTATTCAGGATTCCGCACTGATAAATCCTCTAAACGAGCGCAAAATAATTCCATAACGAATGAATAAGCTTCAATTGTCTTCCATACATCATTGTCATTAATCTCAATTATTTCAAACGCATCTACAGGACCAAAATGATTCAATAGTTGATTTGACAAAGTCGTTGCAATAATTTCGCGTGATAATTGGTGCTCTTTAATTTCATTTCCAAAACGTTGTTGGAGAATATATGGAAAATAATTCATCAGAACAGATTTGTATTTATGTGAAATCTCTATCGATTCATTCATAAATCGTTGAAAAAGTATAATCTTACTATATGCCAAAAGAACAGCTAGTTCTGGTCGAGTCAAACCACGCTGATCATGCGCGCGTTGATCTATTTCCAGATCAGTTGGTAATGATTCAAGCTTCCGGCTTAAAGGGAGCAATACGTTTCTTTCAAGAATATTCGTAAGATGCTTGTACGCATTGATATCTCGCTTCGAATGTGCTTGCAGCCAATTTAATACACGATTTTGTTTAGCATTATCTTCCAGCACGAGCGCAGCGACAGCATCGGTCATTTCAACTAATAATTGATTACGTTCATCCCGGGTAATACGCTGTTTTTGCATTAAATTACTAAATAAAATCTTAATATTAACTTCGTGATCAGAGCAGCTAACACCAGCAGAATTATCAATAGCATCTGTATTTATTCGTCCGTCAAGTAAGGCAAATTCAATACGGGATTTTTGTGTCATAGCAAGATTGGCACCTTCGCCAATAATGCGACACTTCAGCTGACTTGCATCAATGCGAAGCAAATCATTATGCGAATCACATACATCAAAATCTGATTCAGATCGTGCACGTATATACGTACCTATACCACCAAACCACAATAAATCCACTTTTGTTTGAAGCAAATGTTGAATCAATAATTCTGGCGTCATCTCGGTCACGTCATCCGGAATATCAAGTGCAATCCGCACCTCTTTCGATATGATGATATTTTTCACACCACGTTTAAAGACACCGCCGCCTCGCGATATGATTCGTTCATCATAATCAGCCCATGTAGAGTTAGGCAAATCAAAAAGTCGTTGCCGTTCAATAAAACTTGCGTTTTCGCTTGGATTTGGATCTAAAAATATATGTTGATGATTAAAGGCAGCAATAAGCAATGTTCTATCTGATCGCAACATGCCGTTACCAAAAATATCCCCAGCCATATCACCGACGCCAATAACAGTAAATGGCGTTGATTGGCAATCAATACCTAAATCGGAAAAATGATTTTGAACAGACAGCCAGGCACCGCGAGACGTAATAGCCATTTTCTTGTGATCATAACCAACAGACCCTCCCGAGGCGAAAGCATCATCAAGCCAAAAACCATATTCCTGAGAGAGTGCATTGGCATAGTCAGAAAAACTTGCTGTCCCTTTATCGGCAGCAACCACCAGATAAGGATCATCATCATCGTGACGAACAACATTAGGCGGAGGTACGCACACGTCTCCTTTTTGATTATCTGTAAGATCCAAAAGACCACGAATAAATGTGTTGTAGCACATAATAACTTCTTGTTTAAGCAGAGCTGGCATTACACCTTGCTGCAGCATGTCTTCATAGCGACGTGAAATGAAGCCACCTTTTGCGCCTAAAGGCACAATAATTGAATTCTTTATCATTTGCGTTTTTGCCAATACCAGCACTTCCTGACGGAAATCCTCCAAACGATCTGACCAACGGATGCCTCCACGTGCGACTTTTCCTGTTCGTAAATGCACACCTTCCATAAAAGGTGCGTATACGAATATCTCAAATAAAGGAATAGGCTTTGGTAAATTTGGTATATATTCAGATTGAAATTTAAATGACAGATAGGCTTTATATTGATATGCATTCGTACGCACGCACGCTTTTATAACAGCAAATAAATGGCGTATAATGCGATCGTGATCATTACGCGTAATGGTCTGAAGCGCATCATTCAGCTCTTTCTCACGCAAGGCCATGCACCCTACCCGATCACCAGCACCATCACCATCACTATTACTATTACTATTACTATTACTATTAGGATCAAAACGCGCTTTAAAATACTGCATTAAACGTTGCGCGATGTTTGGATACATAAGTAAAATTATGGCTACATAGTCAATTGATGCAGAAAATTGCATCTGACGCATAGCACGTACAAAAGCACGCAGAATACTTACATCACGTACGGTTAGTTTTGATTGAAAGACAAGAGCATTAAATCGATCATTTTCGTATTCGCCATTCCAAACATTTAAAAACCCTTCACACAATCGATTAGCGTCATCAACATCAAAATCATTGGGCATTTGACATTCAAAATTATGTAAATAGATATATTCTTGATCTAAGGATATTTTAAAATCTGACTCACTTAACACATATAGGTCAAGATTTTGTAGGATTGGCATAAGTTCTGAAAGAGATGTTTTGGCTGAAAGATCAAATACCTGCAACGTAAATGTATGTCGTTCTTTATTAAAAAAAATAGCCACTTTTCGTTGGCTCAAGGCTTTTTTAGCATCTAATGCTTGCTTATAGTCTCGTACACCATCAGCAACAGTATAAATACCCTGATAAATCTGCGGAAAGATTTGATCTACGTGACTGGTAAATTCTTCTTTTTTCAGCTCCAACAATAAATGTTCATGCCAATTTAATTTATCATACATAATGCAATTTAATCATCAGAATATTTGTTATAGTGAATATAACACCCTAATGATTAAGAAATCGTTAATACGACAGGACATAAAAGAACGTTTTAAAACACATTCAAACACAAGTTTTATCTACATATAGAAAATGCATATTTCACCGCGATCAGATATACTTACTTTTTCTTCACACCTTGGCTTGCACTCTTCTTTGGCTTGGACACCCCAACACTGCCATCATGAATCACAATTTCATCTGGATGTGCAAAATTCAGCACAGCACGTGCGCGTTCCTCCAGCAAATCAATATCTAAACTATCAGGACGCAGCAAATAAACGCGGCGTTCTAACTGTTCACGCAAAACTTGCTGCTCTGCGCGTTCCCGTTCATGAGACACAACCGTTTGCTGCAATCTAAGATAGGCAATGATGCCACGATCACCTTGAAAGATGTGATAGGTAAAGTATCCCATGATGACAATAGACACAAAAGGAACGACTATTTGACGGATTGAAAAACTTTTCTTAGCCTGAATCATAATTAACGGCCTACACGTCCCATTACCGCACGATTTCCAAGCATCTCAGCGATGCGCAGCAATTGGTTGTACTTCGCAACACGGTCTGTACGGCTAAGCGAACCTGTTTTAATCTGCCCTGCCCCAACAGCAACAGCAAGATCTGCAATTGTTGTGTCTTCGGTTTCACCTGAACGATGCGAGATAATGGTATTGTGCCCTGCCCGTTTTGCCATTTCAATAACATCAAGTGTTTCTGTCAACGTACCTATCTGATTCAGCTTAATCAGAATTGCATTTGCAGATTTCATTTCAATACCGCGACGCAAACGTGTTGGATTCGTCACGAACAAATCATCACCTACGATCTGTATAGAATCACCAAGCGCCCGCGTTAATTCTGCCCAACCAGCAAAATCATCCTCCGCCAAACCATCTTCGATTGACACAATCGGGTAATGCTTAACCAAATCCACATACACAGAAATCATCTCAGTTGTCGTGAGCTTCATTCCTTCATACTGGTAAGCACCATTTTGATAGAACTCGTTCGCCGCAGCATCCAATGCTAAATGCACATCTTTGCCGGGTGTGTAACCCGCCGCAGTGATGGCTTGCATAATAACGTCGAGCGCCTCAGTTGATGACCTAAGTGCAGGCGCAAACCCGCCTTCATCGCCAACATTCGTATTATGCCCAGCTTTTTTGAGAACAGCTTTTAAGCTATGAAACACTTCAGCACCAATACGTACTGCTTCACCAATTGTTTCTGCTTTTGTTGGTATAATCATAAATTCTTGAATATCAATAGGATTATCAGCGTGCGCGCCGCCATTGATAATATTCATCATTGGCATCGGCATTATATGCGCATTCACGCCGCCAATATATTGATGTAATGGCAGCCCAGATGATTCCGCTGCAGCCTTAGCAACAGCAATACTTACGCCAAGCAATGCGTTTGCTCCAAGGCGTGCTTTGTTTTCAGTACCATCAAGTGTGATCAAAATATGATCAATATTACGCTGATCAAGCGCATCTTCGCCGACGAGCGCTTCATAAATTTCTGTCTCAATAGATTCAATCGCGTTCAGCACGCCTTTGCCGCCATAACGCGCCTTGTCACCATCACGGCGTTCGAGCGCTTCGAACGATCCAGTTGACGCCCCTGACGGAACCGCAGCACGGCCGTGGCTGCCATCAGACAAGCCGACATCGACTTCGATCGTGGGATTACCGCGGGAATCAAGAATCTCGCGTGCAGTGATAAAAGAAATTTCCGACATATAATTATCCATTTTCAAAAGAGGTGATCCCACCCGTTTTTATTATTTTTTTTAGTACAGATGTATGCTACCCGGAACGATTGTCATCTTCGGACTTGATCCGAAGATCTCTACACGTGAAAGCGCATGTACATTGTTGTCTGATTGTAAAATCATCAAATATTTGCCTTTGAAACTTTATAGATCTTCGGATCAAGTCCGAAGATGACAGTGCGAGGGTTAGTTTAAAAGTAACGGGTAGCATGGTATAGATGTTACCTAACATTAACGATTACATTGATGAAATGTCAAGTTTATCGCTTAGCGTTGATTAATCTTACGCCATATTTTTCTCATAAAAATCGTGTAAATATGTGTCCCAAAGGTCAATCAGTGCCTTTGCTTTTTTCTTGTTTTCCTTTAAATAAGGCAACATCTTTGCGTAAGTCTCTGGTGTTATCGAGCGGCAAATAGCCAAAACTTCATCAATATCTTTTGCAATAAACATACCTCGTGGGTCAAAATAGTTGGCAACATTGGGACAGCCAATATAAATGGGAATCACTAAAGACATAAATGCACTTAATAGTTTTTCCGTAAGATAATTACGCTGATTTGAATTTTCAATTGCAACCGTAAATTGACTACCACAAATCCATTTACGAGAATCAGTTGGCATTGCGCGGTGCCTTAATTCTTTTGGATACTTATCAATTGAGCGTATGGCGATATAAAACTCTGTCGGAAGTGCGAATTCTTTTTCTCTATCCCAGATTATTTTTCGCATGTAATAATTACGCGATTTATCGTCTAAAAATGACGAAAAACCTTTTCCACTGAAACTTAACATAAAGCTCACACTATATGTTTTGTCTTTAGGAATTTCATTTTCATTAATCCATGATTCCATAAAGCCAGGTATGATCCGTGAATTAGCCGTGCCAAGCTCTACGCTTGTAAAAAGAAGATCAAATCCGGATGCAATGCGCCTCATGTAGGCTCTGAAGCTTTCTTCGGTTTCCCCATAGGGACTCATGCACAAAGGTTCATCAGCAAACTTTCCAAAATTAAGCATAAATGGATTAAGACGTCCTTCTTTTTTCCATTTTGTATAACGGTGCATATTATGAAATATATAGGCATATTCGTTAGATTTACGCATTGGCGACATTGGCATGTCAGCTGGTTTTTTAGAAGATTCATATTTTATTGTTGAAAATTCGTCTGATTTCTTTAGAAATGAACTTTTATAAAAACTGGGTATAGCGTTTTTTTCAAAACGAACGTCAAGTCCACGTGACAGCATTGGCTTAAAACATGCAGGTACTGCTTCAAATTCAGATGCACTTAAAACGAGGTGAACGCTAACCTTATTTTGCCTCAAGAAACCTTCAATCGATATCCAGGCCCTATTTATTTCATTTTTACGTGCATAAATTTCAACGATTTCTGCATTAGCTGGCAACTTCTGTGGTGATTGCCGCAAGAAATCAACAAATGGATTTCCGTCACATGGCCAAAGCCGTTCGTTATATAACGTTACGTTAAACCAATCATTAGGATCGCAATGATCGCTCCATTCACCTTTCCAACCACACAACAAAAAATGATCTATTGGAGAAAGCCCCGTTTCTTTCAATTTATCTGCGTAGTTCTTTTTATAAAAAGCTTCATCAAAATATGGTTTTATTAACTCTTTCTCGGCGTTATACGTCGCGCTTATGTGCGGTATAATTTTGGCATAGCACCTATATAGGTGCTGCTTCGTGTTACACAATATTGCCACTAAACATATTAATAGGAATGAGATGGCAATAAGGTTTCGTTTTTTCATACGTATATGCATTATTTATAAGCTGCTATTTTCATGTTTTTGGAACGGAATTATTCATTTTTTAGGAACGCAACAATCCGTATTTTCTTATTTTCATTACGTCTGACGTTTAATAATAAAGAATACTTAGCAGTAATGTCAAGTTCGTTGACTTGAATTTCATATAACGCATGCGAGAATAAAATACTTTCAATTTTAATAAAATCATAAAAACTTTTGGCACACCAAAAAACGGACACGTTGCGTAGAATTTTAAATCAGAAAGAGGAGAGGCGTGATTTGCATTTCGTTTGCGCAACATCTAGCCATACCCAAGTCTGTAGATGGATCACCACGCCGCGGATGACACCTCGTGGTGATGGCAGAGTGATAGCGATGAGGGCAAGAGAAAGAGAGTGACAGCAATAACATTACAGCTCTACTCCGCTACAGCTAGAACATTATCCTGCCTGTTCCGACTTTAAATACGACAACAGGCTTAATTCGCGCCCCCCTATTGTTAATCCTGGTGTGCCAGCGGTTTCTTCGTGCAAGAATTGCTCATAAACCATAAAATTCTCTAGAACACGTTGCACATAATTACGCGTTTCGGCATAGGGAATGCATTCAATCCAATTAACAACATCAACACCTGGCAATCGGGGGTCCCCATAATCCCTGATCCATTCACTCACAGGCTTTGGACCTGCATTATAGGCAGCAAGACTCAGTACCAGACTCCCATTATAATTATTAAGCAAGCCTTCGATATGCGATGTACCAAGCGTTATATTCTGTATCTTTTCGTACAAATTTATATTTGACGCAAGATTGATTCCAAATCGCTTAATTGCTTTTACTTCCTGACGCGCTGTTGCAGGTGTTAATTGCATCATCCCACGTGCATTCGCGGTACTTAATGCCGAATCATCAAATCCACTTTCACGACGAATAATTGCGTGAATAAGCGGCATTAACAAACGACTAAAGTTACTCTTTTTGCTGTCGATTATACGATCAACAGAAGCCTTTCGCGTTTCATTACGAAGCAATGGATAAGCCACACGGAATGTCATGTGTTTTTTCTTGGCTAATAAAATTGCATACGCTCTGCTTTTCATCGATTCAGCTAAGTCAAAGACTTGACGTTGAAATTCATGTGTCTGGCTTAAGTTAAGTAAAGCAAAGAAAAATGGATCGCAGTTAGAGCCTCTAATTGATTCCGGTACAGATCGGATAACCTGCACTAGTTCTAAATTCTCAAAAGCCGCTTTCTCGGCTGGAGGCACTATTATTTCAAGCACGGCCTTAAATGATACGTTCTTGATCGTTGGGAATTGATTCTTCAAAGATTCATCATCAACTCGGCTTGCAGCCATTTGACCGTAAAATGTCGTGGAATACGTGCTTGCCTCAAGAAAAGACTTTTTGGCTTCACTGAGTTGATTAAGCCGCACATACGATTCACCAATCCAGTAAAGTGCACGTGCTTTACTTATAGATTCTTTTAAAACCAGTTCGATTGCCTGAAAAATTCCCAATGCTGTTTCTGGTTTTTTTGTGTAATTTAAAGCAAGCCACCCCGTCATACAATGTGCATGTGCGCACTCTTCCCCGCATCGCATTTCCCCTTGATGCGTTTCTTTATGAATCTTAAATCCATGATCTTTCACCAAATTGTAAGCATCTACTGGACGGTTTGCATCCAACATTCGTCTCGCCAAAAAATTACGCTCTTTCCAAAAAATACTTGCGTGTAAATCTTCATCAAGAAAGGTATTTTTTACAAATAATTGAAATGCGGCCTCGGTTCCTTCCGTTGCTTTAAGCTGGCGATAATAACGAATTAAGTCAAAAATAACACCTTCATTATTACCCGGCACACTAATTAATTTAACGGCGCGCTCAGCAGCATCTGATTTTTTATTAATTAAATCAATACGTAATAAAATGCGTTCTTTCTCAGCTGGATCCAGATACCCCAACAACGTTGTCATCTCTGTATTGTTTTGCATATAAAGTAGATTGCTCGCGTGTAGATATGCCCACAAAAAAGGTAAATATGCTTTATATGCTGCAAGCTGCGTGATGATATCCGTTGGGATTGAAAAAGAAACCAGCAACTTGTAAAATTCTTCTTTTGCTCGATCAATCTTTCCTTTTGCCAGCAAAGACTTTGCATAGTAAAACTGCCCTTTTCCTGTTTTCGGAGGATAACTATCAAAGAATTCAATTGCCTGATCAATGGCAACCTGGTCTGTGTCAGGATCAGACATAACTTCCTCAGCTTTTTCACACAGAAGTGTTTGCTTTGGCCACGTAGGATGCTGCTCAATGAAAGTCGCAATCTCAATAAAAGTAACTGTTCCTTCTAATAAATGCTTCCACGTGGAAAATAACTCTTTTGTATCAATTGGTGCTGACGCGGGGGCAGATGATTGAGCCACAGTCGGTGATGCCACAGTTGGTGCTGAGGTTGGAGCTGCAACTGGCACACTATTAGTTGATTGCTGTGGTGTCATAATCGGTGCGCTCGAAAGAGTGGCAGGCGGCGCCGTTTGTGCTATAGTAGGGGTCATAAATGTTGGTGCGCTTTGCTTTGGTGCCGAACTACTCGTCTGTGTTCCTTGTGTTAATGGGATCATAGACGTCATTACAGCAGCCTTTGCATTCACGCATAAGAACATAATAATAAAACATAAGAAACGCTTTAAAAGCAACATATCGTTCAAGGAGCATCCCCATTCATGCTAAAAGGTTCAATTGTAGCCCTCATTACACCTTTTCGTTCTAATCAAATAGACGTAGAGGCATTAAAGCGACTTTTAGAATGGCACCTATCTGCAGGCACCAAAGGTATTGTTATATGCGGCACAACTGGCGAAGCAGCGATGCTCACCACAGAAGAACGCAACCTTATTATAAGCATAACTGTTTCAATACTGAAAGGTAAAGTCCCAGTGATCGTTGGATGCGGGACGGCATCAACAGTCCAAACGCTTGCCTTTATGCAAGAAGCTGAATTATTGGGTGCAGACGCAACGCTCGTCGTAACGCCATACTATGTGAAGCCATCGCAAGAAGGAATTTTTCAACATTTCAAAGCCTTACACGCGCAAACTTCGCTTCCCATCATTGTCTACAACAATCCAGGCCGCACCGGCGTTAACATCGAACTTGATACGACCATAAAGCTTTGTGACTTGTCACGCATTTACGGTTTCAAGGATTCACATTCCGACGCAACACGCATCATGACATTAAGACAGGCAATTGGAAATCGTTTGGCATTATTTTCAGGAGAAGATTCAATTGTTGCGGCTCACATGCTTTACGGTGCAGATGGCGCTATTTCAATGCTGGGAAATATTGTGCCTGAATTGTATTGTCAACTTATGAAATCTTGGGCTTTGCATGACATTCAAGCGTTCACAATACTCGCGCATGAGCTGCACCCTTTATGCTCTGCGATTTATTCCGAGACAAATCCATGTACAGTGAAATACGCAGTATCGCAGCTCGGTTACTGCACAGCAGATGTACGTTTGCCGCTAACACCTACACGACTTGACACACAACATAAAATTAATGCAGCACTGGCAAAATTAAACAAAATGCAATTAGCAGCTTAAGAATAGAGAATCCACATGAGCAAAGAAAAAGATGGTTACAAAGTCATTGCGCAAAACAAACGCGCACGTTTTGATTATGAACTCGTTGAAATAATAGAAGCAGGCGTCATGTTGCTGGGCAGCGAGGTCAAATCGCTACGTTTGGGGAAAAGCAGCATTAATGAAGGATATATAGGCGAGATGACTGAAGAAGGCGCTGATCATAGCGGTCTTTATTTAATCAATGCAACTATATCTGAATATCCACAAGCACGGAATTTTAATCATGCGGAGAAGCGTCCGCGCTGTTTGCTGGTACGAAAACGCCAAATGAATAAATTTTTGGGGTCGATCAGGAAGAAGGGAATGACAATCGTGCCACTGAAGCTATATTTCAACGCAAAAGGAATCGTTAAATTGGAAATTGCGCTGGCAAAAGGGCGTCATACGCATGACAAACGTGCTGCTATTAAGGATCGCGACTGGAATCGTGAAAAGGCGCGTGTGCTAAAAGGGGATTAACAATACGAAGATAATTATATTGAATTTTTCATAAAATTCATTTACTAATGTCTTAAAAGTTAATTTAAATGATAGGCATACGCATGATAATTCATAACAATCAAACAAAAATGAGCTTTAATACGGGCACTTACAGCAAACAGCTAATTAGTTGTGCGTTTGTTGTTTTTTGTTTATCCACGTCTGCATCAGCAATGTTCGGCAGATTTCTCATAGAAAGCGGTGCTAAATTTTCAAGCAGTTTGCCAGCAGCACTACATCTACTTCGATCCAGTTCCGCGAACTACATGCCTGTCAGAACATATCATGTAAAGCAGTCTTTAACTGAATTAGAGCAATACAATATTTTATTACAAAAAGCGTTGATGGGTAAATCTCCGTTTGAATTCAATGTTATTTTAAAGAGCGCACACGCTGAAGGCGTTGACGCTAATGTATTAAATGTTGCACGTTCGTTGTATGTTGAACCTAAAAAACAAGAACATGTCAACTTTGAGCGAACAAGCAGAGAAAATAGCAACACAGGCTGTTAATGACCCTTTAGTCCAAGAAAGATCATCATGGAGAAATCTTATTTCTTTTATGGTGATCTCTCTGCGTTGACAGCAAGACATTAAGACGCTATTCACTCTCCACAGCAGAGCCAGCCTTTAAAATCTCTGTAAAATCATCTATTTTCAAGCTTGCACCGCCCACCAAAACACCATCTATATTATTTACCTCCAAAATTGCTTGCGTATTGGCAGCGTTTACTGACCCCCCATAAAGCAATGACACCGTGGGCAGCTGCTCACGCAAAAAACGATGAACGTGCTCAATATCATTGTTAGTTGCTGTTTTTCCCGTACCAATGGCCCAAATGGGCTCGTACGCGACAAGAAATTCTCCGCGCACACCTTTCAATGATTCATCTAGCTGTTTTTTCAAGAAATTTAAGGTCTCACCAGCTAGATATACTTCCTCTGACTCACCAATACAAATAATTGGAATTAAGCCTTGCGAGTGCGCTGCCATAGCTTTTGCGGCTACATCGGCATTTGCATCGTTGTTATGCAAACGACACTCAGAATGCCCAACAATTACATATTGTGCCCCTACATCCATCAACTGAGAAGCACTAATACCACCCGTAAAAGCCCCTGATGCCTCTGCACTGCAATCTTGCCCTCCCAACATAATATCTGGGAAACACGCTTTCGTATGTGCAATAAGTGTGGCTGGTGGGCAAAAAATCCACTTCACGCTTGATGCAGCAGGTTGCCATGAATGTATAGCCTCAGCAAGAAGCGCTTTTGTACCATTCATTTTCCAATTACTAACAATATAAGGAAGTTTTTTGGTCATAGTTTCGACTGACATAGAGCACTTTATTTTAAATAATAATACGAACCTAACACGGAAATGGGCGTGTGTCCTATGCTAAATTCGAATTATCCTCTCCTATGTATTAAGATTTAGTTAACGTATTAACATTACTTACAAACTATGTTAAAAAAAGTTTTTTTATCGACTTTCAAGGGGAAATGCTAATTTTTAAATTGATTTTTCTGACAATTTATATAAACTTTTAATAAAATAGGCATAAATTTTGTGCGAAATGTTAAATATGGGTAGATACGCATGCAGATGAAGAATACGAGCATCAGAAGGTTACGTCTTGGGTTGCTATCCCAAGTGTCTTTTATGCCTATGTCTTTACGGCACGTTAAATTATTTCATGGCATGTTGCTATCGTCAATGGCACTAATAGAATCTGCATCGGCTTCAGTTGTCCCTGCATACATTAAGGCAGCTACAACACTTGTGATTCCGCACGCTATAACAGCAAAAACCCCTGTCCCAGGAACACTTCCTACGCCCGTTTATTTCTCTGGGAATTTTCCAATCATATCAACAGCAAACAATTCTTATTTAGGACCAACTACAATTGCTGCTGATGAAACCGGATCCGTTCCAGGAACCTTTTACAATATGGGCAGCATTGGAACTGCACATCAGTCCTTCACGATAACGTCAATGGGCGCTCTTCGTGGCGGCGGAACAATCGCTGGCAATCTGACTAATAGCGGATTACTTTCTCCCGGAAACTCTGATGTAACAACATTCGCCCCTAGCGAACCCATCTTGGGTCCTGGCCAATACATGAACATAATAGGTGACTACACGCCGACATCAACCAGCACGACGCAACTTTATTTTAGCCCGTATCATGGAGATCAAATAGCAGTTAGTGGTTCAATTGATTTTACGCATGGGCAATGGACTATCACACCTATCTGGGGAAACTACTCTTCTTCGGTACCAGTTACTTATACGGCAATTACGTGGGGAACGCCAATCGATTGGGGAACCACTAGCCATCCAACTATCGTTATTACTACTGGAAGCTCGCTTAATGTAGCACCAATATATACGTCAACAAGTTTATCTTTCTCATTTACAGGACTTGACACATACACCCTTAAACCAAACCAAGTTCTCGATTTTTCTTCGCTCTCAAGTTCGACCCATGCAGTCATCACATCTGCAGGAACAACGGTTGATATTCAGACTCTGCAATCGACCCCAATGCCAGTAGGCAGCATTTTAAGTGGTGCAGGAACCATTAATGTCCGTGGCCTTGACGTTACTACATTTAGCGCTGACAACTCAGGACTTACGGGCATCATCAACATAACAGCCTCCACAGCAGATATAGCTTCTGGTTCCAACCTGGGCACAGCCGTTTTAAATTTAATAAGCTCAGGCGGCACTGGCGTTACGTTAAATGTTGCTGCGGGTGGCGGTCTAACTAATGCTGTTGTTGGGGATAGCACATCAATAATTAACCTTATTACAGATACCAGCGCACCCATTACTCTCGGCGGTTCATTAAGTGGCACAGGAACCGTTAATATCACAGGCACAGGTGTTGTTAATTCAAGCTCTACTAGTACTAGTTTTTCAGGTCCGGTAAACATTGGTGCTTCAACGACTAATCTTGCCACGGGGGCAAACTTTGGTAGTGGCGCATTGAGCTTAACAGGCTCAACCGTTAACTTTGCTGGCACAACGAGCATCAATAATGCGATCGCGGTTGGGACAGGCACGACAACATTAGCCACAGCAACTGGCACGGTAACGTTTAGCAAAGCTATTACGCAAGCAGCAAATTCAACATTAACGCTAAGTGGCGCAGGTGCCAGCATTATTAATGGGCTACTCTATGTGCCACAAGGTGCAACGGTAAATTTATCAGGTGCTGGCCAAACAACAATTAACACATCAATTAGCAGCGATTCAGCATTCTTAAACGTTACAGCACGAACGATTAATTTAGGAGCAGGCGTTAATCTTGGTAGTGGCGCGTTAAGTTTAACAGGATCAACCGTTAATTTCACAGGCACAACCAATGTTAATAATGCGATCACGGTTGCAACAGGGACAACAACGTTAAATTCCACGGGAACAACAACATTTACGAAAGCAATTGGTGGCGCAGGAACGCTTACATTTAGCGGCGGGGGAACAACCGTTCTTACGACAGCAAATCCTCTCACAGGTGCGATAAACGTAAATTCAACAAGAATTAACCTAAACTCAGGAATAGATCTTGGAAGCGGCGCGCTAACATTAAGTAATGCCATACTTACGTTTTTAGGTGCTGGTGGAGATACGGTCAGCCTGAGTAATTCTTCTCCTATTACAGTCAAAGGAACAACAAGCATTATTGCCACCGCTGAAAGATTAAATCTTACGCAAGCGCTTGTCGGAACTGGTTCAGCTCAAATTAGCGGTACAGGAACAACTTACTTCACAGGCGATAACTCGGGCCTTACAGGACCAGTTAGCATTGCCTCAAACGTTAATATTGGAAGCGCATCAAGCCTCGGTTCCGGCCCACTCACACTCAACAGCGGGGCAAACCTCACGTTAGGACATACACTGAGCAATAGCGCAATTGCAATAAATGCTTCTTCTGCATTTACGATTAATTCGGGTGTAACAGCAACGTTATTTGGTGCTCTTTCAGGTGCTGGCAGTATGAGCCTCGCCACAAGCACCGGCAGTAGTAGT
Source organism: Pseudomonadota bacterium (assembly GCA_040389165.1). Lineage (GTDB taxonomy): Bacteria > Pseudomonadota > Alphaproteobacteria > Paracaedibacterales > CAIOTO01 > CAIOTO01. Next base: position 15,362 of record JAZKAK010000030.1, read on the forward strand.
GGGATTGTTAACCTACAAGGGTACAGTCCAAATTATACCGGCACCATCAATGCGAGCAATATTAGCCTTTTCGTCAATGGAAACAGTAGAGCTGCCATTAATACGAATACAGATTCAAATTCTTCCATTGTTTCAGGCGCAGCAACCGTCCTTGGCGGTACAGGCACCATGGGCGCCGTTACGATAAACGATAATACAATCATCCAACCTGGTGATGGCACAGCAGGCTCAATTGGGACAATGAACGTTGCAAGCTTTACTGCCACATCAGCATCAACCACCCCACATTATCAGGTACAAATTAATAATCGTGGACAAGTAAGTCTAATCAAGGTTAGAAACGGTGGCACAGCAACCCTTTCGACAAACTTCACCGTTGATGTTCTGATGGCAGCAGGCGACTATTCTGTTGGACTGAGCAATTACACGATTATTCAATCAAGCAATCCAGTATCAGGCTATGCCAATGCACTTACTTGGGATGGCTCATTGTATCCTAATCTTAGTTTTAACATAGCCGTCGTTGGCAATTATCTTGTGCTGCAGTCAAATGTAACAGGAACAACACTTACGGTCACAGGAAACAGCACGCCAGGAAGCACTTCAAGTGTGATTACGAGTGGTAATACTCTTGCCACTATTCCCACCATCCCTTACACGAGCGCCGATTCCCCGACTGCAGCGGCTATCGCTTTCCTGACGCCAAATACCCCTGTCGATCTAACGAACACAACGATTCAGAACACAAGTGGAACGCATGAATTATCGGCAGCGCTCAATGTATCATCTGGTGCCTCAACTCTTAGCACAAGCACAGGCGCTGCAACAACCGTCGTAAATCCTATTACAAGCGCACTTGGAACAACGTTAAACTTAACGGGTGGTGGAACAACAAATTTCTCGGCGGATAATAGTGGATTGTTAGGCAATATTGCTGTTAGCGGCTCTGCCATCACTATCTCTTCAAACTTAGGTTCAGGCGCCTTAAGCCTAACAAATTCAGCCGTAACGATTGCCGATGGCGCAAGCCTAAACAATGCGGTTACGACCGATGCAGGGACAACAATTGCGCTGCAACCATCCGCAACAGGAACGCCTATTGTCGTAAATGGTTCATTGTCAGGACAAGGTGCTGTTTCCATTGCAAGTGGCGGTACGGCTATCTTTAATGCGGCCAACACAAGCTTGTCCGGCCCGATTCAATTATCATCATCCACAGCTCAGATAGGCGATGGCGCCGACCTTGGTACGGGTGCGCTTTCTTTGCAAAGCTCTGGTGGTGGCGCAGCACCAACGATTGTTATGGGTGCAGTCACTTTGCAAAACCCAATATCTGCTGGCACAGCCGCTACGTTTACATCAAACTCTGCAGCAACATTATCTGGCGCTATCACCGGCGCTTCACCGCTCACGTTTAATGGGTCAGGTTCAACAAATTTAACGGGAACAGGTGTATCACCATATGCAGGCACATTAACCGCGAATTCAGGCAAACTTTCTGTGAATAGTAACATGCCGAATGCAAGTGTATCGGTAGGGGCTGATGCAGTTCTGAGTGGTAATGGCACCATGAAAGATGTGGTCTTAAATGGTGGTAAACTTAAACCTGGAAACTCCATCGGTACTCAATATTTCAATAGCTTGACAGCAAGTACTGGTACGGTTTATGACGTTGAACTTAATTCAGCTGGAGAATCAAACAGAATCATTGTAACAGGTGATACGACCCTCACTGGCACATTCATTATTAATTTGCTGATGGATGCCAACACCGTTGCTAATCCTTCTTATCCTATTGGATCCATGGACTTCAATATTTTAACAACAAGTGGCACCTTAACCGTTGATATGTTGGATTTGCGATGGAATAAAAAAGCTGGCTTAACTTTTGATGTTGGCGTGCTTAATCAGCCAGGATCAATATATGATGGAAAAGCATTAGTTGTAAAATACACATCAGACAGGCTCATCACTGTTGGAAGCGATGAAACATCAGTTAATACTACAACGCTTGGCACAACGTACGATGAAGAAGACACAACACTTCATCCAATCACCATTGCACCGACAGATATTGTTGCCGCCGATAGCGGACTTATCCTTCCCACAGCACCGCCTGTTGCAGAACAAGTAGAAATAACCGGCATTGTCTTCAACAATTCAACATCCATAAATGATCCTGCATCCACCGCCACAGCTGACGCCTTTCATTTCAAAGGATTCTCATCGAACACAGCACCTATATCAGGCGGGGGAAATGCAGTAGAAGCCATACTTACGGCCATTTCCAAAAATGGTCCTGTGAGCTATGAAAAAAATGAAACACGCCTTTGGGTGAGCCCTTATGTAAACCGCAGTCGCACCAGTCGAACAAATAGCGACCTTGGCAACCAAGGATGGTCAGGTGGATCATTGATGGGTATAGAAAAACGTGATCAAAAGAACATCTGGTCAGCTGGCTTATTAACAGGGATCATGGGATCGCGATCACACACGCTTGGTGATCCGAATACATTCTCTAAAACAACCGGCATGCTATTTGGTGGCTTTAACACGTACAAATATACAGATCATAAAGATCAAGGAAACTTTGGTCATGAACTTCTGATTAGTCGAACCTTTACCTCTATCGATTCGCAACGCTATGGCCTTGATTACATCGATAAAAAGACACCTTTCTATGCGTTAGCGTCCTATAAAACGACCACGGATGTTGTTAATGCGCAGTTTAATTATCTATTTGATATTATAAAGAAAAGCGTCACAAGTCGTTTGAACACAGGCTTGACGTATATTAGATCGCAATCGGGAAAAATCACAGAACGTGATGCAGGCCGTAATGGCATTATCACAGCACCAAGCTCAACCAAATCCATGGAATTCTATAATGGTATTGGCCTTCGTAAAATTTGGAATCACGAGAAAATCACCATTCGAACAACGTTTGTGTATGAGTATGGGTATCAAATGGTTAGCTCAGGTTCGACCAGCACAACGACGCAATCTGCAGCACCAACGACATTTACAACACCTGCTGGACCTCGGCAAAACAAACACTATCTACAATTAAGCAGTTCATACCTTGATCGTGAGACAGGTTTGAAATTCATAGCTTCTTATGCTGGTGTGTTGTATAAGAATGTTCGAAATCATACAGGTCTATTTAAAGTAGAATACAGGTTCAAATAAGCAGTTGAAAAAAATGAACATCATTTATTATGTCTTGTTCCCACGAGCATAGCCTTAAGTGTTGGCGATACAGGAATCCAACGTTCAATGCCTGCATCAAGCCCGTCTTTTAACAGAGCGCGGGCTTTTTTCAGATCCCCACCTATTTCAATCATCAACAATCCTTTAAACCAATATACAAAAGGGTCGCACGCATTAATACCTTCAAGCATGGTAATAAATTGCTCAGCCTCGTTTAATTTGTGCGTATTAAGCAATGTTGCCAAATAGGGAGCAGCTAGATCAAATCGCGCTGGGGCGGCAATAAGTGTGTCTTTTAAATAATTAAGCCACCTTGAATCACGTTCATGCCCCAATATATCAAGTGTTACAATACGAAGACTGAGCGGGGAATGTTGCATTGTTAACGCAAGTTCTTTAAAGACAGCAAGCTCGGCAGTTGTATCTAAGTCATGTGGATTATCTTTCGCATTCTGAAACGTGATTTGCATGTAATTACTCGCATGCAGCCCTTGCAATGCGCCATACCTCTTAATCAATTCAGACGTTAATTGAGCAGGTGGGTTAATCTTACCAGCAACCCATGAGTATGTATGTTTGCTATAGATACACGCTGTTTGGAAACCTTCAAGTCGGAAGTACATAAATGAAACAAATAAAATAAACGCACATATGATTATGCTTATTTTATTGCCAATTATTTTCTCAACTATAATCGTAAGGTTAGGAAAAATAATATCCCGCCCAGCAGATGCACTACAACACAAAGCCAACGCCAAAAATGGCAAATGAATAGGCAACGTAAACCACGTCGATGAAATCGTTACCCATAAGCTAGTATAAAACAACGCAAAAGGAATGTCTTCATCGCGCGCAAAATAAATGGGCAATAACGGTAGTGCAAGCGTGAACAACGCCCCACCAATTCCCAGCGCTAACAGGCTTTCAATCATTTGGTGATGACAGTGAAAATCAATACGCTCTAAACTATCCCAATTTGGAATGAGCGCCGTACTTTTATAAAGCGCCACAGGAATCTGTGTAAAATGCGCTAACAATGTATCCGTGAAATGCCCAAATCCAAAGCCTGTAAACAGACGCAATGGATGATCTTGAAATTCTTTAAATACCACATGGAGCAATTTTACACGTGAGTCAAGACTTACAAATTTATCAGGATTAGCAACAAAAAGTTCTGCACCAATAATAAGGAACGGCAAACACAACAACGCAATAATCGCCCTGCTCCGCGTGATTTTAAATTCCATAAAATGCGCCGCAACCAGAGCGCCGCCATATGGAATGAGCGCATATTGCGCAGTCTTATTGTACGAAATTGCGACGATCACAACACCAAGCGCAAGCATTCCCCATTTTGCCCAATGTCGTTTAATGTTTGTTACGCAACCCAGCAATGCAATTCCGATAAACGCTAGAAATGCACTAAGGAACTGTGCAAAAATAACTTACATAACTTTGTGTGATATTGTGTAATTCC
>JAZKAK010000031.1:0-31533 GCA_040389165.1 Pseudomonadota bacterium
TTTGGACTCGATCCGAAGATCTCTCATGCGCACAACAAAAAAGACTTTTTACCACTTTGCATGGTATGCAAGTTTTTCCCTCTGTGCATTGCCCGGACTTGATCTGTGCATCTAGATCCACGTGTTGATCCCCGGATCATGTCCGGGGACGCGGAATACACGAGGAGAAATCTTGGGTTTTTAAAGCGTGCACACTACGTTACTTTGAATTGTGAAGATCCTCGGATCGAGTCCGAGGATGACAATTTGGGGTTAGTAGTATGGTTTCTTATATTTTTCGCAATATAAGAGACGCATTTGTTCCGCCAAATCCAAAAGAATTCGACATGATAACATCAATGGCTTTCTCTTGTGCAACCTTAGCAACAAAATTCAAATCACACCCTTCGGATGGATTTTCTAGATTCAATGTTGGTGGTAAAATACTGTCACGCATAGCAAGGATCGAAAAGATAGCCTCTACACTGCCTGCAGCGCCCAGTAGATGCCCTATTGCAGACTTTGTGGATGACATGGCTAACGTGTAAGCATGCTCTTCGAACAGGCGTTTTACTGCCTTTACCTCAATAGCATCTCCCATAGGAGTCGATGTGCCGTGCGCATTGATGTAACCAATAGATTCTTTAGAAACCCCTGAATTCTTAAGTGCAGCACGCATCGCTCGGAACGCACCATCACCATCTTCAGCGGGAGACGTCACATGATGTGCATCACCTGACATACCGTAACCGATAACTTCTGCATAAATCTTTGCGCCACGTTTTTTAGCGTGCTCGTATTCTTCTAATACAAGAATGCCAGAACCCTCGCCCATGACAAAGCCATCGCGACCTGAATCCCATGGTCTAGAGGCAAGTTCAGGCGTGTCATTATACGCCGTAGAGAGCGCACGTGCAGATGCAAAGCCAGACATGCCTACGCGACATAATGCAGCCTCTGTGCCGCCAGCAATCATAACTTCTGCGTCACCAAACATAATCATACGTGCAGCATCGCCGATTGCATGCGCACCAGATGCACATGCTGTCACTGGCGCATGATTAGGGCCTTTGAAGCCATGAATAATGGAAACATGTCCTGCAGCCAAATTAATAAGCGAGGCAGGAATGAAATACGGGCTAACACGACGCGGGCCCTGCGCTTGCAACGTTAACGTTGTCTCTGAAATTTGAGGAAGGCCGCCAATACCCGAACCGATGATAACACCAGTGCGTTCGCAGTCTTCAGCATCCGTTGGCATCCATCCGGAGTCTTCAACAGCTTCTTTCGCAGCAGCAATCGCAAACATAATAAAGCGATCCATTTTGCGTTGATCTTTGGGTGCAATAACGTCATTGATCCAAAACCGTCCATCGACTGCATCTTCAGAGGAAGAGGCTAAAGGTACCATGCCCCCAATTTTGGCCGTGATATCACTCACATCAAAAGCTGTGATTGGTCTGATGCCTGATTCACCGCGTGTAATACGGGACCAATTCTCATTAACCCCATAGCCGAATGGACTGATCATTCCGAGACCAGTGACTACTACGCGCCGCATGCTAACTCCTTCAAAATTAGGTAAACACAAAACCCCAGTGCTTACTGAGGCCATCGTATCTTATATGCTCTATCTCTTATAAAAGAAGAGGAAAATTAAGCAGCTATACTCGCATTTGCTTCAATATAGTCGATTGCTGATTGAATTGTTGTTATTTTTTCAGCTGCATCTTGTGGAATTTCAATGTTAAATTCTTCTTCGAATTTCATAACCATTTCTACTTGGTCAAGGCTGTCTGACCCCAGGTCATCAACGAAACTTGCGGATGATACAACTTTTGATTCATCAACGCCAAGATGCTCAATAACGATTTTTTTTACGCGAGTACTAATGTCTGTCATGGTTTAGTCCTTATAATAGATTTATGAAACTTCCCAATAAATAGCAGATTTCGTCAAAAAAACAAGAACTGAGTGAAGAAAAATATGAATATCTTTAGAAAAGATTTCTTGCGATCAAGGAAAACTCAGCATTAATGCACATTTTAATGATTATTTTTTTCATGCAAAAAATAGCAGAATGACTTTTTTGATCGCTTTTTGGTCGTGATTTCTTATTGCGCCTTATTTTGTGAATAGTCGACTTGGCTTACCATTTGCCCCTGACTTGTTCCATCTTGCCCGTAAACAAATATCGTATTTTCTTTGGTTAGAATGGACATTTCAACAATAAGCTGATCAAGTTGCTGGTTGAATTTTTGTATACGACACATGCCGTACACCAATGTTTGCAATGTTACCATTTGTGTTTCAATGGCACCTAAACGCGCGATGGTCACCTGTTGAATGAGCGTGCCCGTATTCATCAAGGATTCAATTGTCGTTCCATAACCACCGTTTGGAATAACGACGATTAGGTCAGTGTGCCTAAGGGTTGCCGACGTAAATAAAGAACTTGCAACATCCCCGGATGTGAAGCGACTTGATTCACCGTACCATCCAAAAAGTTCGCAATAATCTGTATATCCATTGACGTTTGACGATAAGAAACTATCCATCTGAATCATCCATTCAGGGGATTGAACGCCTGATGAATCCGGAACGTCACCATTAGCGGGAGATTTATTAACGATTGGAATACGTAAATTCGACCGTCCTGGAATTTGAATTAGCGAAAAACGAGCCATTATGTGTAACCAATTAACGTATATTAACTATTATGATTTCATCTTTTTAAAAAAAAGACAAGAATTTAATAAAGTTTTAATTAAAAACGTGTGCGCTTTGCTTTTTCTTTTTTATACGGCAATTATGAGCTTAGCTCAGAGCTCTTATGTCATTAAAGAATTATCCTTTGCATTCGCGTCGATATGCGGTATAAGAATATAAATTTATTAAAATAGTGGATAATTTATGATCGGTATTGTGCTTGTTGCGCATGGTAATCTTGCTCAATCTCTTTTGGATGTGGTTGAATTAATCAGTGGCCCACAAAAATCCTTTCGCGTGTTATCAATCAGTGCTACAGACAATATTGAAACCAAACGCGTTGATTTAATGGATGTTATTGACGCTGTTGACGAAGGTTTTGGCGCGATTGTACTAACGGATCTCTTCGGGGGAACGCCGTCCAATTTAGCGATTTCTGTGCTTGGTTTGAAGAAAATCGAAGTCATCGCTGGTGTTAATGTACCTATGATTTTAAAGTTACTTTCGATTCGCGTAAAAGATGATTTGCATACATGTGTTACTAAAATTGTCACTGAAGGACAAAAGCATATACGGGTTGCCTCTGAATTTTTAAAGGCAAATGAAGTGATTGATATTACGAAATCTGGGTATATGGCATTGAAAAACGCATAAAGTATGACTTCTTCCTTTATTGTTACTGTGCAGAATAAAGGTGGCTTACACGCACGTCCTTGCGGAGTTTTGGTGCAATATATTGTAGCGAATAACATTAATGCTAAACTTGGTTATGCGGGCAAGGAGGTCGATGCAGACTCAATACTTGACTTGCTTAGCTTATGTGCGCCAAATGGGGCGGAAATCACAGTTTACATTAGTTCTCCTGGTGCAGATGCCGGGCAACACATCAGTGCTTTGTTCATCAATCAATTTGGTCTGAGTGAATAGAATTTTATCAAAACGCATATTTCAATCACATTGAGATAAAACGTATTTAAAATCGTCTGTAGTTTCGCGCTCGTGGTTTTATGTCTTTTTTATAAAGAGCAATTCTTTGTTGCCAAAGAATACGATTTTGTTCATCAAGTTCTTCTAAGATTGGGTGTTGATAAATAATTAACGTGAGACATGTGTTTTCTTGGATGCTCATTTCCTGAGGTGCTATTTGTTTTGCAAGTATTGCTAATTCTGCATTTTTATCAGCACTTCCATCTGTGATATCAGCGATCATATCTGCAGGGGACGCAAAACGTGTAAGCATGTCTTCTTCAGCCGACGCATCATCTGACGTTCTATTTCCACATGCTGCGTCAATAATTTCATTAACAACCTCTATAACGACTTCGACACCAGATGTACCTGTTAGGATAGAATCTTCTCTATCTGATGCTTCTTCTTCTCTCAATGCATTCATAATTCCTTGAACAACAGCTAACGATGCTTCTGATTCAGAAGGGGCAGGTAAGTGAGCATCCTCGTTGCCTGATACATCATCTGATGTTTTCGCCTCGTGATTTATCATTTGATGTGCATCTGTTGATGCGTTGGTTGCAATAGACGTGGTTAAAATCGGATCTTCAACTGCTGGCTTTGATCCAAAATAACTACAAATTCCTGAGTACCAATATTTTTTAACGGATGGGGGATCTTGTGGTGGGGGCACCAACGTAAGGTATGGCTTAGGTCTGTCTGTTGCTCGCACAACAACAAACTCCCCGTCCATTTCAACTTCACTGGCGCTGCCTTGATTCATTCCATAAACGCCCGACAAACAAAAAAATATCTTAACATTTTTTAATAATAGAAATCTCATATACTGTCTCCTACTCTCAGATAAGGTTAACACACAATCAAAATAAATCGAACAATATTTTGAATATTAAAATAATATAACAGAGATAAGAAACTTTGATTCGTTTTTTAAAAACAAAATTAATGTTAATTGTGAAATAAATTTCCATTTCATTGTGTGGATGTCAAAACGCAAATCATGCGAAATTCGTGACATCGACTCTAAAATCAGCTACAACTGAAAAAAATGATAAACAAGTAACGTATATGACATTTACCTTTGTATTCCCTGGTCAAGGTTCGCAAGCAATCACTATGGGACGTGACCTTTATGATAATTTTAAAGCCGCCCGTCTTGTGATGGATGAAGTCGAAGATGCTTTGCAAGAAAAACTATCTCACATCATGTTTGAAGGGCCCAACGATACGTTGATGCTGACTGAAAATGCTCAGCCTGCCTTATTAACAGCAAGCATGATGGCGTTCCATGTGATTATGGATGAGACAAAAAACACCTCTGCTGCAACGCTGTCGCCAATGATGGCCGGACATTCGTTGGGCGAATATTCAGCACTCTGTGCCGCGGGTTACTTAAGTTTGACGGATGCTGTGCGATTGGTTCGCCTTCGCGGACAGGCAATGCAAGAAGCTGTTCCTGTTGGTATTGGTGCGATGGCAGCGATTTTAGGACTTGATTTATCGGTGGTTGAATCGCTGTTAGATGGCTTAGATCAACCAAATAATTTTTGTGGAATTGCAAATGATAATAGCCCAGGGCAAGTCGTGATAAGTGGCCATAAAGATGCTGTGGATGAAGTTATTAAACGTGCGTTGGAAGCCGGTGCAAAGCGTGGTTTGTTGCTGCCTGTAAGTGCTCCGTTTCACAGTCCATTAATGGAACCTGCTGCACGTGTAATGGAAGATGCGCTTAACAACACAACGATTCATGATGGCACAAGTAAGATTATCGCCAATGTGACCGCCATGCCACTGGTGAGTAAAGAATTTATTACACCATCATTGGTTTCACAAATCACAGGACGCGTGCGCTGGTGTGAAAGTGTAAAGAATATGAAAGCTCTTGGTGCAACAACATGTGTTGAGTTAGGTTCAGGTAAAGTGCTTGCCGGTTTGATCAAGCGGATTGAGCCAGATGTGGCGACGATATCGGTACAAAATGCGGCAGATGTGGGCACGTTTTTGGCGATGTTAAAGTAACGAAAATGATTTTGTTTGCGGAAATCCCCTTAAAAGGACAAGCAGCTGATCAAGTGCCTGGTCAGAGTGGGGCAAGCGTTTCTGTTTACGTGCGGGAACGTAAAGGGTCAAGTCGTATAACAATGTCATTTTCCACAAAAGAGCGCCATGTGGTTATTAGTGCGCCTAAACGCACAACAAAAACGTTTTTGCGTGATTTCATTACAACGCACATGGAGTGGATCGAAAAGCAAGTCACAAAGCACGGTGCCGTTGCAAAAGCATTCGCACCAGGTGTGGTTGTTCCATACAAAGGAAAACCGCACACACTCACCCATGAAGAATCGAATAAGGTGTTGGTTAAACCCGACGGAGATTCATTTTTTGTGCGCGCAGCCATCACGCGTATTGATACACACGTCAGGCGATGGTTACTCAAAGAAGCCACGGATGCTTGTATGGACGCAAGTTTTCATTTTGCCAAAGCACTTGATGTTTCTGTTGCAAAAATTACTATGAAAGCAATGCACACTCGTTGGGGTAGTTGTTCGTCGTCTGGGAATTTGAACTACAATTGGCGCCTCATCTTAGCACCCGAAGAAGTGTTGACGTACGTTTGTGCCCATGAAGTCGCGCACCGCGTGCATATGAATCATTCAAAAGCGTTTTGGGATACGGTGGCAAAAATCTATCCAGCGCATGCACCGGCTCGAGCATGGCTAAAGAAGAACGGCAGTTCACTGTATGCGTTTGGCTAATATCAACGTAAAAGATCTGCATAAATATCTGTTAGCATACGTAAATCATTCACGGAAACACGTTCATCTGCATGGTGTGCATAACAGCTGAGCAAGCCAAATTCCAGCACAGGACATAAGTCTTTCATGAACCTGGCATCGGATGTGCCGCCGCTCGTGCTAAGAATGGGCGTTATGCCAGTATGCTTTGAAATAATTGCTACGGCTGTTTCCACAAAGGCCTTATCGCTTTTTAAAAAAGCCTCTGCAGAGGGATTGTACGTAACGTGCCATACAAGGCGTGAATCATGCAATTCTTGGACCCTTTGTAATTGCGTTTGCAAGAATGCTTGCAATGATTCCAATGTATACGTTGGATTGAAACGGATATTGAGTGTCGCGCTTGCTTTCTTTGGAATAACATTGCTTGTTGGATTGCCTACATCAATAGTTGTTATTTCCAAATGTGATGGATCAAATTGCTCTGTGCCAACATCAAGTGTAATTACGTGTATTTTTGTTAGAAAATCCATCAATGCGGGTATTGGATTCACTGCAAATTTGGGATAGGCTACATGACCCGCTATCCCTGTCACATCAAGTGTCATACTAAGGCTGCCGCGACGCCCGATTTTCACCATTTCACCAAGCTTTAAAGGATTGGTTGGTTCCCCGCCGAGACAGAAATCAATTACTTCCCCGCGATTACGTAGCCACGCAATCATTCGTTTGACGCCATTCTTGGCAGGGCCTTCTTCGTCTGATGTTAACAGAATGCTGATTGAGCCATTAATAGCGTCATTTTGAATGATGCGATGAATAGCTGCAAGGAAACACGCAATCGATCCCTTCATGTCACACGCGCCGCGTCCAATCACATGATCATTATGAATTTCGCCTGCAAAAGGATCGTGGCTCCAGGATGAAACATCTCCAGCAGGCACAACATCTGTATGCCCTAGAAAACACATATGCGGTGCTTCAGTGCCAAACCGTGCGTAAAAATTATCAACTGCGTCAGCCCCTTCACCAAAACGGACGCGATGACATGTGAATCCGAGTGGTGCAAGTAAGCGTTCGATATAGTCCATGCACCCCGCATCATTTGGCGTCACACTTGGAAAACGGATGAGCGCTTGCGTAAGTTTGATTGGGTCGAAGGAATTGCTTTTCATAGCTGCATCTTTCTTGTTATCAATGAAATAGTGAAATAAATTCTGGTTCAATTGATTTTCTAAAAGAAGGCGATATCTTGTTTAAATCTACTATGTCAACTTTAAAAATAATAGTTGCCGTATCAAAAGCATCTTTTAAGTTTACCATCTCTATTTCAGATAGAGGCTTTCCTAAATCAATAGCAAGATCTAAATCTGAAAATGGTTTGCATACTTCACGAACACGGGAGCCAAATGCATAAACTTTGGCAGATGCAGGTAAAATTTTGTACACTGCCTTTTGAATAATTTTGTATTCGTCGTTAGTTAAATGTAAGGGCATCTTACCTATTTCTTTCGTGCAGTTTTGCCAATAGCCCTTGCGCTTCTTTTAAAAATTGTGGGAGCTTCTCAAAAATAAGCTCTGCTTTATCTTCTGCGTAAGTATGACTTGTTGTGCTTCTATATTCACGATACAAAGTCCATTGATTCACATCAGATTCAATCAAACCTTTCTCACATGCTGTCCTAATAAGTTCGCGAAATGACATTTGGTCAATTATTTCTGATGTGGGCTCTGACATTTCTAGATATCGCTTGATTAATTTATGCGATAATTCATACACAAATTCAAATGCTTGAATGGAACCTGCGCGCACATGCATTAAAAGTGACGAGTTGCTTTGAACAAGATCGGAGTTGTATGTATTGAGGGCGCTATCTAATTGAAAAATTGCTTTCTCATAGGATGATAGGTCTAGTTTCATACGTATAAATCCTTTTATTGTTGAGTCTCTCAGGGTAATCACAAATTAATCCCGTAGCAACGCATTAATAGATGTTTTTGACCGCGTTTTTTCATCAACACGTTTCACAATAACGGCGCATGCTAACGCAGGTGCGAATGCCGATGTTGTCGATGGCAAAACCCCAGGTACAATTACTGAATATGCAGGAACGCGGCCATACGTAATCTCGCCCGTTGCACGATCCACAATCTTTGTTGAAGCGCCAATAAACACACCCATAGAAATAACAGCGCCTTCTTCGACTAGGACGCCTTCGGCAATTTCAGACCGCGCACCGATGAAACAGTTATCTTCAATGATAACAGGATTTGCTTGAACTGGCTCTAGCACCCCTCCAATGCCAGTGCCGCCCGAAATATGACAATTCTTACCGATTTGCGCACATGATCCAACGGTTGCCCAAGTATCAATCAATGTTCCTTCACCTACATAGGCGCCTATATTAACGAACGATGGCATTAAAATTACATTACGCTCTATGAATGAGCCGCGGCGGAGAATCGCGCCTGGAACAGCCCTGAACCCAGCGCTTGCAAAATTAGACTGATCCCATTTTTCCATTTTAAGAGGTACCTTATCGTACCAAGAAAAGGGCATTCCATCGCCACTGATTTGATTTTGATTTAAACGAAATGACAGTAGTATGGCCTTTTTGATCCATTGGTGAGTTTGCCATATACCATCGATTTTCTCACATACACGAAGTGCACCGATATCGAGCTGATCCAGTACAGCATTGACGTCAATAGCAATCACATTATCCAAGGGAGAACCGTCCCAGGCAGCATTAATTCGATCGATTTGGTCTTGTGTTATGATGCTCATCTTGCTGCTCAGTCTTTAACGTGAATTTTAAGAAAACTATACTATGCCACTATCCACTTGTCATCATTTCAGAATAATACCAACTCCCGAAATAAATGATTGCTTCAGCTTTCTGCATATCTGTGCTGCTCACGTACTGCAGTACTTTCCGCTGCTCGAAGCTTGAAATCTTGGCACTGATTTATTTGGGAAAAGGTATGCCCCTCATAAGAAAACAAATTATGACGAATTTTCATCAAAAAGCATTATTTATAAGGTATGATGTACTCTATAGCTCGCTTTTATCGAGCTTTATCTCAATGAAAAGGAACTCCTATGGAGATTCGGCCTCCCGGTTTTAATCGGATTCAAAAGAATACGGGCCCTGCAAAGAAAGGGGGAAAAACCGAAAGTAAAGGCTTTGCCGACGCAATGGATGAACGTTCATCTGCGCCTGTACATCAAAGCGCTGCCGTATTTTCAGTTGATCCAATGTTTGCAAATCTAGACGAGCCATCGCCAGAGCAAAAAGGGATTCAAAAAGGGTTGTCATTACTGGATGAACTTGAAAAACTGCGAGGGCAGTTATTGTGTGGCAATATAGAGCCTGAGTCAATTATGACGATTCAAAATTATGTAAAACAACTACGTTCAGATGAAACAGATGATCGCTTGCAGGATCTATTGCTCGAAATTGAAACACGTGCCGTGGTGGAATTAGCGAAACACCGTATGCGGGGTATAGCACATCCCCTATAAAATGATTATGGCAAAAATCTGCGAAATTCTCCGCTGCTCAAGTAGGTATGTACATGTTGCCGCTCGATTCTTGATTTTTCTATACGCAATTTATATGTGACGCGCTATAGATAAGACTATGCACCCCGTTACTTTTAAAAATTCACCCTCGCACTGTCATCTTCGGACTTGATCCGAAGATCTATAAAGTTTCAAAGGCAAATAGTTGATGGTTTTACAATCAGACAGCACTGTACATGCGTTTTTGCATGTAGAGATCTTCGGATCAAGTCCGAAGATGACCAAAAGTGACGCGCTATAGATCAGATACTGCGCTAAATTACTGATACGCCTTGAGCAAGTTATCTAGATTCCCTTCAAATTTAGCTGTTGCTTCGGATTGCTCATTTTTAAAAAAACTTGCGGCTGCTTCGGTGAAAATCATATCAAAAATCAGGCTGTTATTCTTTACAGTTTGCCACTCAACCTTAACATCACCTTGAGGACCGCTCTTTGATTTGAATGTCGAAATAAGTGAAAAATAAGAATCGTTATCAATCACTTGTTGTATTTCAAATGTCATCGATCTGAATTTGTCAATATTTTCTTTATTTGAATATTTATTAATCATATACGTTGTGAAAGACTTTTTGAATTTTTCAAAAAAAGCTTTAAAATCTGCGCTGTTGGCATTACCACCGTCGGCAATTATTTTTTTTCGAACACCTCTAAGGACATTCTTTGTGATTTTGTCAAAATCAAGATACTTTTTCAGCACAGCCGAATACTCATCTTGAGAGCCATTTCTTTCAGCAATTTCTTGAATTTCAGTTACGAGCTTTGTCACGGTAGTTTTTGCGGAATCTTCGTTGGCCCATCCACCTGTCAATACGCTCATCACAAAACCAATGACAATTACTATTTTTTTTATTATTCTCATGTGTTTGTAAACTCGATTTAAACTACTTGTTTATTAAAGTATAAATAGTAAAGGTTAATATAACGTAAAAAAGGGCAGATTTTTTCTGCCCTCATATTTAAACATAGAACCAAAAGGTACAATCTACACTCACTTTAATTATAAGCCTAGTTGAAAAAATGGGTACTAGTAACCCATTCCACCCATACCGCCCATTCCGCCCATGTCTGGCATAGGAGCGGATGATTTTGGTTCAGGCTTTTCAGCAATCATTGCTTCTGTTGTAATCAACAAGCTAGCAATAGACGCTGCGTCTTGAAGTGCAGTACGAACAACCTTAGTTGGGTCGATAATACCATTCTTTACCATGTCGCCATACGTTCCCGTTTGTGCGTCATAACCAAAGGTATAGTCTTTGCTGTCCATGATCTTACCTATAACGATTGATCCATCAGCGCCAGCATTCGTTGCGATTTGACGGCAAGGTGCAGTCATTGCTTGACGAATAATGCGGATACCAACTTCTTGATCGCTGTTTGCAGGCTTTAAGCCATCCAAAACGCTAAGAGCACGAACCAAAGCAACGCCGCCGCCAGGAACAATACCTTCGCCGATTGCTGCACGTGTTGCATGCATAGCATCTTCAACACGGTCTTTACGTTCTTTAACTTCCATTTCAGTTACACCGCCAACACGAATTACCGCAACGCCGCCGCTAAGTTTTGCAAGACGTTCTTGTAGTTTTTCTTTGTCGTAATCAGATGTAGAGTTTTCTGCTTGTGCGCGAATTTGTGTGCAACGAGCAGCGATGTCAGCTTTGTCGCCAGCACCATCAACGATAATGGTATCGTCTTTGCTGATGGTAATACGCTTCGCAGTACCGAGCATAGAAATGTCGACATTCTCGAGCTTAATACCCAAATCATCAGAAACGAGTTGAGCACCAGTCAAAATAGCCAAGTCTTCCAACATTGCCTTACGACGATCACCAAAACCAGGAGCCTTTACAGCAGCAACCTTAAGTCCGCCACGAAGCTTGTTCACAACGAGTGTAGCCAAAGCTTCACCCTCAACGTCTTCAGCGATGATCAATAATGGGCGACCGGACTGAACAACTGTTTCCAACACTGGAAGCATAGCTTGTAGACCTGAAACTTTTTTCTCGTGAATCAGGATATATGGATTCTCAAGTTCACAAATCATACGTTCTGAATTAGTTACAAAATACGGAGAAATATAGCCACGATCAAATTGCATACCTTCAACGACATCAAGTTCAGTGTGAAGTGATTTAGCTTCTTCAATTGTGATAACGCCTTCTTTACCAACTTTTTGAACAGCTTGTGCAAGCATTTCGCCAATTTCTTTTTCGCCATTCGCTGAAATTGTACCAACTTGTGCAATTTCTTCGTTTGTTGAAACTTTCTTGGAATTTTGCTTGAGATTTTCAACAACAGCTTCAACAGCCATGTCAATACCGCGCTTTAGATCCATTGGGTTCATACCAGCAGCAACAGCTTTGATACCTTCGCGAACAATCGCTTGTGCCAAAACAGTAGCTGTCGTTGTGCCGTCACCAGCAAGATCAGATGTCTTAGTCGCAACTTCACGCAACATTTGAGCGCCCATGTTTTCGAATGGATCCGATAAGGTGATTTCTTTTGCAACGGACACGCCGTCTTTAGTAATACGTGGAGTGCCGTATGATTTATCGATAACAACATTACGGCCTTTTGGTCCCAATGTTACTTTTACAGCATCAGCGAGTATATCAACGCCGCGCAACATTCTTTCGCGAGCGTCTGTTGAAAAGCGTACTTCTTTTGCAGCCATTTTCGTATCCTTTTTTAAAATTCATTCAAACTGTCATTCCCGCGTAGGCGGGAATCCATATATGTGATTAGCAGTTCCCTGGATTCCCGCCTACGCGGGAATGACAAGGGAATTTAAGCAGCCAAAATCCCAACGATGTCGGACTCTTTCATGACAAGATAATCTTCGCCATCGATCTTAATTTCTGTGCCTGACCATTTGCCGAATAATACGCGGTCGCCTTTTTTTACTTCCAAAGCAATTACGTTGCCTGATTCGTTACGCGCGCCAGTTCCAACAGCCACAATTTCGCCTTCCATTGGCTTTTCTTTTGCTGTTTCAGGAATAATGATTCCGCTGGCAGTTTTTGCTTCTGACTCGATGCGTCTTACAACAACACGGTCGTGGAGTGGTCTGAAGTTCATAGTTCCTCCTAAAAATTTGGTTAATGTTAGCACTCTCTGCTTATGAGTGCTAATCTAATACGTCTAACCAATTCTGTCAAGCAGTAAGAAAATGGGAATTTTAAAAAAATATAAGACCGATTGGAAGCACAGCTATTAGCGCGTTCTTGGTACTATTTGTTGCGCTGTTGGCATAGCATTCTGTGGCATTGTAGGTGCCATGACAGGTGCATCCGTCGCAGGAACATCGCCTTGCGCTTCTGCCTCTAGGGCGCCCTCAAGTGCGCTTTCTTCATCTACATCTTGCAAATTTAAGAAGCGATTCATATCACTTTGTTGTTTTGACGTTACATTTGCGTTATCTGTTGGCGCAGCCGCTTTGGGTTGTAGGCGTGCTAAATTTTCGGCTTCTTGTTGCACTGTTGTTGGTTGTTTTAAATTATTTGCTAGCTGCCCTGGTGTTGCGAACGGCATCCCTGTCACCGCGCCATTTGAGGCGCCTTGAAAGACACCATTTAATGTATTTGTTGCCATATCAGTCATCGCATTGGTCATGCTTGTCACCCCCGCGGCAACAATATCAGTCACGAGTTTTTGTTGTTGTTCGAATATTTTTAATGCAATTTGTTGTGGCAATATGTTTAATATCATATCGCTGCCCTTGTAGATCATAGGAGCAAATCGATTGTTCTGGAAATTTTCTGGTTGTTTATGACGGGGTATAAAGCAACTAACGAGTAATTGGAAAATGCACAAAACAACGATGCCGCGGCCAACCCCAAATAAAAAACCTAACGATCTGTCTATGCCGCCAAGTACACTTTGTTTGATTAAGCCAGATAACGTATGGCTGATAACACTAAAGAGAATTAAAAAGAGTAAGAATAATCCAACGGCAGCAGTCACATCGGCCATCATGCCATTTTGAATATAGCGACGCGCAATGATCTGCACGAAAGGCATTCCTATAAATGTGAGCGATGCGCCGCCAATCCAAGAAGCAAGCCCCAGAACCTCACGTGTGAGACCTCGAATCAGGCCCATGAGCGCGGATAGCAATGCTACGCCAAGTATTATTCCATCAAAAAGTGTCATGCAGTTTCCATTTCCGCTCCCGGCTTTAGTGTGTTTGCATCATTTATTTGAATTTTATTAGGTCTGAATCCTTGCGCAACCACATACAATTCCGACGATTCTTGGCGACTTGATTTTGGCTTGAAATGGCTGATTTTGGTGAAGGATTGTTTTAATTGCCCAAGCAAGTTATGTTCAGTCCCTCCACGTAAAACTTTAGCAACAAAACTGCCACCAGGCTTTAGCATATCAAAGGAAAAGTGATAGACAGCTTCGAGCAGTGCGATCAAACGAATATGATCCACATCTGACATGCCGCATGAACTTGCCGCCATATCACTTAAAATAACGTCAGCCTTTTGTCCTTGAAACGTGCTAATGATTTTATCACGCATTTGATCATCATGGAAATTTCCCTGCAGAAATTCAACACCCGCAATGGGATCCATTTCAAGCAAATCAACGCCCAAAACAACACCGTTATCGCCCACAATTGTTTTTGATACCTGGCACCATCCGCCTGGCGCAGCGCCAAGGTCAAGCACACATGAGCCCCTTTTGATGAGTTTGAACTTTTCGTTGATTTCAAGTAATTTAAACGCCGCGCGCGAACGATAGCCCTCTTTGCGGGCCTGCGCAACAAAGGGATCGTTAAGTTGTCGTAACAACCATTGGCGCGATGAAGCTGTGCGTTTTTTTGAACTTTTAAGGCCTTGTACTTTGCCTGGTTTTTTAAATGTAGTCATATGATTTCTTATGTTATACCGTTTTCAAATAGTTTTGAGTAGTAAGACATCAAGATTCGAGCAGCGTAGTGTACACGTGTACACGAGCAGCGCAGATTTCGCAGAGGGCTGCACTAATCGAAATTGTATGAAATTGGTATTATTACTTAAGCAATCATACGACACTTATAGGCTTTCTGTAAACTAATACCCGTTTCAGCAGACGCAACAGTTTTGAGTGGTGCATCTGCTTTTTCGTTTATTTTTTATCCTTATGCCATGCTTCGCCAACGAAATGGTCAGCCATCTTCACGGTTGTCTTGACCCCAATTGAATCAAAATTCTCTTTAAGCCAAGCATCTGCCGCTGCACGGCCTTTATCAAACAAGTGCGTCAGAAATTCCCACTCTGTATTGAGCTTGCTCGACCAACCAAGGTCTTGGAATGTGGATTCGTCTTCAATGACATGCATGAATAAGCGTTTGTGTTTCTGCGGATCAAGCTCACCATTATCAATCATACTTGTGATATACGAAATAGCGCGCATTTCACGAACAACAGATGAATTGTTTGTTATTTCATTCAATCGATCCGCAATTTCACGCGCCGATGTTGGTAAGCGATTGCGCACAGTTGGGTTTAATTGAATCAGCATGATATCAGGCGTATCGCAATCATAAATCAATGGGAAAAATACTGGATTCCCAATAAAACCACCATCCCAATAATATTCTTTATCAACCATAACAGCGCTATGAAGTGTTGGCAGACATGCTGTTGCAAGCAATGTTTCAACGCACATCTCTGTTGTTGAAAAAATACGAAGCTTTCCGGTATACACATGCGTTGCGCATAAATAAACTTTGCACTTGTCTTGTGTGCGGATGAGATCAAAATCAAAGCTTTTCATGATAACGTCTTTGAGCGGATCTTTTTTCATAGGATTGAGCTCATAGGGTGAGAACATGCGACTTAAATAGTCAAATGCCATAAACCCTGGCGAATTATACATGGTAAAATTACCCATCGCTTTATCGATAGGGCCACGATTGTTGAGTGAGCTGTTTTTACCTGATTCACAAATGCGTGACCAAAACGTGCGCAATTCATTTCGCACTGTTTCATTATCGCCACGTGCCATGCCCTGTGCTACACACACAGCATTCATCCCGCCCGCACTTGTTCCTGTTACGCCTTCGATTTCAATGCGCCCGTCTTCTAACAGACGATCGAGCACTCCCCATGTAAAAGCACCGTGTGCTCCGCCACCTTGCAATGCTAATGCGACGCGTTTCTTTTTGGTTGGTTGCTCTTTTGATGATTGAGATGTCATATGAAATCCTAATGCTTAATTGAAATTCTAGAAACAGAATAGCGTTTATTATTTAAGATTTCGTTAAGGTGGAGATGTGTTTTAACTGAAAAGATGTTCATATACGCAGTGCTCCATTTTTTTAAAACCTAGCTTGCTCTTCGTGTGTTCACAAGGGCTGTGACCCGGTGATCTAGATGCCCGTATCAAGTACGTGCAATACACAGGGGAGAAAACTGCACGCTGCGTTAATATCATATTTAGAAATCCGCACTTTCATCAATTTTTCTCTCATAAACACTTTTCACAAACACCATTGTTCTAAAACGCATACAGCGCTACACTAGACGCAAATAACTTAAATTTTTAACGGTTTTTTGTGTTAACTGGCCCCATACTTTCTCCTGTCTCAGGAATTATTCGTAAAATTGTTGTTTTCTTGCACGGTTATGGCGCAGCGGGTGATGATTTAATTAATATCGGGCATCAATGGGCAACGCATTTGCCGGATACGCTTTTTGTCGCACCTAATGCGCCTGACGTGTGTGAAATGTCTCCGCTTGGCTATCAATGGTTTGGGCTACAAGATTTTAATCCACTTAACATACGGCAAGGAATGGATACTGCCGCACCGCTTATTACGGGTTATGTAAAGCATTTGATGATTGAGCATAAGCTTGAAGCAAAAGATATTGCTCTTGTCGGCTTTTCACAAGGCAGCATGTTGGTCATGGATATGGTATTCCGAATTCCAGGTCTTGGTGGCATTGTGGGGTATTCGGGCGCGTTTTACCCGCCAGCATCACTTGATCGTCCCAAAGATGCGCCGACGGTTCTGCTTGTGCATGGTACGGCTGATACAGTTGTACCCTATGCAGCATTGTTTCAAGCGCAAACACAGCTTCAGCTCTATGGCGTAAACGTAACGCCGCAGACGTGTAATGGCTTGGGGCATAGTATTGATGACATTGGCCTTCGTGTGGGACGTGACTATCTGAAACGCATGTTTGAGAATTCTGATCAACAACAAGACGCAAGGAAAACAGTATGACACCATTTCTGTCATGTTTGGGCTTGACCCGAACATCTATAAAAGTGCAAAGGCAGATAGTTATAGGTTGTTGCCTGTGTAGAGCTCCTCGGATCAAGTCCGAGGATGACACGTGGATTATGAATGCAAGGAAAACAGTATGACAAAATCAAAACGATTTAAAATAGCACTGATTGGCTGCGGTAATATTGGCGGCACGCTTGCGCATCTTGCTTTGCAGCGAAGGCTTGGCGATGTTGTCATGATCGATATAGCCGAAGGGATTCCCCAAGGAAAAGGCCTCGACCTTTCACAAGGAAGTGCCATCGATGGTATTGAAAACGGGTGTATTGGCAGTAATGATCCAGCTGATATGGTGGGCGCTGATGTGGTCATTGTAACCGCGGGCGTGCCACGAAAACCCGGAATGAGCCGCGATGATTTGCTGTCTATAAATGCAGGCATTGTTCGAACGGTTGCAGGAAATATCAAAGAATATTGTCCAGGGGCATTTGTCATTGTTGTGACGAATCCGCTTGATGTCATGGTTTGGTTGATGCAAAAAGCATCAGGGTTGCCCACAACACATGTTGTTGGGATGGCGGGGGTTCTGGATTCAGGACGGTATATCCACTTTTTAGCGACAGAAATGAACGTGTCCCCAGCGGATATTCAAGCGTTTGTATTGGGTGGTCATGGTGATGCGATGGTGCCGATGTCACGTTATACAACGGTTGGTGGCATTCCACTCAAGGAATGGATTGACATGAACGTGCTTTCGCAAGAACGTCTTGATGCCATTATTGATCGCACGCGAAACGGCGGCGCTGAAATTGTGAATTTACTTAAAACAGGTTCAGCTTTTTATGCGCCTGCCTCGGCTGCACTGTCTATGGCTGAAAGTTATTTGTTCAATCAACGTCGCATTCTGCCTTGTGCGGTGTGTTTGAATGGGGAATACGGTGTTTCGAATATGTATGTGGGTGTGCCAGCCATTATTGGTGAAAATGGTGTTGAGAAAGTGATTGAGTTGTCACTAGAGCATGATGAGAAAACTCAATTTGACGCATCCATTTTGTCGGTACAAAAATTGATAGAAGATATTACCCGTTTAGGATTATAAAAATGAACATACATGAATACCAGGCAAAGCAAATACTCGATGGATTTGGCGTTCCAATTTTAAGGGGCTCTGTTGCCTATACCCCAGAAGAAGCCGAACAAGTCGCGGCTGAAATAAGCCAAGACGGTCTTTGGGTTGTAAAGGCGCAGATTCATGCAGGTGGACGTGGCAAAGCGGGCGGTGTCATATTGGCGCGTTCATTAGCTGAAGTTAAAGCAGCCGCCGAGTTGCTTATTAACAAGCGCCTTGTCACCCACCAAACCGGTAAAAATGGACAAGAAGTTAAACGTGTCTTTATTGAGCAGGGGTGTAAAATTGCACGCGAACTCTACGTTAGTTTGGTTTTAAATCGTAACGAGGGACGCCTTTGCTTTGTTGTCTCAACCGAAGGCGGTACGGATATCGAAGAAGTTGCCGCGCAAACACCAGAAAAAATATTAAAAGAAAATATCGATCCTGTTTTAGGGGTAAAACCCTATCAAGGACGTAAATTAGCTTTTGCCTTAGGCTTACCTTTGGCCGTGCATGCTTCCTTTTATCAGATTCTAAAGAGTCTTTATGAAGCTTATATTGATCTTGATGCAGCGATGATTGAAATAAATCCGTTAGTACTGACTGAAGATGATCAGCTTGTTGCGTTGGATGCAAAAGTGAGCTTTGATGACAATGCACTTTATCGCCATCAAGAAATTGAAGTCCTTCGTGATCAAGATGAAGAAGATCCAGCCGAACTTGAAGCTAAAAAACACGATCTTAGCTATGTAAAGCTTGATGGTACAATTGGGTGTATGGTGAATGGCGCTGGCCTTGCCATGGCAACAATGGACATCATCAAAGTACACGGCGCATCACCCGCAAATTTCTTGGATGTTGGCGGCGGTGCCAGCAAAGAAAAAGTTCAAGCTGCTTTTAAATTGATTTTATCAGACCCAAGTGTTGAAGCAGTCCTAATCAATATTTTTGGTGGCATTATGCACTGCGATATCATTGCAGAGGGTATTGTTGATGCTGCAAAGGAAGTGAGTTTGACGGTTCCAATGGTTGTTCGTTTGCAAGGAACAAACCACGAAAAAGGAAAAAGAATATTGGCGGAATCGGGCTTGGCTGTTATTTCAGCAGATGATTTAGACGATGCTGCCGCAAAAGTTGTTAAGGCTGCACTTGAAGACGCCGCGTAAAGGAAATATCTCATGTCTATTCTTATTAATCGCCACACTAAATTAATCTGCCAAGGGTTCACTGGTAAACACGGAACTTTCCATTCTGAGCAAGCACTTGCGTATGGCACAAAACTTATGGGCGGCGTTACACCTGGCAAGGGTGGAGCTCAACATTTAGGATTACCTATTTTTAATACCGTACACGACGCTGTATCTAACACAGGCGCCACGGCGAGCATGATTTATGTGCCTGCTCCTTTTGCGGCAGACGCTATTTGTGAAGCGGCCGATGCAGGAATTGAGCTTATTGTGTGTATAACCGAAGGCATTCCCGTGAATGACATGATCACTGTGCGTCGCTATCTAGATGGCAGAAAAGCACGTTTGATTGGGCCTAATTGCCCGGGCATTATTACGTCAGATGAATGCAAAATTGGCATCATGCCTGGATCAATTCATAAAGCTGGAAAAATTG
The DNA here is from genome assembly GCA_040389165.1 of Pseudomonadota bacterium. GTDB lineage: Bacteria > Pseudomonadota > Alphaproteobacteria > Paracaedibacterales > CAIOTO01 > CAIOTO01. The sequence goes on from JAZKAK010000031.1 coordinate 19,932, forward strand.
GTATTGTTTCGCGATCGGGAACGTTAACGTATGAGGCTGTCTATCAAACAACGCTCGAAGGCCTTGGTCAAACAACGTGTGTTGGTATTGGCGGTGATCCGGTAAAGGGGATGAACTTTGTGGATGTGCTTGATCTCTTCTGGCAAGACAGCGACACAAAGGGCGTTATGATGATTGGTGAAATTGGTGGCCAAGACGAACAAGAAGCTGCTGATTATATCGCGTATCAAACGAAAAAAGGGAACAGCAAACCAACGGTAGCCTTTATTGCAGGTGTCACGGCCCCTCCTGGCCGAAGAATGGGACATGCGGGCGCTATTGTTTCGGGCGCTGGCGAGACTGCACAAGATAAAATTGATCATTTCAAAAAACTCGGCATAACCGTTGCTTCATCACCTGCTAAATTAGGATCAACGATGAAAGCACTTATGGAGGGAAGGGACGCCGCATGACACAAACGGTACGCTATTCACCCGAATCAATCTTAAATGGAAATAACACACCTTTTTTGCAGGATCTATTAAAAGCGTATCGTCTTAATTCAATGGATGTGGATCCATCATGGCGTCGTTTCTTTGATGAATATGCGGATGATCTTGACGCTGAATTGATCGCATTTCCTGAGCAACGATCAAGGACAGCGACAAAACAAGAACAAACGACACCAATTGATACACTTAAGTCGCTTCGGGCATTGATGATGATTCGTGCATACCGGGTACGTGGTCATTTGGCATCAAATTTAGATCCGTTGCAGATTGAAAAACCAAAATATCATCCGGAGCTTGATCCAGCACGTTATGGTTTTGATGAATCCAACATGGACAGTCAAATATTTCTTGATAATGTCTTAGGGCTTGAATCATCCACAGTGCATGGAATCTTAGAAAAGTTAACGCATATTTACTGCGGAACGACTGGCTTCGAGTTTATGCACATTCAAGATGCAGATCAAAAAGCATGGCTGCAAACACGAATCGAGGGTGGTCTTGAAACCGCATCCAATCACGATAAAAAGGAAACATTGATCCAGCTTATGCGTGCTGAAGCGTTTGAACGTTTCTTACACGTGAAATACCCAGGTGCGAAACGTTTTGGCATCGAAGGGGCTGAAAGTGTGCTTGCTGTACTTGAGACGTTGCTTGTCCGTTTGGTTAATGAACATTCTACCGAAGAGCTTGTTTTTGGCATGTCTCATCGCGGTCGTTTATGCGTATTGACTAATTTCATGGATCAACCAATGCGGTATGTCTTTGCGCAGTTTAAAGGTGCCGATATTTACCAACAGATCGATGATTATTCGTCTGGAGATGTGAAATACCATCAAGGCTATTCTAATGACCGCATCATAAATGGTAAGCGTGTGCATTTATCATTGTCAGCAAATCCGTCTCATCTTGAAGCCGTTGATCCTGTGACGCTTGGTAAAATACGTGCCAAACAATATTTAAGCAAAGATAAAGAACGACAGAAAATAGTTGGTTTATTGATGCATGGCGATGCAGCCTTTGCAGGTCAAGGGCTTGTGGCCGAAACATTGGAATTATCGTCTCTTGAAAATTACGAAACGGGCGGTACGATTCATGTCATTATTAATAATCAAATTGGGTTTACCACGGCGCCGCCAATGTCGCGGTCGTCACCCTATTCGTCTGATTTAGCTAAAGTTATTCAAGCGCCAATTTTTCATGTGAATGGTGATGATCCAGATGCTGTTGTGGCCGTTACAAAGCTCGCCGTTGATTTTCAGCAAGCCTTTAAACACGATGTGGTCATCGATTTGGTTTGCTATCGCCGTCATGGTCATAACGAAGGTGATGAACCGATGTTCACGCAACCCGTTATGTATAAAGCTATCGCAGAACATTCATCTGTTGCGATACGTTACCAACAAAAATTAATGAATGCAGGTATTTTAAGTGATGTTGAATTAAAAGCAATGACTGGTGCTATTGCACAGGTTCTAAACGAAGAATTTAATTTAGCGGACAAGCTTGCAGGTAATCCAGCAGAAGAATGTATCGAGCCTGATTGGTTGAAGGGCGAATGGAAAGGCCTTCAAAGCTATCAACATACGCATCCCGCAGATTTCAACGTTTCAACAAGCGTGAATGTAGCAAAGCTTATACCGATGTTACAGCGATCATTCGCGGTGCCGGATGGTTTTTCTATTAACGCTAAATTAAAACGCCTCATTGATCAGCGTCTTTCCATGCTTGAAGGAGATGTTTCTTTGGATTGGGGCATGGGTGAAATCATGGCGTTCTCATCATTGGTCGAAGAAGGTTTTCATGTTCGCTTAAGCGGGCAAGACAGCAGGCGCGGGACATTCTCGCATCGTCATGCTATTTGGATTGACCAAGTAAATGAAAAACAATATGTACCTTTGAATCATCTGCGCGAAGGGCAGGGGCTTTTTGAAGCAATTGATAGTCCACTTGCAGAAGCATCAGTCCTAGGATTTGAATATGGCTACAGCTTGGCTGCCCCCAATAGTTTAGTCATGTGGGAAGCACAATTTGGTGATTTTGCCAACGGTGCGCAAGTGATGATTGATCAGTTTATTGCAACCTCTGAAGCGAAATGGCATCGATTGTCCGGGCTTGTTATGTTATTGCCACATGGTTTTGAAGGGCAAGGGCCTGAGCATTCTTCAGCACGCCCTGAGCGTTATCTGCAGATGTGTGCGCATAATAACTGGCGTGTGATGAATTGTACAACGCCGGCAAACTTATTTCATGCATTACGCGGTCAAATTGTGCATTCGTTCAGACAACCACTTGTGATCATGACGCCAAAGTCATTGCTGCGGCATAAAAGCGCAGTATCTCCTTTGATTGATTTTGATGAGGGAAGTTACTTACAAAAAGTAATTGAAGATACCGCTGGAATGATGAAAGAAGCACGACGTTTTGTGTTTTGCACGGGTAAAGTTTATTATGATCTTTTGGAAAAACGAAAAGCGCTCGATATTCAAGACGTGGCGTTGATTCGTATTGAGCAGCTTTATCCATTTCCATATACGGAAATTGAAACAATATCTCGAAAGAATTTAAATGCTGAAATTGTATGGTGTCAAGAAGAGCCGCTAAACATGGGTGCGTGGACGTTTATTGACAGGCGTCTTGAAAAAGCACTGGTTGTGACAAAGGCGCATCATCATCGACCGCATTATGCTGGACGCATGGAGGCTGCTGTGCCCGCTGCTGGGCACATGAAACGGCATTCAGATGAACAAGAGAAATTAATGCTTGACGCGCTGGTTAATCCAGTGAAGACGGTGCATTGGATTTGATGATTTACTCGTTACTAATTTAAATTGTGTCATCCTCGGACTTGATCCGAGGATCCATAAAGGTGCAAAGGCAAATACATAGAGTGCTGTGAGTGATCCGCAACCTTATGTGACTCCTCAATGGTAGAGATCCTCGGATCGAGTCCGAGGATGACGAAGGGATGGGGAATGACATAAAGAGAATGACAGCTTTAGCGAACAAAAAAAGGAATTATATATGAACCTAATTAATATCAACGTTCCAGTTCTTGGAGAATCCGTAACCGAAGCAACTGTTGCTAAGTGGCTTAAAAAAGTAGGTGATGCTGTGATTATGGATGAAATCCTCGTAGAGCTTGAGACCGATAAAGTAACGCTAGAGATTACGGCGCCATCCTCAGGCGTGCTGGCACATATGACTGCTGGCAAAGGAACTGTTGTGCAGATTGGTGCTATCTTAGGTGATATTGACTCAGAAGCGGTGGTCGAAACGCCTGCGGCAACGCCTCTTCCTGCCGCAACAGAAAAATCAGCAAGCTCGGCAACTATCACACGCATCGTTACAAAGATTGAACCTGTACTCTCGCCAAATACAAAAAAAATGGCTGAGGAGGCATCGTATTTATCACCTGCTGTTCGCAAGCATTTGGGTGACAATCAACTTGATGCGACAGATGTTCACGCAAGCAGACTAGATGGACGTTTGACCAAGGCAGATGTGCTTAATCATGTGAATGATGGCGATAAAAAGAATGCTTCAGCTGCGATCATTGAAACAAACGCAGACGTTAACCCGCTTGAATTGTCATCACGCAGCAATCACGTTGTATCCCCCTCGGATGATCGATTGGAAGTACGTGTGCCATTGTCACGCCTTCGTTTGCGTGTGGCTGAGCGGCTCAAGTATGCACAAAACACAGCAGCTATTTTAACGACATTTAATGAAATCGACATGATAGCGGTTAAGCAATTACGTGATCGTTACAAGGATGTATTTGAAAAGAAATATGGAATCAAGCTTGGTTTTATGTCGTTTTTTGTGAAAGCATGCGTACAAGCTCTAAAAGAAATTCCTATGGTGAATAGTCGCATCGAAGGCGATGAAATCGTCACGAATAACTATTGCGATATTGGTGTGGCGGTGTCAGCGCCGACAGGGCTTGTTGTGCCGATTATACGTGATGCCGAGTTGTTGGATTTGGCCGGCATTGAACGTGCTGTCGCAAGCTATGGCAAGAAAGCCAAAGATGGCAAACTAACCATGGAAGAAATGAGTGGTGGCACGTTCACGATTTCCAACGGCGGCGTGTTTGGGTCATTGTTTTCAACGCCGATTATTAATCCGCCACAGTCAGCCATTTTGGGCATGCATAAAATCCAAGATCGCCCGATGGCCGTCAATGGTCGTGTCGAAATTCGCCCGATGATGTATGTTGCATTGTCGTATGATCACCGATTGATCGATGGCCGCGAAGCGGTGACGTTTTTGGCGACAATCAAGGATTGCGTTGAAAATCCCGGGCGGTTTTTGTTAGAGCTATAAGGGACTAAGTACCGTCTGAAAATTTTCGTTATTGTTCGCTGTGCGTGATAATACCAATTTCACTAAAGATTGATTGATGCAGCCTCCTGCGATGTCTGCGCTGCTCATTTACTTCAGTAAACTCCGCTGCTCGAATCTTGCAGACTTACCACTCAAACTTTTTTGAAAATAGTATAATCTATACCTATTGCAAATGATTTTGCGCTCTGCAAGGGAAGGGGACATGTAAGGAGAGGTCTTCTAGCTAATATCCCCATTCATCGCTTGATCTATAAAATCTGGATCAAGCAAAACAGCTGGATTATTGAAAAGATTAAATACGAGTGAAGCGTTTATTGTTCCACGATCGTGTTTCCTTTGAAAAAGATGTGTGAATATATTTAGCTTATACCGTTTTCAAAAAGTTTTGAGTAGTAAGACATCAAAATTCGAGGTGCGCAGTGTACACTTGTACATGAGCAACAGAGATATTGCAGAGGACTGCACTAATTGAAAGTTAGTGAAAATGGTATTAGCTGCATAAGGTAGTTCTTTAATTATATTTCCATCCAAATGACTTGGAATATTTGTGTTTTTTGATAATGAATCCTTGGCGGTTAATGCAGGCGAGAATTTTCTTGCCCATTCAGTAAAAGTTAATGCTTCTTTAATTGTAGATTGTATTTTTGGTGGGATTTCATTCCACTTCGCCCAACTTCTTATGAAAGACGTAAAATCAGTAAATGTTGTTATGTCAAAAAAGCTTATAAACATACATGTAAAATCTTCCCAATACAGTTTTTCGTCTGTTGTATGAATCAAAGCTGGTGAATTTGCATCATCGTCCTTTAACTGAGGTTTGGTATTTAGAAATTCTGATATGTATTTTTTAGAAGGACTATCGAAGCCATGAAATTGAGATAAATATTTTGAGAGTTCATTTTTAAAGAAAATTTTGAGGCTTTTTACAGCATCAGGGTAAGGCGTTTCTGCAGGTTCGGTTGATAGAAGATTTGCTAGTGCATGAATCAAGTTGGCGCGGCCTTTCATTGAGTAAAATATCTGATACATTATTAATTTCGATTTTAATGTGAATAAATAAATCATGCTACCCGTCACTTTTTGTCACTCCACCCTTGTCATTCCCGCGGAGGCGGGAATCCAGAAAAGCCCCTTTAAAAACCGTGAGTTTGGGGAGAGCTAAACAGCCTGGATCCCCGCCTCCGCGGGAATGACAGTAAGAAAAATAAAAGTGACGGGTAGCATGGAAATAAATTGCATAGCAGCATAATTAGCGTCAAGTATATTCGGTCGTGAACCAGTAAAATTAGTACATAATCGTATTTCTGAAAATAAATTAATAAAAAAGGCACAGATAAAATCTATGCCTTTTTAGATGTGAGTTATAAACCTAAATCTTACTCAGAATCGGATTCATATTCCTCGTCAATTGAAATCGTAACTTCACTTTGGTGATTGTTTTCAAAAAGCGAAATAGGGCCTTGAGGCATTATTGTTGAAATTGCATGTTTGTAAACGAGCTGTGAGTGCCCTTCACGGCGAAGCAACATTGTTGATTGATCAAACCATGTCACAATACCTTGTAGTTTCACGCCATTTATTAAAAATACAGTCAAAGGTGTTTTGTTTTTACGAACATGATTTAAGAAAACATCTTGTACGTTAACGGGCTTCTCTCCGGCCATCTATCATTATTCCTTGTTATCTTTACTAAAATTTGATATTAATCTCGCTTTTTTCAATCTGCAAGTGAAAAAAATAGGATAAGTCAAATTATTCCAACAATTGCTTTGTTTTTGTGGCTAAAAAATAATTTGTTTGCTTAAAGTGCTTCCTTATGATGAGTGTATCCCTTGATAACAAGATCTGTTAAGATTTTAAAAATGTTTAAATTCACCTCTTTCAGGAGTTAACATCATGTTTGAACTGCCCCCACTGCCTTATGCAAAGAACGCACTTGAACCACACATAAGTGCAAATACACTCTCTTTTCATCATGAAAAACATCACCAGACGTATGTAACGAATTTGAATAATCTTATTCCAAACACTGAATTTGCAACCCTTTCACTTGAAGAAATTATCGTAAAGTCAGCAGGCGCATCAGGTCACCCAGGTATCTTTAATAATGCTGCACAAGTATGGAATCACACATTCTATTGGAATTGCATGCAAGCGAATGGCGGTGGCACACCAAGTAGTGCATTAGCTGATCAGATCACACGTGATTTTGGATCGTTTGATGCTTTCCGTAGTGAATTCAAGCAAGCAGCACTTACGCAGTTTGGCAGTGGTTGGGCATGGCTTGTCATGAGTGCCGAGGGTAAGCTCGTCATTACGAAAACCGGTAACGCGGATTGCCCATTGGCGCATGGTCAAACAGCCTTATTAACGATCGATGTATGGGAACACGCGTACTATCTTGATTTCCAAAATCGTCGTGCAGATTATGCCGAGACGTTTTTAACATCACTTGTTAATTGGAATTTTGTCGCAGCTAACTTTGCGAAAGCATCGGCCTTAAAAGCGGCTTAATGCTTACAGGTTTATTCTGTTTAGGGGCGCTGCTTGCTTTGTATTTATCTTGGCAAGATTGGCGTACTCAGTCGATTCCACTATGGGGATTGTTGGCATGGGTTGCTTTATGTGCGTTCTCAGCATTTTATGGCACCCCATCGTGTATGGCGTTTTCTCTATTATTTGGGGTATCCATTTGCCTTGCAGTATATCAATACCTTCGCAAACAAGAGCTTATCGGATTAGCAGATCTTATTGTATTAACATCCCTTTCAGCATGGATTGACGTAAGCAAATTACCAGCCTTATTTTTGCTTTGTGGCACGCTTGGTATTCTTGCTACCGTCGTTTTAAAGAATAAGCGTTTCCCGTTTTTATCGGTACTCTTTTTGGCTGCAGCAATTCTTACTTTATTTTAAAAGGATCACTTTAATGAAAATTCTTGATACACAATTGGCCAGCACATTAACAGGCAAACGTGTTCTCGTGCGCGTTGATTGGAATGTGCCCTGTCAGGACGGCGTAATAACGGATGCAACGCGTCTTATCAATACACGTGAAACATTGGCGTTGTTGAAAACGCATGGGGCTAAAGTTATCGTGCTTGCACATTTCGGCAGACCAACGCTTGCGAAGAAGGCATTCAAAGAACCAAAGGCCACAACTGACTTACGTATTGTTGAGGATGCATTTTCGTTTAAGCCCTTGCTTGCCGAAATACAAAGGACATTAGGATTTAATTTTGATTTTTGCGAGGATCCATTATCAGCAGAAGGTTTTGATCAAATTCATGCTATGCAAAACGGTGAATGTGTTTTGTGCGAGAATATCCGTTTCTTTGGTGCAGAAGAGGCAAATAACAACATGTTTGCAATTGCACTTTCGGCGTGCGCGGATATTTATATAAACGAAGCTTTTTCATGCAGCCACCGCGCCCATGCATCTGTGGAAGCCATCGCACATTATTTGCCGTCGTATGCGGGTATCGGATTGGCACGTGAAGTTTCGTACCTTGATAATGCCTTTGTTAATCCAGAACGCCCTCTGTGGGTCATTGTGGGTGGATCTAAGGTGTCAACGAAGATTGACCTGCTGATGAATCTTTCACAAAAGGTAGATGGTTTGATTATTGGCGGTGCCATGGCAAATACGTTTTTCAAAGCCAAAGGAATTAGCGTTGGTCAATCGCTCGTTGAAGATGATTACGTTGAAACCGCACGTGCTATTTTAAACGCAGCAACGGTCGAAATTGTTTTACCGTATGACCGACTTGCGGTTGAGACACTGTCATTCACAGAAAAAATGGACGTCATCTCTTTTGATTATGACAAGGTGCCTGAAACCTATTCTGTGTTCGATATTGGTGAAAAATCCCGGGCGCTGTTCGTTGAAAAATTGCAAGGTGCCAGCACCATTATTTGGAACGGCCCTGTTGGTATGTTTGAATTGGATGCATTTGCGGGTGGCAGCAACTCGATTGCGCACGCATTGGCGGAGCTAACACAAAAGGGCGTGCTCACCTTGGCTGGCGGCGGCGATACGCTGGCGACGCTTGCTAAGGCTGGCGTTATTGATCAGCTTTCGTATTGCTCGACCGCTGGCGGTGCGTTTTTGGAATGCTTAGAGGGCAAAGTATTGCCGGGCATTGCAGCACTGGGGTGAGGTGACCTCAAAGAAACATCCTTGCAATCATGATTGCCGTCACGCCATAAAACACAATCATTTTTCCCCGATGCGGTTTTGGATGCAGCAAACTAAATAACGTAAGCAGTATTACCCCTGGGTAAATCACATTCAAAATGGGTACCAAAATTGCTGTAATGCCTGAAAAATCAAGTAACGACATCAAAAATGCCGTGCCCGTCGTAAGCGCAAGCATAACTGTCTTTGAAACTCGATCTTTGCTAATCATTCTTAAGAAATTCGCAAAGAGTGTATTAAGCGCAACGGCAGTCGCAAGGCAAGACGCAATCATCATAATGGCAATTACCACTGTTGATACCGTTCCGAAAAGGTGCCTTGTTATTTCAGGCAATGCGTGTGTTGCAGGAATATTTTGCAGCAGTCCTTTATAGGTTGCCCCTAAATAGACAAGTCCTGCATACGCCAAGGCAATAGCACTTGCGCCGATCAAACTTGATTTAGCTGAAATCCAAAATACGTCCTTCTCACTGGTACCTGGAGGGCAATTTTGCCCAATATACTTAAAAATAAGTGCTGAAAAGAAAAAACCTGCGAACAGATCCATTGTTTGATAACCCTGCACCAAACCACACTTTATTGCTTCTAATAGAGGCAAATCAACGTGTACCATAGGCGGCGCTTGATAGATTGCATACATGATAATTACAGCCAGTGAAATCAGCTTAACAGGCGTAATGTACGTTCCTAAAATCGATAGCATTTGCGAATCTTTTAGACCAATTAAGAAGCATAAGCTTGTGAAAAATGCGGCAAAGACCCATAACGAGAGCGTCGGAAAAAGGGTGCTCACCCCACCATATGCAACAGTAACGCAACGCGGCACAACGCCAAAAGAACCCAGTAATGCTAGAATAACGAGCGGCACTAAAATGCGCGCCCCAAAACCTAATTCGTCAAAGAAAGCTTGGTAAGAGCCTTTGTAGCGCTTAATCGCGAAAACGCCAGCAAAAGGCAAAAGAATACCGCTTATGAAAATGCCTAAAAAGCCAAGGCTCCATAAGCTATTGGTTTCTTGACCAATTTGAAGAGGAAAAACAAGGTTGCCTGAGCCAAAGAACATGGCAAAAATGGCAAATCCCAATGTGAATGGGTTGGTGTGCATGGTGTACTCTCTTATGTCAAGTGGGCTAATGGTCACTTGTTAAGGTGTTATTCTATAAATTAGTTAAAACAGGGGGATGTGAAAAATCAATTGATGTGGCCTAAGCCACATTATGCATAACGACCAATACGTCGCTGAAATGGAGGCAAGAAAATGCATCATCGCTAAAAGTCGATTTTGAAAGGATACCAAAGATGTATAAATGCATGTTCATATCTATTTAGTGTCATATTGGTGAGGGTATGTCAAATGTTATCTGTTTTTCGGAATAAAACGACGTAATATCTTGTTTTTCGCCTCTACGAAGTGCGTATCTTTTTGAAAACACGCTGGATAATCAACGCAAATGCGCCATTCCCCATCACATTCGCGGCTGTTCCAAACGGATCTTGCAGCACATAAAGGGTCGTTAGAATGCTCAGCATTTCAGGGCTAAATCCCAAATAGGTCTGCAACACGGGTAACACGACAAATACACTTGCGCCTGGAATACCTACACACGACAGCTTTGCCATTGAAAAAGAAAAGGCAAGTGGAATGAAGACGGCAAGGTCAGGCCATGGCATCCCGAAAATTGACAATAACGACAGTGCCATCATTAAAATAATCAAATCATCGCCAAGCATATGAATGTTGGCAGTGGAGGGAATAATAAGATCTGCAAAGTTCTTGTCTGACGTCGTGGTCTCGACACAGCGCAAGGTAACAGGCATGGTTGCAGCCGATGACATCGTGCTAAATCCTGTTAATCCAGCAGGCAGCATGGTTTTTAGATACCCCACTGCTTTTTTCACATTACACTTTGACGCTAAAAGGTAAAGTGCTGAGATGTACGTAACAACCAAGAGCATGCTCAGTAAAAATACTTTTCCATATTGCTGAAATAAATGAACGAGCGCATCGTCATAGCTTAGCTTTAGGCAAAAACCAAAAACATAAAGCGGTAGCAAGGGGATGAAAATCTTACTCAATAGCATGCTTACGTTATCGCTTAACCAAATAGATGCGCTTTTTAGCGTCATGCGAATAGAATTTTCGTGATTCAGGCAATTGAGCAATAACCCGCAACACACGCCGGCAAGCATAGCTTTTTCTGTGCCGATTAGATTTGGAAAACCAAACTTGAAATTAACAGTTACAACGGTGGCAAATTTTAGTGCAAAATCGGGGCATTGCTCCACCCCTGCGAATGGTAAGGCTGCCTTACTAAAAAAATAAGAGGTTGTTAGCGCAAGGCAATTTGAAACGGTAACGCCCAGAAAAATAAGCAGCAATAGCGTGATTGAGCCACGCTCTATGTTTACAAGCGCGCGTAGAATAAAACTAAACACGATAAGTGGCAGCACGAATAGTAAAATTTCGATAAAACACGAGCTGACTGTATAGAAAAAACACACGGTCGTTAAGCTAAGGAATTGTGCAAAAATAACTTACACGATTTGAAAAACTGTAAAACCATGTT
>JAZKAK010000032.1:0-6330 GCA_040389165.1 Pseudomonadota bacterium
TGGAATTACACAATATCACACAAAGTTATGTAAGTTATTTTTGCACAGTTCCTTATATGATTATCTCTTTGCACGTCATGATCACTTTGTGTCGACAGGACAGGATCTGAAAATAATAAAAATATTATAATACCAAACGTCATTTTCCAGTGCTGCACAGGATTTCCTCAACCATTATGATTTTCTGATTAAAACTATGATCACATCATTTTTCTTAAAATCCAATGTATTTTCACATTAATTGAAAACGTCTTATTTGTTTATTCAAGCAGGCAAACAAAAAGTGCGATTCTATGGCAAAACATTTCAAAATTATGGCGTATTTACTCACTGGGAGGCCGAGTTTAATGAAACACAATCCGCGTCTATCTACTCAATTTAATAAGAGCCTAAAAACTATTGTTGTTAACAATTATATTTTTTACGATTTGTTAACACATATTTGTTGAAATAAGAATAAGACTAACATCTTTTTTAGGTGAACAAAAAATGATTTTCAAATATCAGCCACCAGTCTCGCTTGCATTATGCATTTCAATTCTTGCTTTGAGCACAGCCATGAGCTATGCAACAACGACAACAACAAGTACTGCTACCCCTGTAACAATGACGGTCGTTGCACCTGCTCCAGTAACAACAGTGGCTGCACCAGCTCCGGCAACAATGACGGTCGCAGCACCTGCTCCAGTAACAACAGTTGCAACTCCGACAACCACAGTAGCATCAACAACTATAGCTGGAGCAACTCAACAAGCCGTGCAAGATGTTGAATCTCAGGTGGTACCGTATATAACACAACAAGTAGCTCAACAAGTAGCTCAACAGGCAGCACAACAAGTAACACAGCAAATATCACAAATAGCAACACAACAAGTAGCACAAATTGCATCACAACAAGTTGCACAAGCACTCTCTCAACAAGCGGCGGCTGTTATACAGCAAATAGCACAACAAGCTGCCCAGCAAGTAGCACAACAAGTTGCTCAGCAAATTACGCAGCAAGTAGCACAACAAGCGGCACAACAAGTAGCGCAACAGGCTGCGCAACAAGTAACACAACAAGTAACACAGCAAGCAACCCAACTTGTAGCACAACAAGCGGCGCAACAAGTGGCTCAGCAATTAGCACAGCAATCATCGCAAACGACACAACAAATAGCGCAGCAAGCTGCACAGCAAGCAAGTCAACTTGTAGCACAGCAAATCCCAACGCAAGTAACGCAACAAGTAACCCAGCAAGCGCAGCAAGCCGCACAACAGATTTCTCAACAGGTTGCACAACAAATAGCTACCCAAGCAACGGCACAAGTTGCACAAGAGCTAGCGCATCAATCACCTCAAATGTTGCAGCAAGTAGCTCAACAGGTAGGGCAGCAGGCTGCACAGCAACTATCACAACAAACACCTCAGATCGCACAACAAGCGGCGCAACAAGCAAATCAGCAAGTCGCTCAACAAATCGCACAACAATTGGCTGCACAATCGCCAAATATAGCACACCAACTTGCGCAACAAGCTTCACAGCAAGCAACACAAACATTAAGTCAGCAGATCGAGCAACAGGCAGCACAACAAGTTGCGCAACAAATCGCACAACAAGCGGCACAACAAGCGGTGCATCAGGCAATGCAATATATGCATCAACATCATACAATTCAAACAGAAGTTGACCAAGCAGTAAAACAATCAGAAGCCGACCGTGCAGTAGCACAGGCCACAACTCCACGATTGGCAGCACAGCAATTAGCAGAACAGGCTACATCTCAACAATTGGCAACACAGAAATCACCAGCACAGGATGCATCTCCACAGGTAGCAGAAGCTCAAGCAAATCTATAAATAGATGATGGCAATCAGAAGAAAGAAGACAAGTTCGTAAATACGTATATACCGCAGTGTGCACGTTTTTTAGATTGATATTTTTCATGCCTGTCATTCCCGCCTCCGCGGGAATGACAAGTGTTTTTGAAACAAAATCAGGTCTCAAGAATCAGTAGATAAATTAGTAACGTATACCGTATACACTAGTCAATCTTAAGCGCTTGCTTTTGCATTTGAATTAATTCAGCAATACCTACTTTAGATAACGCTAACATTTGCGCAAATTCTTCTTCACTAAACGGCTCCTTTTCTGCTGCGGCTTGAATCTCAACAAGACGACCGCTACCCGTAATAACAAAATTAGCATCAACTTGCGCCGATGAATCTTCAATGTAATTCAAATCAAGTCGTGCTTCTCCGTCAATAATACCACATGAAACTGCAGCGATATGATCCGTTAATGGCATAGAGGAAATCTTTTTATTTGCAACTAATTTTTGCAAGGCTTGATGCAATGCTACATAAGCACCTGTAATGCTTGCCGTTCGCGTGCCACCATCCGCTTGCAACACATCACAATCGATACGAATTTGACGTTCACCCAAAGCCTTCAAATTAACAACAGAGCGCAATACGCGGCCAATTAAACGTTGAATTTCTTGTGTACGGCCCGATTGCTTTCCTCTTGCCGCTTCACGATCAACACGATCATGCGTCGCACGTGGCAACATGCCATATTCAGCCGTAATCCAACCTGCACCTGTATTACGCAAAAAAGCAGGAACTCTTTCTTCAATTGTCGCAGCACAAATGACATGCGTATCGCCAAATTTCACAAAACATGACCCTTCGGCATATTTGACAAAACTTGGACCAAGAAAAATTGGACGGAGCTCTGCTGATTGACGGCGATCTGGACGCATAAAAAACCTCTTAAAATGTAATGAATATCGTATTCAAAGCGAGTATAATCGCGAAAAGAGCTTTTTGAAACACTTTCAAGCATAATGACACCAAAAATTTACATAATTGCGGGCGAAGCATCGGGTGATTTCCTGGGAAGCAATTTAGCAACAGCATTAAATAAACAAAGATCTGACCTTATGTTACGTGGCATTGGCGGCGATTTAATGAACGATGCCGGCGTTGAGCTATTGTTTCATTGCGATGAAATTTCTGTCATGGGATTAGCTGAGATAATTCCACATATCAGACGTATCAAAAGGCTTATTCAACAAACAATTGATGATATTTGCACCTTCAAGCCAGATGTACTCGTAACAATTGATTCATCTGGTTTTTGCAATCGCGTAATTGCAGGTGTTATCAAACGCCTTGATATCCCGTGCGTACATTATGTGGCACCTCCCGTGTGGGCATGGCGTCCTAAGCGAGCCAAAAAGCTTGCTCAATGGGGCGCTGTCAAACACCTTATGTGTTTATTTCCGTTTGAACCACCTTATTTTACCGTGCATGGCTTACCAACGACAGTCGTCGGGCATCCAGTTATCAATATGGATTGGACATCCGATGAATCCATATACAAAACAGTCGGAATCGACACAGACAAAAAGAATATTTGTCTTTTGCCAGGTAGCAGAAGAGGCGAAATAAAACGGCACCTTGCCACCTTCGCTGAAACTGTCAAAGGATTAGATGTTAACATTATCGTACCAACGTTTGCTAAATTCACGGCTGAAATCAAAACTGCCCTCCCCTTTGCACATATTATTACCGACCCAGAACTCAAACGAAAAGCAATGATACTGTGTGACGTTGCTTTAGCCGCTAGCGGCACTGTATCACTTGAACTTGCTATGGCAAAAACACCAATGATCATAGCCTATCGTGCATCATGGATAACCGCAGTATTGCTTAAATATTTCCTTAAAATATCCTCTGTTTGCCTTGTCAACATACTGCTTAACAAAAAAGTGGTCCTTGAGTATTTACAAAAGTCGTGCAATGCTAAAGACTTAAGATTGGCCTTAATAGCCATGCTTGATGGAAAAAACCCAGATGGCACACCGATTGAACAAACGCCTGAACTATTTGATCAAGTTCGCCAATTATTAACCCCTTTGGGTGGCAAAACACCCGCGGAAAAAGCAGCAGAGGTTGTGCTTAGCTATGTGTCTAAATAAAATCATTCTTTTATGCGTGTGCCTTGCTATTTCCGGCTGCGGCTTTGAACCCGTTTATAAAACAAAGAATAATGCAGAGCGCCCGCAAGCATTCAAACTTATCGTTACAGGATCGAATGATCAAGCCTATACAACATACAGGCTAAGACGCGAACTTGAGACATGGCTACCAACGATTGCTCAAAAAGTACCGCGTCAATTAACAGTAAAAATTGCGCTCGAAGAGGCCTATGGAAGCATTGCTTATAATGCCAAGGCTAAGGCACAACGTAATCAAGGACAATTACGTGCTATTATTCAGGTGCTGGATGGCGGTCTGACCCCACTTCATGAAGCAAAATTAGACGGCGCAACGTCGTACACCGTTGACTATGTTGAAGAATTCTCGACGATCTCTGCTGAATCAGGCGCACGCGAGCGTTTGATTAAGAACCTAGCACAAGACATCTCACATGAATTGTCGTTAATTGAGGTGAAGTAATATACACATGATATCAAACAAATCGATATGCCATGTACCACACTCATGTCATGTGTTTAAATATTAATAATTATCACCCTTGCTCTTGCTTCAGCAATGTTATAGATTCGTCTCAGACGTAGATGAAAAAGAATAGCCTCCAATAATCAATCAAAAACAGGAGTTTTTATGCAGACAGATCGTTACACGCAAAGAAGTCAAGGAATGCTTCAAAATGCACAGCTGCTTGCTGTACGTGAAGGGCATCAACAGTTAAGCCCTCTACACCTTTTAAAAGTACTCCTTGATGATCCCGACGGATTGTGCGCTTCTATCTTGCAAAATGCAGCTGGCAATACTGCACAGCTTGAACAAAAAATCCTGGCTGGTCTTAAAAAAATACCAAACGTAACTGGCACTACTGCTGGTAATGTGTACATTTCACAAGAACTTGCAAAAGCATTGGAAGCCGCTGAACAAAAATCGACTCAGATGGGCGATACCTTTGTTAGTGCCGAATTACTTTTGTATGGTCTCACTTCTATTTCACCAACGAAAGAACTTATTGAAAGCATTGGCGCAACACAAAAGGCAATTGATACAGCGATTCAAGCATTGCGAAAGGGCAGAAAAGTTGAATCACAATCAGCGGAAGAAAATTACGAAGCACTCAAAAAATACGCGCGTGACTTAACGCAAGCTGTGCGTGAAGGAAAATTAGATCCAGTTATTGGGCGTGATGAAGAGATCAGACGCACCATTCAAGTACTGTGCCGCCGTACAAAAAACAACCCTGTTCTTATTGGCGAACCTGGCGTCGGAAAAACTGCTATTGCAGAAGGGCTCGCTCAACGTATCGTTAAGGGTGACGTACCAGAAGCAATGCGTAATACGAAACTGATGGCACTTGATTTGGGTGCACTACTTGCTGGTGCGAAATACCGCGGCGAATTCGAAGAACGTTTAAAGGCTGTATTGGCAGAAATTACGAATGCTGCGGGTGAAGTGATTGTCTTTATCGATGAACTACACACACTTGTTGGCGCAGGCAAAACAGATGGTGCTATGGATGCATCTAACATGTTAAAGCCTGCCCTTGCACGCGGTGAATTGCACTGTATTGGCGCGACAACGCTCGATGAATATAGGCTTTATATTGAAAAGGATCCCGCGCTTGCGCGTCGGTTCCAGTCTGTTTTTGTATCAGAACCAACAGTTGAAGATAGCATTTCAATATTACGCGGCCTCAAAGAAAAATACGAACTACATCACGGTGTTCGCATCAGTGATAATGCGATCGTCGCGGCATGTACCTATTCCAATCGCTATATCAGCGATCGTTTTTTGCCTGATAAGGCTATTGATTTAATGGATGAAGCCGCAAGCCGTTTGCGCATGGTCGTTGACTCAAAACCTGAGGATATCGATGAACTTGATCGTCGCATTATCCAACTAAAAATTGAACGAGAGGCTCTCAAGAAAGAAAGCGATGCTGCATCAAAAGATCGCCTCGGTAAACTTGAAAAAGAACTTGCTGATTTGGAAGAAAAGTCACGCAAACTCAATGCTGTATGGCAGCAAGAAAAACAACATCTTGACAGTGGTCGCAAACTGAAATCTCAGATTGAACAACTTAAAACTGAACAAGAAATTGCACAACGTCGCGGTGATTTGACACGTGCAGGCGAAATTCTATATAGCCGTCTGCCCGAACTAGAGCGAAAGCTTTTAGAGCTTTCAAATGATGAGAATCATAAGTCTTTTAAAGAAGAAGTCACCGAACAGGATATTGCGTTAATCGTATCCCGTTGGACAGGTATACCTGTTGAAAAAATGCTCACGGGTGAACGTGAAAAGCTGATAAAAATGGAAGAAAAGCTTCACGAACGCGTCATCGGCCAAGAC
>JAZKAK010000032.1:6340-12130 GCA_040389165.1 Pseudomonadota bacterium
ATGCTGTTAGGCGCTCACGTGCAGGTCTTCAAGACCCTAACAGGCCTATGGGATCATTTTTATTTTTAGGCCCAACCGGTGTAGGCAAAACAGAATTGTGCAAAACACTTGCGGCATTTTTGTTTGATGACGAAATAAACCTTATTCGCATCGATATGTCTGAATACATGGAAAAGCATTCAGTTGCGCGACTAATTGGCGCACCTCCAGGATATGTGGGATATGAGCAAGGCGGAGCCTTAACTGAAGCTGTTCGCCGTCGCCCTTATTCCGTCATTTTGTTTGATGAAGTTGAAAAGGCCCACAGCGATGTTTTTAACATTTTATTACAAGTCTTAGATGATGGACGTCTAACTGACAGTCAAGGGCGCACCGTTGATTTCAGAAATACTATTGTCATTCTAACATCAAATCTTGGCGCTGATGCTCTGAGTCAACAAGAACCAACAGAGACCATTAGTCCACGTGTGCGTGATCAAGTTATGGCCTCAGTACGTCATGCATTCAGACCAGAATTTTTAAATCGCTTGGATGAAATCACGATCTTCAACCGTTTACGCAAATCCGATATGGCTGCAATCGTCGGCATTCAACTAAAGGGCCTCCAAACACGTCTTTCTGACCGAAAAATTACGCTTAACTTTACGGACGCTGCGCTTCATTGGCTTGTTGAGACTGGATATGACCCCATGTATGGTGCACGTCCCCTTCGTCGTGTCATACAGCGTGAATTGCAAGATCCACTCGCGCTTAAGATTTTAGCAGGAGACATCTTGGATGGATCAGCAGTTCACGTTGATAGTGATGGAAGCACACTTAATTTAAAATAGCTTAGCGTGTTCCTGGTCAATCTTATGGAACCAAAAAGCATTTACTTCATCTGGCAATAGATTTGCGTCGTCTCTTGCATATCTTAAATAATCTATTGACAGCGTTCTTTCTATTTCTTTTTTATGGTGATTTGGCTCATTACAAAATGCCCAGTAATAGCATTGAGCCGTTGATACTAAAAAATTCATACGAATCTCTTTAACGTCTATATCAACTTCTTGTCTACTTAACTCAAACGCTAATTTTGCATAAATACCACCAGCATTAAAAAAGGAAACTGATGAAAAACGATGCCTATCTTCTAAAATATCAGATTGCCTAAGATGCTGCCCCAATCGAATGTAACAACCAGCCATGTCAAGAGGATCTTGATCGTTGGTTACAAAACCTGAAGCTAAGATTAACTCACCAGGAACTACATCTCTTAGCGTTTGCGAAAGTTTAGGTCTAACCGCCTCAATATATTCATTTAAATAATCATGATTTGTAGATCTTACGATGTTATAACCAGTTCGTATGTGCTTTGGGAGATCTTCTCCAGGAATTCCAGCAGAAGAAAAAACCACCGAGCTTTGACTTAGTAATGAAATCATAAAAATAATTACAATATTATACATACAAAGAACTCACAAATAAAGCGATCCTATAAACAATTATATGCGCCTGGTATTAACAAATAGTTAATACCCTTAATAATTCATTAATAACGTTCAATTAAACATACATTCTTGAATTAAAATGTTACTAAATTACATTAAATAAAATTATACGAACATAATTATTCTCATACAAAAAAAACAGACACCTCTACTGCTCGTTTTCTCGTTGCCAACAACTCACGTGAGTGCTATACCCAAATTGTGTTCGTTACACAAAACTTTATACAACTCAGCAAAACAGAGGAAAAACGTATGAAAGCACTTAAATCGACAACACAGCCATTCCTAAACGATAATCATGCAAATACCCGCACAAGCGCGCAAGCCACCTCTAAGCTTTCAAGCTCTTTTTTCATCAAACTTGGCATCAATATCGGCGTTGCCCTTGAATATTACGATTTCATGATCTATGGATTATTGATGCCATTCATCATGCCGCTATTTTTTCAAAACAATGACCCACTTATCAGCACAGCCAAAGCTTTTTCAGTATTTGCGCTTGGCTATTTAGCGCGTCCACTTGGCGGAATTTTATTTGGACAACTCGCTGATAGAAAAGGTCGACGAAATGCCTTTACAGGAGCGATGCTACTTATGGGTTTCTCAACGCTATTTATAGGGCTGCTTCCAACTCATCTGCTATTAAATACACCATACAGCGCTCTACCTGCTCTTTTGTTGATTGGATGTCGTTTAGCACAAGGATTGTCCTTTGGTGCAGAACTACCAGGTGCAATCACTATTACAAGCGAAAATAATGACGCACAAAAACGTGGCCTAAGCTGTGGATTTGTCATTTCCAGCACATGTGTAGGTGCTACTTGTGCAACAGGGATCTTAGCACTACTCACATATACATTATCGACTGCGGATATCAGCAACTGGGGCTGGCGCATTCCATTTTTATTAGGTGGAACGCTTGCCTTTATTAGTTGGTATTTGCGTAAAAACATGAATGAAACTTTAGCGTTTTTTGAAATTCAATCAAACCCAGAAAAACGAAAGGCATGGACGCCTATCTATAAGCTTATCACGCACTATCCGCTCTCAATACTTTTGGGAATTGGATTGATGTTGTTTCCGGCAGCTATGGTTATGACGAATATCTATTTTGCATCGTATTTAATATCAGCCTATGGATTCGAGGCTACTTCAGTTTACAGCGGAATGACCCTTGGGTTAATCGGCGCTGCTATTTTTGTTCCCTTATTCGGATGGATTTCCGACCACTTAGGCATTAAAACTATTTTTATTTGTACCTGCGCAGGCTTTAGCATTGCGTGTCAGCATATATTTAGCCTGCTAGACACACATACCCAATGGGGATTATTCAGCTTTCTTCTGCTTTGGCAAGTATTTTTATGTGCAAGCACTGCCTGTGTATTGCCATGGCTCACACAGCTTTTTCCAACAGAAGTTCGTTTTACAGGCACATCACTATGCTACAATATAGGGTATGTTATATGTGCTTTTTTACCAAATGTTTATACATTCTTAAATGTCATAAAATCAAATCCACGTATAATTTCCACTATTCTATGCGGCATTGCATTGCTCAGTTTAATTAGTGCTCTTATGTCAAAACATACAAATGAACACGCTATTAGCGCGTAGAAACGAAATATTATCACGCGTGTACATATATTAATTCTGAATTCCATTCAGAATCGATTCTTGTCATAACCTGTAGTTCATGCTACCCATCACTTTTTGTCACTCCACCCTAAGCCGACCCCCTTTGTCTAGACCACTAAGCAGCTAATTTTAAGGAGAGCTTCCTTTCATTTATAGAGTGTTTAAACTTCTTTTTTGTGGTGGTTGTGTTGATAAAACTGTGCGTAAACTCACTTGAGTTTTCCACATTTTTATTAACAGTTAAAAATGCTTCTTTTGATGCCATTTTTCTTCCTGTCATCACTTCATATGGTCGGTTCTTACCAAGAGAGCTATGACGGCGTTCATGGTTATACCAATCAATATAAGTGTCCAGTGACTGCCTTGCTTCAGTAACTGAATCGTAGGTCTTTAAGTAAACCTCTTCATATTTTAATGTCCGCCAAAAACGTTCGATCGGGATGTTATCTAAACAGCGGCCTTTCCCATCCATACTAATCTTTATGCCAAGCAGGCTAAGCGAATAGGTCCAATCATGACTCGTGAACTGACACCCTTGATCTGAGTTGATAATACGTGGAATGTAACCACTCTTCAAAGCCATCTCTAGCGCATTCAAGCAACTCTCCGTATCAAGGAAAGGGCTTAATGACCAACCCATGACGCATCTCGAAACCGCATCAATGAGTGCTGTCAGATAGACAAAACCTTTCGATGTTTTTATGTATGTAATATCGACACACCAACAATCATGCGGCTTTATCGGTGGATATGACTTCAATAAGTAATGATACACAGCATCTTCTTGCCTTCTTTTGCTTAAATTCAGCTTTGGATAAACCGTTAAAAGACCCATCTTACGTTTGAGTCGGTAAATCTTTTTGTGATTAATTGCGTAGCCCAAATCCTGCAGATCATCCGTTATGCGCTTGTATCCTTGAAAAGGTCGCTTCGAGTAGATATCCGAAATCTCATTCATCAACGTCACATTATCAGGCTCTGTTGGAACAGATGCATAATAAATGCTACTGCGATTAACGCCAAGAACTTCACACTTCCGGCGAAGGCTTAGCTGAGCTGTTTCGTGTTGAGCCCATCTCTGACGTTGGTTCATGGGCGCCTCCCGACACAACGTTCTAAAAAATCATTTTCAACCTTTAATCGACCAATTGTTGAATGCAGTTTATCAATCATATCGTCACTTTCTGTGGAGGAGGATCCTGATTTAAAAATGTCAGCACCATGTTCAAGCAGATCTTTTTTCCATTTGAAAATCTGACTATTAACAATACCATACTCACTACACAGCTCGGCTGTTGTTTTTGTGCCTCGGATTGCTTCCAGAGCAACCTTAAATTTGAACTCAGCTGTGCGTGGTGTTTTCTTCATATTCTTTACCATTCGTTTCGATTCCTTTTCCTTTATATGGGGTCGAAACTCTCCTTTGACAACTGGTCTAGTTTATGGGGGTCATTATATTCTGGTATATTCTTTATCCAGAAGTCAGTTGCAACGTGGCAGATTTATTGAGGAGTCACTGCAATTGTCTTCTGAAAATGACAATAAAAGCATGCTCTATAAACGTTCGTTTATGTGATGGTTGACATGTCTACAAAATCAGCTATAATGAATCTAGTCAGACTAATCAGATGGTAAATATAATGCAATCATGGCAACTACAAGAAGCAAAAGCAAAATTTAGTGAGCTTGTTCGAAAGGCAACATTCGAAGGCCCTCAAGAAGTAACCGTTCGTGGTCACGAACAGGTAGTCGTTATTTCTAAAAAATATTACGAAGAACTTTTGCATCCAAAACTTCCTTTCTGGGAGTTTATGTCCAATTCCCCCCTTAAAGGAATAGACCTTGATTTGGAACGAGATCAATCACTCCCTAGAGAAATTTCATTATGAAATATTTGCTTGATACAAACGTCATATCCGAAACAATTCGTAAAACACCTGATGAGCATGTCAAAGACTGGCTGCAAACAATTTCGTCTGACCAACTTTACGTGAGTGTTTTGAGCTTAGGGGAAATTCGCCGTGGTGTTGAAAAACTTAAAGATCAGCCACGAAAGGATTTTATGACGGCTTGGCTTGAAAATGATTTGGCTTTTTGGTTCGGTGATCATGTTGTCCCTGTATCAACTGACGTTGCAGACAAATGGGGATACATTACGGCCAGTGGCACTTTTCCAGCGATTGATTCGCTCATCGCAGCCACTGCATTGACACACAACATGAAACTTGTAACGCGTAACGTAGTGGATTTTAAATCAATTGCTGGATTAGAAATAATTAATCCTTGGAATTTTTATAATTGAATATGCTTATTGGTTATATGCGCGTATCAAAAATAGATGGCTCGCAATCTCTTGATTTGCAACGTGATGCACTTATTAAAGCAGGTGTTGATGTAGCTAATATATATGAAGATCTAGCCTCAGGTAAAAACGACAATAGACCGGGCTTAATGGCGGCACTAAAAGCACTTCGATCTGGAGACACGCTTGTCGTTTGGAAAATAGATAGAATGGTGTCATTTTTCAAAGTGGAGTTCAATTACACACCAGATAAACTGCCACATTTAAAATGATTTTTTTCAAAGTGGAGTTCAATTTTCTCCTGTTTTTCCAGCAATTCCCGCTAAGCCACATAGGCCTTAATTTATAAGGCTTTATAGAATT
>JAZKAK010000033.1:0-6344 GCA_040389165.1 Pseudomonadota bacterium
AACATGGTTTTACAGTTTTTCAAATCGTGTAAGTTATTTTTGCACAATTCCTTATGCGCTATAATTAAATGAGCATATGCACCTGAATACGCAGCGCCCGTGATGGCGCTAAGAAACGTTATGCTTACCGATAATTTTGCTAATAATTTAATTTTTATGCACATTTCAGTTTTCCTTTTTACCTGTGGCTGTGGCTAACAACATAAAATAATGATTCGTAGTATATTTATTTTTATAATTGAGAAAGCATCCAATCAATTAGCTTGATATCGTTCTCTATCAGATTTTCGTTTCTTTTTAAATCTTCTAGTTTTCGCTTTCTAAATGCATTTGCAGTTTCTGGTTTTATTTTCGCCAGTACGTTTAATGCCTCCATTCGTTGTTGATCTGTTGTGTCATTAGGTTCGAAGGCTACGGCAGCAGCCGCTGATGCGCCAGAAGCTTTATTTGGTTTGTGTACGTTATTAGATATTCCACCACCGCCACCACCAGCTGCTCCAACGGCACTTCCCCCTGCTACAGAGGACAGAGTACTAGCAGTAGGTGGCTTCGTGCTAGCACCACTTGCTGCCGTTGCGTCAGTGCGGACAGGTCTTAACGTAACGCTTGATGCTTGCAGCATTAACGACGGTTGTCCATTTGATGCGCCACCTGCTGCTGGCTTTGTGGGCGTTGGGCGTTCATACTTAACAGTAGTTGCAGCTGTTGTGAAAGGCCTGATATAGCTAACACCTTTTTTCGCCAAGGTATCAAATATTCGTGTAACTAATTGAT
This sequence comes from Pseudomonadota bacterium, assembly GCA_040389165.1. Lineage (GTDB taxonomy): Bacteria > Pseudomonadota > Alphaproteobacteria > Paracaedibacterales > CAIOTO01 > CAIOTO01. The sequence continues at coordinate 775 of JAZKAK010000033.1, forward strand.
CAATAGTGAGAGAGGTTCTATTAGATTTTATTAATACTTTAAGACTTATCTTTACTTTTTCTTTTGGACTAATAGGTATATCGTTTCCTTCTTCATCAGAAGTTGTTTCGGTTTTTTCTACAGATAAAGCGCTTTTTTCTATCTGCTCAAGCGCATTTGTTTCAACTCCTTCTACTGTCCAATTAACTGCCTCAGAAGATGTGCTTGAGGAAGCTGATGCAGCAGGAGATGGGCTTGAGGAAGCTGCTGCAGCAGGAGATGGGCTTGCTACAGCTTCTGGGGAAGCCGCTGGAGCCATTATTGGCTTTCTTGAGTTTAAGCTTGCCATTAGCTTAGTTCTTAGGTCAGATTGTGCGGTGGAAGCAATTCCACCACCAGCTCCACCACCACTACCAGTTCCGCCAGTTACTGAAGCAGTCGGCACTGGCACGTTAATTGCTGTTGTTGCTGTTGATGGCACATTAAACTTGAGACTCGCCAGTAGCTTCGCTTTTGCTGGATTAGTGCCGCCACCGGCAGCCGCACTCGAAGATGCCGAATACTCATCGAAAGAAAGAGGTGCGTCTAACTCTAAAATTTTACCTCCATTATCTCTTATAAATTTGCACATAGTTTCAACGTTGAACTTAATTAGCAATTCACGTATTACTTTTTCGTCAAGAGTATTAAAAGCATTTTGAAGATCTTCATGCATCAAATTGAACAACTGAGAGGTAGCTATTTGCCCAAGTTCAGCTTTAATTGCTGCGGGGATATCAGCAAAACTCTCACCACTTTTAGATAAGGATGCCACTAAATAAATAAGTATAATGTTTCGATAATGCTGTATTCGTAATGCTTTTTGTGGCGGCGTAAGTCCTGGCTCATCAATACGCGCGAAATTATTCTCGAGCAATCGTTCAAAAACTATGTTTTTGTCGTCAGTTGCAGTGAACGCTGCATGAATCGTTATATATACTAATTTGGGCAACTGTACAGGATTAGCAACCCTGCGAGAAAGTCCTTCGGACCCACCTAGTATACTAACAACCGCATTATGTGCGTCGATAAAGGTTATATATTGACTTGCGTTCGAAGCTGCTGCTGAACCTATTCGCGAAGCGGCTGATGATTCATTATATAGGCTGCATAGCGAAACGCTGATTAAGAGAATTTTTTTGATATTCATGCGAAAATCTAACTTGATTATATATCTAGTTTAATTTTTATTATATATTCATTAAAATATCGTTAATAAGCCTGATTTTTATGTTGATATAGATGCAATTTCTATACGTTAGGGATATTGCTATGCTGCTTGTCACTTTTTGTCATCTCCGGATCGAGTCCAAAGGTATCTACACGTGTAAGCGCATGTGCGGTGTTGTCTGGTTATGGAATCATAAACTATTTGCCTTTGAAACGTTATGGATCTTCGGATCGAGTCCGAAGATGACAAAAGGGGGGGGCAAAGATGACAAAAGGGGAGTCCGAAGCTGACAAAAGTGGAGTCCGAAGATGACAAAAGTGGAGTCCGAAGCTGACAAAAAGGGGGGCAAAGATGACAGTGCGAGGGTTGTTTAAAAGTGACGGGTAGCATGGGGACTTGCACGATCACACAACATATACATATTCTTATATTAAAATTCACCGGAACACATAATATTTACGATTTAGTAACACTATGTGTGTATAATTAATTACAATAGGGATAAGATATTTAATTATCTTTTTAAGAATAAATTTGATATGTTTAACTATCTGTTTTTTTGGAGAAATGATCATGAGTGTAGTGAATGAAAACATGTTGCCTATTGTGTATGTCGTGGCAGGCGTTTTTCAAAATAAAAAACGAGAGATTCTCCTTATTCAACGACCAAAGGATAAACCCATGCCAGGATTATGGGAATTCCCAGGTGGAAAAATTGAAAAGGGAGAAACACCCGAGGAGGCATTAATAAGAGAGTTAAAGGAGGAAATTGCTTTAACACCTCTGAATATTAAGCCACTATCGTTTGTTTCTCACACCTATGACACATTTCATATTATTCTATTGCCATATCTGGTTACTGAATGGGAAGGTACTTTCGATCTTTTGGAACATCAGCAAGGCTATATGTGGGTAATGCTCGAAGATATGCACAATTTTTCAAAACCGACAGCAAGTCAGAAAGTAATTGAATATATCTTCAGCAAAAGCGGTGTTAAACCAAAAGAATCGACATTGAAAGAAAATTTTTCAGAAATGGATTGCTCGCTCGAGTGCGTCCAACGTTGATTCATGCATCATTTCAGATAATGTTGGGTGCGGAAAAATGGTGTGAATGAGTTCTTCTTCGGTTGCTTCGAGTGTCTTAGCAATTACAAATCCTTGGATCATTTCCGTTACTTCTGTGCCAATCATGTGCGCACCAATTAACTCACCCGTTTTAGCATCAAAAATTGTTTTGACCAATCCGTCGATTTCACCCAATGCAATTGCCTTGCCATTACCACGGAAAGGGAAACGACCGACTTTAATATCGCGACCATCTGCCTTGGCCTTTGCTTCGGTCAATCCTACGCTTGCGATTTGTGGCATGCTATACGTGCAGCCGGGAATATTTTCACGACTCATGGGATGCACATTTAGCTTTGCAATTTTTTCAACACATAAGATTCCCTCGTGTGATGCTTTATGAGCAAGCCATGGCGCGCCCGCTACATCACCGATTGCATACACGCCAGGCTCTGTCGTTTGACAATAAGCGGCAACGGTGATCTGATTTTTTTCAATTTTAACGTTTGTGTGTTCTAGTCCTAAATTCTCTGTATTTCCGATTACACCAACAGCAACAATGATGGCGTCAACCGTTTTAATTTCTGTTTTCCCATTCCCCATTTTTATCGTTACAGACACGTTTTTATCCGTTGCTTTAATATCCGTGACCGATGCACCTAATGCAAAAGTCATGCCTTGTTTTTCAAAGGCTTTTTGGGCAAGTGTTGATATTTCAACATCTTCTTGTGGTAAAATCCGATCAAGCAATTCAACTATAGTCACATTCGCGCCCAATGTTTTGTAAAAACTAGCAAACTCAATGCCAATAGCCCCAGACCCAATAATGAGCAAATCTTTTGGCATAAATGTTGGTGTCATTGCCTCTCTTGCTAACCAAACACGTGGATGATTTTGAGGTGCGAAAGGCAGAGTACGTGCACGTGCACCAGTAGCAAGAATAATGTGTGGAGCAGTTAGTTCTTCTGTTTTTCCATCATTTAAGGCAACCGTTAGTTTGTTATTACCAGCCAGCTTTGCTGCGCCTTCGAAAACAGTTACGTTGTTTTTCTTTAAAAGCCCACGAATTCCAGATGCCAATTGCCCTGAAATAGTTCGAGAACGCTTTACGATCGCTTCCAGGTCGATTTTTACATCTGAAACATGAATGCCAAAAGCACTTGCATTATCAATCAAATGCTTTACTTCGGCACTGCGCAATAATGCTTTTGTGGGAATACATCCCCAATTAAGACATATACCACCAAGATGTTCACGCTCAATAATTGCAGTCTTCATTCCCAATTGCGCTGCACGAATAGCTGCAACGTACCCGCCAGGTCCAGCGCCGACAATAATAATATCAAAGTTCTTCATTGTTTTTTGAGAAATCCTGCAATTAATTTTATGGCTATAGAATAGCGAAAATAGCATTAAAGAGCAAATGATCTATTGAAAATAGTATGCGGTGTTTTTTGATTTTTCACGAATAATCATGGTGTGTCAGAAATAAATCCATGCAAAGAGAATGTTAAAGTGGTGCCATTCTATACGCACAGACTATTTTTGAAAACTGCTTTATGTATGTAAAATATCCGTAGGTTGTAGAGGAACAGACCCAAGAAGAATGTTTATTTCTTTGGAATCATTTCTCATTTTTGATTGAGTTCGAGTTGTTTGCTGTTCTTGTGGAGATGTGCGAATTGGCATGATGGGCACAGAATTGTTTTGTGTTGGATCACGTAAGACATAACCACGGCCCCAAACGGTTTCAATACAGTTATCATCACCAAGAGCTTCACTTATTTTCCGGCGAAGTTTACAAATAAATACATCTATAATTTTGAGTTCTGGCTCGTCCATACCACCATAAAGATGATTTAAAAACATCTCTTTTGTAAGCGTGGTGCCTTTACGAAGTGATAACAATTCTAATATAGCATATTCTTTTCCTGTTAAATTGATGGTATTTCCATCAACACTGGCGGTTCGATTCTGCAAATTAACAACCATACGGCCTGTTTTAATCATGGAATCACCATGTCCGCGTGAACGGCGTACAATGGCATGCATACGTGCTAGGAGTTCAATTCGGTTAAATGGTTTTGTTATATAGTCATCTGCACCAAATCCAAGACCTTTAACCTTATCATCAACTTCATTTAGCCCTGATAAGACTAAGACAGGTGTTTTGATTTGCGCAGCACGCAATCTACGTAAAACTTCAAAGCCGTCCATATCAGGCAAAATAAGATCGAGTACGATAATATCGTATTCATATAGCTTTCCAATTTCCAAGCCATCTTCGCCTAAATCGGTAGTATCTACAACAAAGCCTTCGCTCGTTAACATACCTTCAATGCTTTTTGCAGTAGTGGAGTCATCTTCAATCAATAAAATACGCACTATTTACTCCTCGAGAGTTTTTCGCTTAAGAAAATGTTACCAAATTTTTTAATAAAATTCGAATTAAATATTTTTTTATTTCAAATTAAATCTTAACTATTTGTTTACTTTTTGAAAAGATGTTTTGTTTTTTAATTGTAAAAAATCCTAATTATTAAAGATTTAATCTTTCGTAAGAATCCTGATTAATATAAAATATAATTATATGTTAAGGATATTTTTATATTCTGTTAACTTTTTGTTGTTATGCTGATAGATGAAAAGGATTGTACGCGATTGTTTATGATTACGAAAAACTTATTTATAATAATTTTATTATTGGGACACGCATTTATAATAAACAGCGTGAATGCTGGAAGTATACAAGGAATTCCTCAGGATTCGACCACCAAAACAACAACTTCTTCAACAGAAACACTATCTACGAATACGATGCAATCAGGCAATCCATCAACTACTGTAGGAGGCGCACAATCAGTGGGCCCAAGTAAAGATCCAGATATTGCTGAGCTTAAGCGTCGTGCTGATGATTCAGATCAAAAATTAGTCAGGGTCATAGCCTCTACAAAAGAATTAAAAGAAACGTGCGATCAATTGAAAGTTAATATATCTCAGGTTTCGAATCAACAAAGTGGAATGACAGCAACTAATATACCTTCGACAACAACCGTGTCATCTACGTCAATTCCAGTAAATATAAAGGCACCAAGTATTGCAAATGCACCAAGCACGACAAGCAGTGCAAGCACGTCTTTGGACGTAGCAAGTATTTTAGGATTAAATACAACAACTAATGCAGCTACTACCAATCAAAATGTTGCTTCAACGCAAGCAAGTAATGTTGTAATTGCGCAACCAGCTTCCATACAACAGGCTGCACCTGTTGTTCAAGCTGCACCTGTTGTTCAAGCTGCACCTGTTGTTCAAG
>JAZKAK010000034.1:0-20527 GCA_040389165.1 Pseudomonadota bacterium
CGCCTCCGCGGGAATGACAAGGGTGGAGTGACAAAAAGTGACGGGTAGCATGGTGCGAAATAGCAGCGGCCCACGCCCCTTCACCTTGTTTGTTGAATTAATTCGTAAAACCCCGCATAATTAATAAAAATTTAACTAATTTCCCTCGTCATCAGAAAGAGCCACGCTCAGTGATGATCCAGGGCTTACTTCTAGATGACCACGCTCTCTCGTGAGCAACATGACGGCTGGGGATTTGAATGACAAACATACGAACATCTTGCCTTAATAACAGTCCGTTATTGCAGTGTTTCCATAGCTTTTATTACGAGATTCTTCGTTTAAAAGAACGCGCTTTGCGTTATGGAGAAAGCGATGTGCAACGTGACGCAGATGAATTATATTCCCAAACAACCATTAGTCGCGTCGAAGAAATCCAAGAACGACTCAAGACCTCACTCGAAGAACAAGGCGAAAGCTACGCGCGAATAACAGGCGGTGTTAGCACATCACTCTTCTCTGATGCGCAGTACATCATGGTTGTGCTCGCGGATGAAATTTTCTTAAATCTCACGTGGGTGGGTGCAAAGGAATGGCGCCTGTCATTGCTAGAGGGTCAACTTTTTCAAACGCAAATTGCCGGTGAACTGTTTTTCAAGAAAATCGATGCACTGTTTGATGCACATAATGCAACACGTTATGAATTAGGACAGCTTTATCTAATGGCGCTCAGCCTTGGATTTCGCGGGCATTATCGCACACACGATACGTCAAACCGCGTACATTGGTACCAAGATCAGCTCTATAAAATGTGCTGCCAAGACCCCACATACCTTTTTAGCGCCACCAACACAAAGGCGCTCTTTCAAGAATGTTACGAACATACATTAAATGAATCGCCAGGGCGGGGCTTGCCCGACCTTAGAACATGGGGCATTTATGGATTATGCGTGTTCTTAATTTATATTTTCATATCGTACATCGTTTGGTATCGTATCGCGTTTGAAATGCATCGCGATTTATATACACTTTTTTCTCAAACCGTCATGCACCACGGACCCGATCGGAACGCCCATGGCAGATAGCTTGCTCGATCGATTCAGGCATTTTTTAAATAGCATACGCATCGGCTTTCAATCTGTGCCGCTGACATTATGGTTGCTCTTTATCAGCATACTTGTCATTGTCTTGATTCTTCTTTTTATCATGTATGTGTCGAACAAAAAGACAGAAATCAATCGTGACAAAGAGCCTACCCTTGATACAGGCGCGGCAAACGATTCCGATAAGATCCCCTATGACGAAGCCGAACGCATGCCGCCCATTGGTGGCTGGATCAGTGAGTTTTTATCACGCAGAGGGTACTTTCACGTTGGCGAATTAAGTTTATCTTTTTTACGCGCGATTGCGTTTTTAAAAGAAACAGTTCGAACGTACAATTATAAATATCAACTGCCTTGGTTTCTTGTTTTGGGCACAGAAGGTTCTGGAAAATCCAGTTTATTTGAGAATGCCGGACTTCATTTACCCCTCGGACAACCTGACTTTGCAAAAGGAAAAGCCAATCCAGATTGCCGCTGGTGGTTTTTATCTAGCGGCGTATTCATCGAACCGCGTGGTGATTTGTTCATTCAAAAAGACACACTTCGGTCAAAAGAAAAACTATGGCGATCATTGATTCTTTTACTGACACGCTATCGTCCGGCGCGCCCCATTAATGGAATCATCCTGACCATTTCAGCAGCTGAATTGTACGGCAAAGATAAAGAATCGCTTGACCATATCCATCAACGTGCTGAACTCATCGCGTCAAAATTGTCAGCGGCACAAGCGTCTATTGGGCTTCGCATCCCTGTATATGTTGTTGTGACAAAAACCGATAAAGTCCCAGGATTTCAAAGTTTTTCCCGGCATATCCCCCTAAAAAACAGACAAGACATGTTTGGCTGGTCGAACCCGTATACGTTATCAACGGCGTATTCTCAAAACTGGATCAACGAAGCCTTTGCGAACATGTCAAATCAGCTTCATCAACATCGCCTTGATATTTTTGCCCATTCAGGCGCTTTGCTTAACGCGCATCATGAAACAAATGATGGTGTATTTGTGTTTCCGAGCGAACTTGAAAAACTGAAAGATCCGCTATCGCTTTATATCAATGCACTCTTCAAACCATCCGCGTATCAAGATGGCTTTGTGTTTCGTGGTCTCTATTTTACCGGCGACGCAGGTGTCGATCCCCTGTCACCAATCCCTCTTAAGGCAGACTCGTTTTTACGCGATCATGAATCCTATGACCTTTATGACATTACCGTCATTCCGTTGCCTTTTGATCCTGAAACCATTCGATTGGAATCCCATGAAGAGAATGCAACAGCGACAATTACGAACCCCACGGTATCGGTTGACCTTAAACGTGACCTAAAGCTTATTTACGTGACTGACCTGTTTTTACGTAAAATCGCGTACGAACCAGGTCTTGCAAAACCCTTAAGACAACGACTCATGTCACTTAACCGCAGCATAATTGTGGCAAAGATCATTACAGGCGTCTTTGTCGTTTTTGGCAGCTATGGTCTTTTTAACGCGTATGATACGTTTTCGAAAAGTCGCAATAATATAACCCCTGTCTTGGCAAACATGAATATTGTTTTGCACGAGATTAAAATTGATAAGAAAAATGCGTCACGCAGAGCCTATAAAACCGCCGATCAATTCAATTTATATACACACCAAATCATTGATATGATGATGCAATTACAAAAGACAGATCTGTTTTCCATTTTTGTGCCAGCATCCTGGTTTAGCCATCTCAATGAAGATTTACATCAATCACTTAAAGTTGCCTTTCAAGAAATCATCATACGATCCATTGCCAATGGGCTTGCTGTTCGTGCGCAAGAGCTGCTTTATCTACGGCCAACACCAGACGATTTTTCGAAAAACATCACCCAACTTTTGCTGCCATTACGAAGCCCTGAATTTTTAATTTTGCAACGATACATCACTGGATTAACCGATCTTGGAAACCACGTATCCATGTTTAATTCACTTAAAGTCACCGGTGATCCAGAACAATTAAAAGCGCTCATTGCCTATACCTTTAAATGCGAATTGCCGGACGATTTCTGGCAACATTACAAAGTATTTAGAAACATGCTGCGGGAAACAAAATTGAGCCCGCTTCATCTTGAAACATTTCAGCATGTCGCACGCGAAACGCTTGATGTCTTGTTCGAGAATTTTACAAATGCCATTTTCTCGAATCAAATTCCAAACAGCCTGCCATCACGCCTGAACGAATTCTTAGCAAGCTTAAGCCAGCAAAAAACACATCATTTGCCTGATCTTAACTATTTACGCGAAGTAAGCTTGCAGCTGGCAAAAACACGGCCGCTTATCGGTGAAACAGGAAAATCATGGCTTGATCAGTCTTATTTTAAACCCGGGAAAGAACTGGAAATTCTGTTTGACCAAATAGACACATCACGCTTATTCGGAAAAGAAGTCACGCAGTATCTTGTCGATAAAGCAGCACTTGGCTTTGGAAGTTTAAAACTGCAATTACTCGCACTCAATGCAATCATATTAAGTCCCAAAACGACAGGCCCTATCGCGCCACTTGTCGCCGCAAAAGCAGATGAGAATAATTACCCCTCAAAGGGAATTTTAGAAATCGAGCATTGCCTTTCAGCCTTGTTATCTGAAAACTACATGGCTGCACCAACGCACTTTAGCTTTACGACGACGACCCCTAAAGGGAAAATTATCTACTGGGATCCAAAGCTCATTGATATTGCGTATGATATGAGCAAAGCATTTGACGATTTTTCAGGGAAACAAATCTCAACATTTCCGATTGTGCTACAGGAAAATCTAAAACTACTCGCGCGCCAAAGCCTGCAAGAAAATGTCATCAGTCTGCTGAGCCAAGCGCAGAACTTTATGGATTTACCCGAGAGTAATAACGTCAACGCAGCCGAAGAAATCTTACGTGCAAAGATCAATGATTTCAATGCGTCGGCTCCCAAATTCATAAAACTGCTTTCAATCTTAAATAAAGATAGCGTGGGAATTGCCTTTACTGATTTACGCGCGTTGCTTATTGAAAATTCCTTTTGGTTACTGGATAACGTTAAAAAGATACTGACGGCCAAAAACCCGTATGCGGTTAAAGACTTTTCATTCTCGTGGTGGAATGGCAAGCCAGGCGCGGCCTTTACCGGCTTTTCCGTACGTGATTCGGCTGACCTGAAATCGTATATGACACTGCAAAACCAACTCATTCAAAAAATTGCGCTTGATTTCGCCAAGCCACTTGTCATGTTCTTGCAATCGCCTGTGTTTGCGAATGGCACAGAAAAGCAAGCCACACTGCGCAAATGGATACGCGTTGTCGAACAAATGGAAAGCTATGCTAACCGTATTCCTGGCAATTCCGTGCAAAACTTACATGATTTTGTGACCAAGGATCTTGCGATGATGGACGCCAAGGGGATCTTGGAACATATTTCAATCAATGACCTCAACCAAGAATCAGGCGATTTCTTTACCGAAACATTAACCGCGCTTAAAAAAGGTGCGCGATCACGTGCAGAGATTTTGCATCGCCAACAAGCCGTGGCAACCTATGCAAAACTGGCATTGTATTTCAATCAAAACCTTAAAGGGAAATTCCCGTTTGTCACATCTAATTTAAGCCTGGTTACTGAAGAAGCCGACCCAGAAAGTATACGTGAATTTTATCGTCTCTATAACGAGGTTGGCGGCAGCACAGAGGCAGCGCTTGACCAGCTTTATCAATTAGGAAGCGTCATGAAAAACGGAACACAGTTCTTACAATCAATGGATACGCTGAAGCAATTTTTCACCACGTTTCTTGATCCATCGGGCGCCATGCCTGTGCCCGCGTTTGATTTCGCTGTTGATTTCAGGGCTAATCGCAGCAAAGAATCGGGCGCTGATATGGTTGTTGATTGGGTCTTTAAGCCAAACGATATCACCAAAATTGACAAGAATGATAAGCTGAAAACAGGACGTTGGGTTTTTGGAAACGAAGTCAAATTTACGTTCAGATGGCCAAACGGTGAAAAAATCCTGATCAAACCAGAACGTGATCCGGCGCAGCCAAATTTGAGCATTGATGGACGCACAGCAACGTTTACGTTCAAAGGAAACTGGGGGCTTTTATGGGCACTTCGTATGCAAGATGCCGGCAAAGAATATGCGAACGCGCCATCAAAACCGAACCCAACCTTGATGAAATTCACGATTCCAAATGGCCCCAGCAGCACAGCTATTTTGTATAATGCGATCTCGCTCACCGTACCGTCGTTGTCAGCGCACACAAAAGGGCAAGTCATGCGATTGCCTGATTTCCCAGCGATAGCGCCAGAATTACCAGCGGCAAGTGAATTGTATCTGGAAAGAGCCGTGCTCACCGAGGGCATCGTGCAAAATACCGTGCAAGGGGTAACGACAATAAGCGCAGGTTCAGGTGCGTCAACACATGGCGCGGGGAATGGGTCAACGTCTAACGCAGGAAATGCACACGCCGCGACGGCGACGAGCCCAGCCAAAGGAAACTCATCCGGATCAACAGCGAACGGTACGCATCAACAAAATAATGCGCATCAACAAAACGGTACACAATCTGCTGTACGTCAGTAAGCTAGAACTTCGTGAAGCAACTTGTGCAAGCTGCAGCACTACGCGGCTCGATCTTATGACACATGCTACATTTCTTTGCCTTTCCAGCCGCCACATCTGCAGCATCTTTAGCTTCTTGATCTGCAATGCGAATTCTTTCAGCAGCAGCTGCTCTTACGACCTCTCTCATATCCCGCAATTCAAGCCTCGCCCGGGTTAATTTATTCGCCATTTCAGTAAACTCAGGCGTCCTCTCTTTACCTTCGCGTTGCATCGCTTTTAATTCTTCTTTAATCCCATCGCATGCACTCTCCAATGCTTTCAAATTCCCATTAAAAGATTGACGTTTCGGATCTCGCTTTTGTTTTTGTTTTTGTTTTTTCTCTACAAAAACCACCTCTGTCGCAAAGCTCGCTTTCTTCTTAAGTCCTTTTCCGACTTTCTCAGGCGCCCTAAAACAAAACGTTTCATGAATTGGGCCAGGCCTCACTACTTTTTTGTGTGCAATCTCAGCATTCTCCCCGCTGGCTATTAACCTGGCAATCTCTTCTTCTTCCCGTTCAAATTCGTTTATTGTTTTACCATCAGCAAAGTAAGCCCCGTAATCAAGCGCACTTGCCGCAGTCGCACTGGCCGCCGCAGCACCTGGATCTCTGATCGGCAATCCACGCCGATTTCGTTCAGGCATGGTTAATGGCTTTAAATCCGACGAAACCGCACTTGCCGCAGGCGATTTCACTACAGCTGTCTCTGTCAAACCGATTCTTTTCTTCTGAAGTTTTTTTAATAAATCAATTTTTGCTGATTTCATCAACATTACTTGAACATCACTAGCATAAGGCGTTCTATATACGTTTAATTCCTTTATTCCCCTAGCATGATCACCTAATGCCTCCGCAAACCACTCCATAAACGATGCATAACTACACCGCATCAACGACTCATCATAACGAGGCGATATACTGTTTCCTGTAGTCAGGGCGATTGAAAAATCCTGAACATACTCAATAATCTCAAAATGCTTTTTAAGAGCCGAATCTATTGATCCAGGCATCCTAATCGCAAAATCACCATAACCCTGATCATGGATTAAAACACCTGCCATGATTGCTTGAAAGATTTGCTTTCTTTCCGAGTCACTCGCATACTTTGTTCTTGAAACGTTACTTGAATCCCCGAGTATCATTGTTATACCGTGGGTCTTTACAGCAATATCCGCATCAGCGGGAGTCGTGACAAACAAATCCATCCGCCCCTTATATAAGTCGGTTACCTGGTTTACCAGGGTGCCAGAACCGATGGAAAAGCAATTTGTTGCCAACAAAAACGCAATTAACGCAGTTTTTATGTAAAATTTTATATTCATGTTATTTTATCAATTACGTTATTAATAATAACTATAACATAGATCTATTTAATAGTGCATTAATTTCTGCACATTTAATGAAAGTACATGAGTAGCGGAGAGATCGCAGAGGGCTGCATTAATCAGGATTTAATGAATGGTATAACAACCAATTCCCGGCTCTGCTCATCGATTGTGTGAATATGAATATCAATTCGATCTTGTGGCAGATGTGCGCCCATACGTTCTGGCCATTCGATGAAACAAAGATGCGCATGCATTGCCTCGATCAAGCCCAGCTCCAGACACTCATCCGGGTCTGTTAAGCGATACAAGTCGCAATGCCACACCGTTCTTGCGGCAAAAATGTATTCTTGCACCAAGGTAAACGTAGGGCTGGGAACAATCAATTCAGGGTCACCTGATAAGGCTTGAATGACGCGTCGAATGAACGTTGTCTTACCGGCACCCAAATCGCCCCATAACGCAATGGCGCCGCGTGTGGGCAACGTCGCTGCAAAATCATTCGCAAAGGCAAGCAGCTCTGGTTCTGTTAAGTGATGGATTTCTTTCGTTTCTGTCATAGCATCAAAACGTAACACAATAGGCCAAAATGAAAAAGCAAATGGCCATCATGAAACTTTTCGCAAGCGACGACGTGCGCCACATAACAACACCAGCAATACCCAACGTCAGTGAACAGATAAGAAACACAAAATGCGCATGTTTTCCCGCTGGAATTTCCTTAAAAGCCACCGTCCAGATCACTTCCCCCGTAATCAAACAGATGGTGTAATCCAAAAATCGATTCAGCTTTGGGTAATCACTTAATGTATTGACGCGTTTGAAAAATGCTGGGGCCGTCCGCAGAAAAAAAGTAACCAGCCCCGCGGTTGCAATCATTTGCCACATAATTTTCCCTCGATCTGCACAGCTGCAAAGGCAATGAAAAACCATGCCAATATAAGCAATTGCTTACCAATATAGGCCTCTAACATCGGCGTCGCAAGAATCCCCACCAAAGACATGACGATAATCATGGGCTCGGCTTTGCGTTTTACAATCAAACACACAAAATGTGCCGGCAATACAATATGCGCAAGTGCGTTTAAAAACGACCGATGATTAAGCGCAGCATCCCATGCCAGATAACCAACGGCCGTGAAGAGTATCGCAACAATATACGATGCGCTGACGACGCCCATATAATAGCTCCACGAATCAGCCACATTTTTACGCGTTGAATGCACTAAATACGCACTGCTGCACATAAAATACAAAGCAGGCACCTTGAATCGCTTGCCGTGCGGCCATAGCGGTAAAATCATTGCGGACATCAAGACAAATTTAAAATTAAGAACGAATATGTTAAGCGCCAATGCCCACAGGGATAAATCTTGATTATCCATGACAAATACCTGGGATGGCCCCGCAAAGATAGTCGCTGTTAACACGGTGGCCTCGAGCAGAGTTAACCCCTTGGCATTCGAAAGCAATCCCAGGGATGAAAACAGCAGCGTAAAGGCAATACAAATAGGAATAGATCCATACAGGCCGAGGGTAAAACTTTTTTTATTCAGCATGGATGCATCAATTTATGTCGTTATAGTGTTATATTCATGCTACCCGTCACTTTTTGTCACTCCACCCTTGTCATTCCCGCGGAGGCGGGAATCCAGAAAAGCCCCTTTAAAAACCGTGAGTTTGGGGAGAGCTAAACAGCCTGGATCCCCGCCTCCGCGGGAATGACAGTAAGAAAAATAAAAGTGACGGGTAGCATGGTTATATTACCCGTTTTCGGCAATAGTGCAAGTAAAAGCGCAAGATCAAATGGCCGGAAGCAATTCTCCACTGATCACTCACTTTTTTTAAGGAAGTGCAGTTTAAGATACGATATGCTCTTCAGTTGATATTCTATTAAAGATTTTCCAAGGAACCCATTTCAGCATCCAATTTCCACACGCGATCAGCTAAAGATTTTAGTTCCTCAATCACGAAGTGCAGTGCTTGCTGAGGATGCGATGCTTCCTCTCGCAACGCCGCTATTTTTTCTTCCAGAGGTTGTTGGTGGCGCTGACACACCCCTACTTCAGCACGCAACTCCGCTATTTTTTCTTCCAGAGATCGTTGGTGGAGCTGATAACACGCTACTTTACCAAGCATCTCCGGCTTTTCTGTTTCAAGATCCTTCATTTCTGCTTTCCGAGTTTTTTCTTCCAGATCTTTATGTCGGCGCTGCGTACGCTCTATTTTTTCTTCCAGATCTTTATGTCGGCGCTGCATACGCTCTATTTGTTCTTCCAGAGCTTTATGTCCGAGCTGCGTACGCTCTATTTTTTCTTCCAGATCTTTGTGTCCGAGCTGATAATACTGTTCTTTAGCACGCAACTCCGCTATTCGTTCTTCCAGCTCTTCGAGTTCTTTCTGACAATTCTCTTCTTCCGCACGCAACTCTGCTATTCGCTTTTCCTGATATTCTTGTTGGCGCTGATAAGACGTTGCTTTAGCAACTAATTCTTGTCGTTCTTTCCTCAATTCTGACACGCGCAGCAGACGACTTGCCATTTTGTAAACAGAGTCGCCATGAGCAAGATTTTTGATCGCTTGCTGTATATTAACAAGCAATGAAAGATCGCTTCGTGTATCTAAACACAGGTCTTGTGCAATTTTAGCAATACCCGTTAATGGATGATTTTCCATTTCTAAAATTGCCCCTATATGTGCTTTCACGAGTGGCTTTATTCCTAGATCAACATCTGACTCAACAGACTCAAGACAAAGACGCATCAAGACAGCACCTAGATTAGAGTTCTCACTTTGCATTGACAGAGCAAAATCTAGTCCAATTGTGGTTTCTTCTATCCAACGCTCAACGGTTCCCTCTGTTCTACCCCTTAAACAAAAACCATTACAACTATCAAAATCAAACCCACGCAATTCACCTAAACTATATTGATTTTGTGAAATAATGTTCGCAGCCCCATCCGCCAAACTATACATCAATTCCAACACGTGATAATGACCCACTAGATCAGCCCTTATCTTTCCTGATGCCAACATCGCCGCATAGGGATTCACCGTTTCAGTTTCCCAACCATCCATTTTCTTTGCAAGCAAACGTTCCGCCAAAATAGCTTTAAAGATTTTCTCTCTGTCATCATCCGTTGCCACAACATGAACCTGAACATTATCTTGATTTTCCAGAATAGCA
This sequence comes from Pseudomonadota bacterium, assembly GCA_040389165.1. Taxonomy (GTDB): domain Bacteria; phylum Pseudomonadota; class Alphaproteobacteria; order Paracaedibacterales; family CAIOTO01; genus CAIOTO01. The sequence continues at coordinate 10,185 of JAZKAK010000034.1, forward strand.
CTGATGGCGGCTGACTTCTCATCAATCACAGTCTTGGCATCTAAAATATTGCCAGACACAATGTCACCATAGTCATCAAACATTAACTCACCCGCAGTATTTGCCGCGATACGACGCGCCGTATCATAACCCACAATAGCGTCAATACCATTTGCACACACATGCGTCGCGGCAAAGCTAACCAGCAATAACACTGTTGTGTAAAATTTTAATTTAATTCTCATCATTAGAATTTCCGTATACGAAATTATGCATACTATTTATATACGTATTCATCAAATAAATTACAAGTGCGAAAATGAAAAAAAGCAGCATTCAGCAGATGATAAAAATCGACAGATACACGAATAAACCTATAACGATTTTATTTAAACTATTAAAAATTGATTTTTTATGTTACAATTACATTCATTAAGTAAAAATACGTGTGATGTATGAAACGAATAGTTTATCTAAGATTTGCTCCCTTAGCATTCTTTGCTATAACGCATTATTTTGCGGCAGCTAGCATCGCACATGCTGTTACTTATATCGAGGAACAATACGATGCACGCTGTGAAGCGCTTCATTTTCAATCAGAAACAATGCCGCATACGACACATATCAATGCCTTACTCAGTGATGAAAGCAAGGTCGCCGATCGCGCTGCCGATGATGCCGAAAAGGAAATAATCCTAAAAGCCGTTATGGCGTCTGTATTCATTCACGGGGTTTCAGATTTTCCGGCAATCTTTGATAAACGCGCTCATTTAGCCGGTGACAAACGCCACAATCATTTTGAAATACTACGACTTACGACAGAGCTTGCGGGCGACCTTTTGAATCCAGGCGACGCTGCCAGTGTTCTTGATTTACCGAAATATACTGATTTGTATACCTTTAGCGCTACGAATAAAGACGTATTCAAGCGTTGGTTTGATGATGTATGCAGAGAGCATGCCGCAAAAACAGTTGATGGCCGCCTCAACGTAACTTTGTTTGGCCCTGTAAAATCACACTGGAAAACAGGCTATGCGTCCATTTTTGTGTCAACATACAATCTAACAGATGGCGAGTCAATGTTCCGGGTGATAGCGCGTCTACCGAATCAGGGGGATCGCAAGCGTTATGTTGTTATCGAAAATCCAAATTGGGGCACGCATAGCAACGGTGGAGACTCTAATTCTCCCTATACGATTCGTGCGCATCCAATTGTGAATGGAAACGCGCGCGATGCGAACACACCAGAAACCATCACGATTACAAACGGAGAAAACAACGACATAACCGTCGGTATAAACGAACTTGGCTCATCCGTTCACACACATGGTGGAACATTTTCACCAAACAACAAGCACCTCACAGAATTACCAGAGAGAGCATTGGGGAGATTTGGATCCGGAACAAAAGAGGACCTACGAGAAGAAAATGAATGCTATTCATTTGTTTCCCATGTTGGGAACACGGACACGCTTCACATCATCACCGGAAACCCTAGCCCAATTGTAGACTTGGCGGCACAAGCACCTAACTTTGATGCTTTTGTAGCACGTTTAAGCATAGTTGCTGACATATTCGGTACGAACTCACCGTTACACAAAGCAAAAATAGCCGATTTTATCACTGGGCGTATCTAGCGGTTCAACGTTAATTTGGTTATGTTTTCGTCATGGCGAACCCCGCAGGGTGTGGCCGCCATCCAGTGGCTGTTTTCCTGGATCACCACGCCTCTTACGGGGCGCGTTGACGGCGAATTTATACTCAAAAGAACCTAAAAATCTAGCCCTTCAACATCTCTGCCATATGCGCAATGGCCTCAAAAAGCATCTGCGTTGAATTCTCTCTCAAAGAGACATGATCACAAAACACACACCTTTGTGTGCGCCCTTCAAAAAAGGCTAGAATCTCGATCGATTTCGCGTGTGCAACATCACTTGAACCAACACCAAAAAACCGAACGTGCGCACCTAACGCTGTGCGACAACTGCCACCCAAATACGCGGAAAATTTACGTTCAAGAACAGCGCATTGCTCGGTTTTTGAATCATTAATTCCTGCAAACAGATGTGCATCGTTTGGACGACTCTCAACGGCAATAATCCCTTGCCCCGCCGCCGGCACAAATGTTTCAATCGACAGATCCGTTTGTTGCAATGTTGGATAAGCGCTTGCAAAAGCGTCGCCAACCAAACCAAGACGTGCCAACCCAGCTGCGGCTAAAATGGTTGCATCAATATTGCTGTCCGCTACGTGCTGCAATCGCGTGCCCACATTTCCACGCAAATCCACAATACGCACGTCTGGCCACGCACGTGTTGCTTGTGCAGCCCTTCGCGGAGAACAGGTACCTAGCACCGCTTTCTGCGACAGCGAATCGAACAACAAACCGTCGGACGCCAGATTCACTACGCACGCTTTACGTGTAATCAATACATCATGCGCCGCCACACGGGGCAGATGTGCTCCCAATATCAAAGGCAAATCATGCAGTTCAACATCTTTTAATGAATGCACGGCGGCGTCAATTGTGCCCTCTAACAGTGCGTCTTGCAGCTCTTTCGTGAACAAAGCCTTGCCGCCAATATCGTGCAAACTTTTGGTTGTTCGGTCACCACGTGTACTAAAGGGAATAATCTCAATACGTTTATTCGGATGCACGAACGCCAATGCATCACGCACGAGCGTGGCTTGTATCAGCGCAAGCGGACTTGACCGCGTTCCGATTCGAATCATGAGTTGAGCACTTACAAACAGTTACATAACCGAATCAGTATAAGACCGTTTCATAGCCAGAGCAAGAACACCACACGGTTATCACGTTAAGAAAAAATCACAAAACACACCCGCCATCATCACAAGAAGCCGCTAGGCGCCGTGGTGATCCAGTCTGCTTTCCTGGATGGCCACGTCCTTCGGACTCTCCATAACAGCACTTCTTGTCATTGATTCCGGGCAATACACAGGTAAAAAACAGGCGCATGTATGTGCTTACTAATCAATAATACCAACCCTCTTAAAGACCTTAACAAAAGATTTTCTCCATGCTGGCCATTGTTTTTTAGTTTGCGACCCGTGAGGCACGTCGCCTGTAATCGCTTCTCTTTTTCCGACAAGTGAATCAAACAAAAACATAAAGTTATTTCCACGAATTCTCATCTCGCCGCTCAACGCTTTACTCATTTTAGCGGTAATCTCATTAAAATCACGCCTGCTTGTTCCACCCGAGCGCAGCTCCTCTTTCCAAGAAGTATCAACAACGGTCAATGCGTCACAGCTAACAACTTTTTGGGACTCTTCGGCTGGTGCTTTAGCGTGTTTAACAACTTTTTTGGACGCCTGAGTTGGCTGATGAACAACTTTTTCAGACGCTTCGGCTGATGTCTTAATATAGAGTTTATCAAAATCACAAGAATAAGCTGCTGGCTTATTCGCGGCTAGAGCTAACTCATAGGCAGAAAGATTTAAAGCCGAAGCATAAACTGCTGACTCATGGGCAGCAAGCTCTAGCTTTGAGGCAAAAGCCGCAGCAGAAAACCGAAAATGATCCACATCTCCCTTTTCTCCTGGTTCCTCTGCAACATCTTGCTCTACATCTACACCTGGCTCTGCCGCTTTTTGTGCACCTAATTCCAAACCATCATTGCTGTTATGTTCAATAAAACCCTCTGGTACAGCATCTAATATTCTATGAACACCATCAACCTCTTCATAATCAGCGATAACCTCACCAGAACGTCGTGCATTTTCATGCGCATAAAAACGATCAAGCGTAACGAGTGCGGGCGCAACATTTCGATAAAAAGTAGTCGCAAATGTTGCTGGATCAGCAATAGAATTCCGATTTTCATAAAAAACGGCAACGTACACCGAAAGTGCAGCTCGCTCTTCTGGTGTTTGAGACGATTTAGATGTCTCCGACAAGGTCATTGCATCAACCAGGCATGACATAGGATCTCCTGGATGTTTAGCTAAAAGTGATCTGAAAATCTCCCCACCCCCTTCGATCGCCAAGTGCTCTTTATGACTTTCATAGAGCTCAGCAGATGCCAAATCTTCGTGACCAAAATTTGTCGCTCCGTTGGCCGCAAGGGAAAGACACGATGAAAACAACGCCGCTTGATGTGAAATGTATGGCTGCAACATATCAAGTATAGATGCTATATAATTTGATTCATAAAAAGGAGTTTGCGTAGTTTGAGCAAATCTTGTAAACACCGTATCCATATAATTCTCTTTTTTATCATAGAGTGAGAAAAAAACATATAATTCATCAGATACGTTATCTAGATATTCCACAGAAACTGGGTTGGTTGCAAAAATCACTTGGCTTGCTTTTTGATAAACAAGCAAATCCCGTTTTACTCCCAAACAAAGCTTGTCAACCAAACTCGCAAATATATCTTCTGACCAAAGACAGTCATAGCCGCATTCGTCCTTTAAATACGCTAGCTTAGCGGAATTTGTTTTATGTTTTTCTTTTAAAACAGAATAAATATCTTTATTAAATTCATATCGACTTCTAATGATGGCATGCACGTCATTGAGTGTTTTTTGTTTATACGCATTCGTTTGCACAGCTGTTCTTGACACAAGCCGCCCGCCTTCACGATCCAAAGTCGAACTATCAAAAGCAGAACTATCAAAAGCTGAACAGGAACTGGAGCTAGAACTGGCAAAAAGTGGCGCACTGAACGACACACTTAACATTAAAATTTTAAATAAACTATTCACAAAAAGACCTTTTTTACTCGTGTTAAATTAACAAATTATTTATAACACAAAAAAAAGCAAAGTCAACGCATAAATATATGTACAAACAAGAACTCAATGTACACAGCACGCCTATATTACAGCACCCCTTTTCGTCGCATCACGTAAGCATCACGCATCAAAGGATCTGGATCGTCGTAATATCCTCGTCGTGTCATAATGGTTTCAAAGCCAAACGACGTATACAAATGGATCGCTGCTGTATTTCCCGTTGCAACCTCAAGCATGCAATCACAGGACGTTTCGTTTAAATACGCCGCCAACAGTGCACGCCCAAGCCCTTTTCCGTGTTGGTCAGGCACAATCGCGAATGTTAAAATATCATTCAAGTCATAGAGTGTTCGCCCAAGGATAAAGCCAGAAAGCTCAGGACTATCATCCGCATCCTGACCTAACCGTATGCCAAAACCAAAAACGCCATCCCATTCAAATTTATCAAAATAATCATAAAAGGTTTCTGTTGGCCACGCCTTTGGAAAACACTGTTGGTGGATGCACGCCATGCGCTCTGCATCATGCCGTATAAGTGGCCTAATCCTAAATGGACTCATTCTGCACCTCTCTTTTTATCAACTCAACATACCACCTATTCGTATTCAACACACCACTTAGCGTTTGATTTCAAACCATTGATTCAAGATGTGACAGGTGTATAATTCACACAATTTATGCAACGCATACATTTTAAAAGAACGGCAAACGTTTCTTTATTGAATTTTTTCTTGCTTTTCAAGCAAAACTCAGTATGTTTGTTAAAAATTACACAAAATAGCCTTAAAGCAAACTATGCACGCACATAAAATTATAAATAGGTTACTATTAACACTTTTCACCTCCGTGCTATTAACGATTTTTACGTTTTCGACACATGCAACAGAAATGTTCACAGAACAGACGCATTGCAAAAACGTAATTAAATTTATAACAAAAACGAAAGTGTCAGAAGAAACAGAAATAGACAAAGACAGAACGGCACCGTCAGAACGCCTTGGCTGCGATAAAGAGCTGAATAACGGTGATGATGAAGGTGGTTCCGAGGAGCTATTCCTCACCTTTCGGTCACAAACAACAGGGAATACGTATAAAATAATATTTGAAGAAGGCAGGCGTCTAGATGATTACATGCGAGCTCTAAAAAAAGCCGAACACCTACGCGGACTTGACAAAACCACATATAACTATGGCGCTGCCATATATTATATGGGTGTTATCACTGGGAAAACACCTATAACAAAACACATATTCAAAACGTTAACGCAACCACTCACGTTTAAAGTGTTAGCACAAAAAAGTAACACCAACATAAGAAGCAAGCAACTAGGACTAAAATAACCCTATAAACGCCTGTGGATAACTCTGTGAATAACGTGTGCAAAAGGTTAACAAAGTGTTAATAACTTTTACCCCCTGTGGATAACCCCTCTGTTTTGCACAGGGAAAGGTGACTTATACACACCCTGTGGATAACAGAGCAACAACACTGACTGAAACTGGCGTCTAGCGCATTTTTTTCTGTGGATAACCCTGTTAATAATAAAGTTATCCCCGTTATTCACCGCACCACTACTAACAACCACCTATTTATCTTAGTTATTAGTATAAAAGAAAAACATGACAAATGATCTAAATCGCGCTAAAATGTGACCATCGATAAAACACAGACTATGGAGTTTTTAATGTCACGTTTTGATGATCAACCAATTTTCCGCACCGGCGGAACACTTAGCGCAATCGACGAAGGTCTACGCGCATTTATGCTACGCGTGTATAGCTTCATGGCACTTGGGCTTGGGCTAACAGGTGTTGTTGCCTACATTGTTGCTTCTAACCCACAGCTTATGCATGCCGTGCATGGTTCGGGTCTTTCGCTTCTTTTTATGCTTGCACCGATTGGTGTTGTTATGTTTCTAAGTATTCGTATGAATAAAATCGAAGCAGCAACCGCACAAATGTTGTTTTGGGTATTCGCTGCACTTATGGGAATCTCCCTTTCGGTTGTGTTTGCTGTGTACCAAGAAGCAAGTATTGCACAAATGTTTTTTGTTACCGCGTCTGTTTTTGGCTCGATGAGTTTATACGGATACACAACAAAAAAAGATCTAACGTCCATGGGATCGTTTATGATCATGGGCCTTTGGGGTATTATCCTGGCAAGCCTTGTGAATCTGTTCATGCAAAGCAGCGCAATGCAGTTGATGCTTTCTGTGTTGACGGTAATTGTTTTCACAGGCCTTACCGCTTATGACACACAACGAATTAAGGAAGTATATGCTGACTCTGACAGTCTAGATACAGCAAGCAAAAAAGCTGTGTTCGGTGCGTTGATGTTGTATATGGATTTCATTAATATATTTCTATCATTATTGCGTTTGTTTGGTGTTCGTAAGTAAGTTTGTTACTAAATAAATTCAGAATCAACAAAGACCCTGTGGTTAATCCCACGGGGTTTTTAAATTGAGGTGTGTTATGTGCGTGCAGCATGTGTTGAAATCTAAAAAGACCCCCAGCATGGCGATTATTTACCTATGTGTTATTGCACTTGGTGTTTTAAGTGGAATGTCAAACGAAGCGATCGCCCACAGCGCAGGACTGCTTATTTCGGATATCTTCATTAAAATATTCAAATGCATAAGTCTTCCCATCATTGCGCTTTCGATCATTGTTACGCTTTCCCAATACAACGCTGATGCCGAAATGAAACGAATTTGGCAACGGACTCTGTTTTACACGCTTAGCACCACACTTATTGCGGCATGTGTCGCCTTTGTTTTGTACCTGCTTATTGCGCCGACCAACATCGCGACAGTGATGCATGCGGTTGATCCTGGGGTGGCGGCGGCGCCAGTCACGCAGGGGAACTACTTTGATTATCTTACCCAGCTTGTCCCGGTGAATATTTTCTCGCCATTCCTGGAACATCATGTGATGGGTGCGCTTTTCATGAGTATGGTTGTGGGTATTGCGATTCGTACCATTCCGGACCCAGAATCACGCCTTGCGATTACAAATTTTTTCAAAGGAAGCCATGGGATCTTTATTGTGGTCACAGGATGGGTTGTAAAAATCATTCCGATTGCTTTGTATGGGTTTATCACAACAACTGTTGTTCAGCTTAAAAGCGGTGTTGATATTAGTGGCCTTGGGGGCTATTTAGCAATTGTTGTGCTGGCAAATGTTATTCAGGGATTAGTGATTTTACCACTCTTTCTGCGAATCAATAACGTTGCACCCTTCAAGGCGATGCGGGGGATGTTACCTGCGTTGTCTGTGGCGTTTTTTTCAAAATCATCTGCGGGAACGTTGCCTATTACCATGGAAACCGCCGAGCGTAATTTGGATGTTTCATCAAAAGTGAGCCGGTTTGTTTTGCCTCTATGCACATCAATTAACATGAATGGTTGCGCTGCGTTTATATTTACAACCGTTATTTACTTGATGCAAAACAATGGTATGGATGTTGGCATTATGACGATGTTGTTATGGATCTTTATCGCAACGATTGCCGCTATTGGTAATGCCGGCGTTCCGATGGGATGTTTTTTCCTAAGCGCAAGTTTACTCACCAGTATGAATGTGCCAATCGTTCTGCTTGGTCTTATTTTACCTTTTTATAGCATTATTGATATGATCGAAACGGCACTTAATGTGTGGTCAGATTCCTGTGTTGCCAAGGTGATTGATGTGCAAAACAAGGGATTTGAGGCACATTAATTTTTGTTTGCGATGATCAACACCATCGATTTAAGAATTCATTAATTAAAAAAATATGTTGTAAAATGAATGGGATTCGCGTTACTGTATATCAGGTTTGGATGATGAAAAATAAATGGATTTTATTTCCGTTATTTCATCCACAAAGATCCCACAGTGGATCGCCTTAATATACACCCCGCATATACATATAAAACCTTTTAACATAAGCGAATTATTACATTGATGATCAAACGTAACCGACCACGTCCGAATGGTGGCATGCGCCCTCACCGTCCTCACCAAAATGGTTATTCTTCGAATCCGAATTCAAAAAACGATGATAACTCTGAGCTTCGTCTTAAAAATCGCGGTTATTATCAACAAATGTATGATAAATATTCAGTGGCAGCACGGGAATCCTTAAGTCTTGGTGAGCGCATCGAGGCTGAAAATCATTTCCAACACGCAGAACATTATTTGCGTCAGTTGAATGATCGTATTCGTTATGATAACGAGGCTCAGCAACAGCAACAACAACGTTTGCAAGTACAGCAGGCGCAACAAGCTCAGCAGTTGGCTCAACAGCAAGCCCAAGCTCAAACGCAACAGGTTTCTCAGTCACCAATTTTGGTACAAACACCTACGCAACAACCTGTTCGTGTGCATAGCATCGAACACGCGGATGTTGCAGAGGGTGATGTTCAAGCGATTTCGGTTACTGGTGACGAAGGCGAACAGGCTGCGCCAGCGCAAGAAAAGCGTCCTTATCGGAAACGCGTTTTACGTACACCACATAGAAGGCATGTCCCACAAGATGCTGCAGCGTCGACCCCAACTGATACGGTTACACCATCATGAACCTCAACGAAATCAATAATACTGTACACACAGACACCGATAACACGATGCAATCGACCATACGTAAATGTGGTTATGTAGCCGTGCTTGGTCGGCCGAATGCTGGTAAATCAACGCTTGTGAATAAAATCACCGGTCACAAGGTCTCTATTGTGTCGCCAAAAGTACAAACGACACGCCGACGTGTGCTTGGTATACAAATCAAAGGGGATGCACAGCTTATTTTGGTTGATACACCTGGTTTGTTTGCGCCAAAGCGTGCCCTTGAAAAAGCGATTGTTCAAGAAGCCTGGAAAGCACCGAAAGATGCCGACGTGGTTGTCTATATGGTTGATGTAACCGGCCGGAATCACGCAGAAGATTTGGCTTTGATTGATCAGTTACCAACAAACATCCCTTTGTACATCGTGTTCAACAAAGTTGATTTGATCAATAAAGAAAAATTGTTTACCGTTGCGCAGCCGTTCAATCAACTGAATAAAGCCAAAGAGTTTTTCATGATTTCTGCCAGTAAAGGCAGCGGTGTTGATCATCTTGTCGAAAAAATGGTGTCCGAACTTCCAAAGGGACCGTGGTTGTTTGATGAAGACCAAATTTCAGATGCGCCAAAAAAACTGTGGGCTGCTGAAATCACACGTGAGCAATTATATCTACAATTAGAAAACGAATTGCCGTACGAAACGTTTGTTGAGACCGAAAAATACGAAGTGTTCGACAACGGATCCGTTAAGATTTCACAAGCGATTGTGGTCGCACGTGACAGCCAAAAATCCATTGTTGTGGGTAAAGGTGGTCAACGTATTAAAGACATCAGTATGCGTGCTCGTCACGAAATGGAACGTTACCTCGAACAAAAAGTCCATTTATTCCTGTTTGTAAAGATCGAGGAAAACTGGATGAGTAAAGAACGTTTCTTACGCGAGATATTCTTTTAGCTAGCTGCCCCTTAATACCTAAAACCATCCTCGATGATTTTGTGAGTTTCATTCCATGCTACCCGTCACTTTTTGTCACTCCACCCTTGTCATTCCCGCGGAGGCGGG
>JAZKAK010000035.1:0-14014 GCA_040389165.1 Pseudomonadota bacterium
CATAACTAAATCACCCTGCTGAAACAAGGGGGCGGTTGCTCGAACGGTTACGATTCAACTGTGTGGAGGCTTCTAGATGAATATCAAAACACGTGATTTGTTCTTCACGTGGGCTATTGTCGTAATAATAATCAAGCCCCGTCTCGCCAAGCCCAACAACCTTTGGATGCAGTACATGTGCCGTTAATTGCGCCATTAAATCTGTTGGTGCATGATCTTTTGCATCATGTGGATGCACGCCTACCGTGCAAAAAACCTGTGGATATTTGTCAGCTATTGTTTTTAATAAATCTGTTTCTGACAAACGTGTATTAATAGCAAGACAATAACGAACATCATTTTCCGCAGCATGCGCTAAAACCTGATCAAGCGTCGGATACAATTCTGGGTAATTAAGGTGGCAATGACTATCGACAAGCGTGAGTGGTTTGGCTGACATTACGTTGAATCTTATTTAGGTTTGCAATCAAATCAAATACTACACATATATCACAGTGGAAGAAAGAGCATGCATCAAAATTATTAAGCAAAAAGCCAATTGAAAAGCCAACAAATTCGTTTAGGATAAACAAAAGAAAAGCTGGAGGCATGCTACCCGTCACTTTTATTTTTCTTACTGTCATTCCCCCGGAGGCGGGGATCCAGGCTGTTTAGCTCTCCCCAAACTCACGGTTTTTAAAGGGGCTTTTCTGGATTCCCGCCTCCGCGGGAATGACAAGGGTGGAGTGACAAAAAGTGACGGGTAGCATGAGCTGGAGGTAACAATGACCAATAAAGCTACAATCTTCTGGTTTAGACAAGATCTTAGACTATCAGATAATCCCGGTCTTTTTGAGGCCGCACAAAACGGTTTGGTATTGCCCGTTTACATTTTGGATGACGAAGCCTCCGTTGCGTTCAAAATGGGAGGCGCCAGCCGTTGGTGGTTGCATCATTCCCTCAATGCCCTCAATCAATCATTGTGTGGAAAATTAAGTGTTTACGCAGGCTCAGCCAAAGAAATACTACGTAATATTATCAAAACAAACAACATCGGCGCAATTTATTGGAATCGATGTTACGAGCCCTGGCGCATCCGCGATGATACGGAAATCAAAGAAGAACTAACACAGCTTGGCATGGAATGTAAAAGTTTCAATGGATCATTGCTGTGGGAACCGTGGCAAATCACAAAAAAAGACAAGACACCTTACAAAGTGTACACACCCTATTATCGCAATGGATGCTTAACTGCGAGTCCTCCACGCACACCACTGCCGGTGCCTGAAAATCTACAATTGACACGCGATTGCAATGCTAAAACAATTGATGAATTAGAATTATTACCAAGCATCCCTTGGTCCAAAAAAATGGAACTGTGCTGGCAAATTGGCGAAGCTTCAGCTCAGATGAGGCTTAACACGTTCTTAGATGACGAATTAATGGGCTATAAAGGAAACAGAAATTACCCAGCAAAACCGAACGTTTCACGATTATCCCCACATCTCCACTTTGGCGAAATTTCTCCCAATCAAGTCTGGCATAGTGCGCAAGCACATGGGCTAATCCAAGGCGCGGAGAATGATCTTGATTGTTTTTTAAGTGAACTTGGTTGGCGCGAATTCTCATATTACCTGCTCTATCATTTTCCAGACTTGCCACGAAAAAATTTCCAAAGTAAATTCGACCATTTTCCCTGGCAATATAATGCGGATCTTTTGAAAGCTTGGCAACACGGGCAAACAGGCTACCCCATTGTTGATGCTGGCATGCGCGAGTTGTGGCAAACAGGCTATATGCATAATCGTGTTCGTATGATTGTTGCCTCTTTCTTAGTGAAGAATTTACTCCACGATTGGCGCCATGGAGAAGCTTGGTTTTGGGATTGTCTTGTTGACGCAGATCTTGCGAGCAATAGTGCGAGTTGGCAATGGGTTGTAGGTTCCGGGGCGGACGCCGCGCCCTATTTCAGGATCTTTAATCCCATTTTGCAAGGTGAGAAGTTCGATTCAAATGGAGAGTATACACGTCGCTACGTGCCCGAGCTGCGTCACATCCCAAACAAATTTTTGTTTAGCCCATGGAAGGCGCCCGAACATATATTAAAGGCCTCAGGCGTTGTTTTAGGAACAACATACCCAAAGCCGATTGTTAATCTGGAACAGTCACGCGATAAAGCATTACAGGCTTACCAGACGTGTAAAGGTTTTTAACACACAGATAAATTATACCATCTAATCTTTAATGAACATGGCATTATAACATATTGCTATAACAAGCACATGCGCAGAGCATGGCAATGCATTAACCGACAATTTCACCTAATACCATTAAAATCTGTCGTGTACGCTATTGATTTTGTGATTCAATATAGCTGTGTGCTTGCGCGATCAACTCGTCAATGATTTCCTGTGTTGGTTGTTCTTTCGTCACCATGCCTACACTTTGTCCAGCCATAATTGAACCATTTTCAATGTCTCCATCCATCACGGCACGACGAAGGGCACCTGCCCAGAAATGTTCAATTTCTAACTGACCGGCCTTTAGTTCAACTTCACCACGATCAAAACGCGCAATAATTTCTGCCTGACATTCAGCAAAACGCTTGCTAGCTTGATTCACAAGTGCACGCACTGGAATCACAGGGAATCTTGGATCCAACTGAATTGACGCAATCGCATCACGTGCATTACCACGGATAAATGCTTTTTTGAAATTGGCATGTGCAGGTGATTCATCAGCACACACAAAACGCGTACCCAATTGACAACCGGCTGCACCCATTTGAAGGTACGACACGATCGCTTCACCTCGTCCAATACCGCCAGCGACGAACACAGGGATATCACGAATATGAGGTAGAATCTCTTGCGCAAGAACACTGGTTGAAACAGGGCCGATATGTCCGCCGGCCTCAGTGCCTTCGATCACGATGGCATCTACATTTGATCGTTGTAACTTTTTTGCAATAATCAATGCCGGTGCAAAGCCAATCACCTTACAGCCATAGCTTTTGATACGTTCGATCGATTCATTTGTCGGCAAGCCACCCGCTAATACAACGTGACTAATCTCATGCTTACCAACGATGTCAATTAAATCAAGTAACATCGGGTGCAACGTAATCAAATTCACACCAAATGGTTTATTGGTAAGCGCTTTCGTTTTTGTAATTTCTGCATCTAAAATATCAGGCGTCATCGCGCCACATGCGACCACACCAAAACCACCTGCATTCGAGATCGACGCGACTAAACTTGCATTTGACACCCACGTCATAGCACCACCCAAAATGGCATGCTCACATCCTAAAAAGTCTCTTCCCTTTTGCGATAGTTTTTTTAATATTTCATCTGCATTTATGGTCATTTAAATCTCTCAATTCGGTGTTTTCTTTTTCATTAATAATAAGAGTGTCGTGCAAAACACCCATAGCTTTTGTCATTTGATCATGCGCAATCACAAGGCTTAATTTAACATCAGAACATGATGCTAACTGCACGCTAATCTGATGTGCCTTCAATACAGAAAGCACACGCGATTCTATCGTTTGATCACGTCTTACGCCAACACCAATAATGGATATTTTAACAATATTAAGATCAATAGCAAGCGTATCAAAGCCATAACTTACTTTTAGGCCAGATAAAATTGATTTTGCTTGCACAAGATCAGATTTTTTGAACGTAAAATCAAGAGAAGCACTGTAATCTGGATTAACAACATGCATTACCGTATCAAGACAAATATTTGCCTGATTCAAAACATCAAGCACACACGTTAATTCACTCGCCCCTGTTATGCGCACATGCACGTCATTTAGACTATGCGTAATACCATTGATTTGGTCTGTAGCTTCTCCAACAATGATACGTGTCCCCGTAGCACGAACAAAACTTGACAACACATGAATATCCACTTCATGCAACATACCAAGTTCAACAGAACGTGTATGCAATACCTTTGCCCCTTGCATTGCAAATTCGAGCATTTCAGGATAACTAATCACGTCAATTTTACGGGCATTAGGGACAATGCGTGGATCAGCCGTATAAACACCTTCAACATCCGTATAGATATAACACGAATTAGCATCAAGCGCCGCGGCAAGTACCACAGCCGTAGTATCAGATCCGCCACGCCCAAGGGTAGTAACGCGATTGTGCGTAGTAAGACCTTGAAATCCAGCAACTACAGGAATAATTCCACGCGCAAAACAATCTTCTAATTGATCAGTCGCAATATGTGTAATGTGCGCATCGCCATGATTATCATCTGTTTCAATGGCAATTTGCCAGGCTAAAAAAGATTGCGCGTTAAGACCACTTTTCTGAAGTGCAAGCGCCATAAGACCGGCCGTGATTTGCTCACCACTTGCCGTGACAACATCGCATTCGGAAAGCTGCTCATCACGCGCATTTGTATCAAATGCATCAAATACATTTATGCTGAGTGTATTTGCATAACCTATTAGTTGATTTGTTATACCTGCCATCGCAGATACGACGACAGCAACTTCGTGTCCAGCATTAACATATTCGACTACAATGCCCGCAGCATGTTGAATACGATCAGTATTCGCAAGCGATGTGCCGCCAAATTTTACGATGTATCGTGCCATAAAAAAGTATCGCGTTTCGCTGATGGAGCCTATTATGGATTAGCCTTTGATGAATATCGAGTAAAAAATCATGACAACCACTATTTCACCTAACCAAAACGCTCATCATGCCATCTCTGCGCAGATTGAATTGTTTGATAGTGATGCCAGTTTTTGGTGGAGCGCAGGCGGTCCGTTTGATTTGCTGCATGCGATGAATCCACTACGAATGTCATTTATTGCCGATTGCACAGGCGATCTGCGTGACCTGCGTGTGCTCGATGTTGGATGCGGCGGCGGCATTTTATCAGAACCATTAGCACGCCTGGGTGCAAAAGTGACAGGAATTGATGCAAGTCTAGGCGCAATAACAGCCGCGCGCGAACATAGCCAAGCAATGGGGCTGTCCATTAATTATCAGCAAACAACGATTGAGGAATTCGCACAGAACGGACATGACGGTTTTGATCTAGTCATTGCCTCCGAAATTATTGAGCACGTGCCAGACCCTGCGTCATTCTTGGCGGCATGCAAGCAATGTTTAGCGCCCGACAATAAGGGCATAATTCTATCAACTATTAACCGCACGCCAAAATCGTATCTTGGGGCGATTATTGGGGCAGAATATATTTTGCGCTGGGTTCCGCGCGGCACACATGAATGGAATCGGTTTTTAAAGCCAAGCGAGATTGCCGAAACAACTGCGGCACTAGGTCTGACGTGGAAAGAATTACAGGGGTTAAAACTGAATCCGTGCACACGCCAATGGTCATTTTCAAAAGACCTATCGATTAATTATATTGGATGGCTTGCTTAAGAAAACGATAATCATTAAAATATTTAATCCAAACGAAAGATATCCAAGCTAGAATTTAGTGCTTCTTAAATCCAACAGAAATTAACGATTTGTTTAAGATTAGCATGATATAAATAAGTAGCAGTTGAACATATGCGCTATTTCAACCTATTATTTATGTGATGCATTATGAAAAGTACAGAGAAACTTAATTCACGTCTTGTTATTATTGCAATCGTCAAAATTCTTGCCATTTTCTTGGGGGCAGAGATTCTTTCACGTTTTTGGTATGACGAATTACATCGCCCTATCATTTATGGTTCATCGGAATCAAAACTTTTCCCCATAGACATCTTGACTGTGTATGTTTGCCTCTTTAGCACCATGCAGATTGTAAAATTACTTAGAAGTTGCTTTTGGGAATATTATTTACCGAAAAAACGACACATTCGCGTCTCTACATTACTCGTCGGCCTTGTTAATTTTTGCATTTATCTGCTCTGTATTTTTGTCGTATGTCGCTCGGTTTTTCAATTAGATATAGGCAACGCGTTGGCAGCAACGGGCGCCGTTGGTGTTGTTCTTGGTTTTGGTTTACAAAAGATGTTCTTAGATCTTTTTGTCGGCATTTCAATTGATATGGATAAATCTTTTCGAATTGGTGACTGGATTACCTTAAAAAATGCAGGCACAGATGTTTTTGGTGAAATCAATCAAATGAACTGGCGTGTTATTAGTGTAAAAACAGCAGAGAATATCGTTCATCAAATTCCTAATAGTATTTTTGGTCAGCAAATCGTAACAAATCTTAGTCGTCCAACACCCGATTCAGAGTTCGAATTGTATTATTGTATTCCTTCTAATTTCAATGAAAACAAAGTCATCAAAACAATTACGCATGGGCTAGATGCCGTTGGATGCACGGGTGTGATTACGGATTATAAATGCCGCATTAACAAAACAACAATCGATGGCGTCTTATACAAAGTAAAATATTTCATTAATCCCGTAAAATGTGGTCCTGGCAAAGCTCGCCATCTTATTCATTCACGCGTTTTCCGCTTTTTAAGAGCCGCAGGCATCACGCTATCAAACACAGATCAACGCACATATCTTACGCAAGTTCCACTTCCTGCGTATGATCCAGGACATGAAATAGCGAATCAAATTTCTAAAATTGACTTATTCCAGACATTAACAGAAAAAGAAGTGAGCAATGTTGCCTTGTCAACCACTGCACGCACCTTCAACAAGGGCGACATCATTTGTCGGCAAGGTGAAGAAGGACGCTCACTCTTCATCGTGAGAGAAGGCTTCTTAAAGGTATTCATCACAAATGATGCAGGTGCGCAGCAACAAGTTGCCGTTCTTATCCCTGAAGATTTTTTTGGCGAAATGTCATTGCTAACAGGCGACAAACGTTCAGCAACGATTATCGCCGAATCACAAGTTATTTTGTATGAAATTGAAGCAGATGCCTTAGCATCACTATTTGCAAGTAATGATAAGTTCCCACAAATCTTATCAAAAATCATAACAGAACGAAATGCAAGTAACAATGCACTTGCCAAAACACCAGAAGAAGAAGTAGCTCAAGTCAGTAAGCTTCGCGAACTTGAAATGAGGATTATGAATTTCTCGAGAAAACTTTTAGGACTTAAGGGATAAGAAGCATTTCTTAAAAGCTTGGCGTATAATATGCACATATTGACCGCTGAGACGAATGCCTTGCATGTGTGTTTTAGATGATGATTTCTTCCCTGATTTTACTGCTTGTAAAGCAGAGTATGCAAGAATTCTTCATCCAAATTCATTTTATGACTAGCCACAGAGGCAAACCCTTTGTATAAACAAAGCAGCATATCCGTTTATTAGATTTAGTTTCATGAAAAGAACAACACTCGCAACCTTACTTTTTGCCGTATTCATTAATTGTGCAGCCGCCGCACCACTTAAAGGCATCCGCATTGACGGCAACCAACGTATCGAATCTGAAACAATTCTTTCCTATCTTCCTATTAAGGTTGGCGCTGAGTTCGATCCAAGCAAACTTGACGAATCGTTAAAAGCATTGCATGCGACTGGTTATTTCACAGACGTGCATGTGTCCGATGAAAACGGCATAATGATTATTAAAGTCGAAGAGAATCCCATCATTAATCGAATTGCCTATGAAGGTAATAATAAATTAAAAGATGATGTCATCCAACAGGAAATCAAATTCCGCGCACGTGAGGTTTTATCTCGTTCACGTATTCAAGAAGCCCAACAGCGTATTCTTGAAATCTATCGTCGCATGGGACGTTTTGGCGCACGCGTTGAACCTAAGATTATTAAATTACCAGAAAACCGCGTCGATCTTATTTTTGAAATTGATGAAGGGGACGTGACATATGTTCGCAAAATTACATTCATCGGAAATAAGCATTTTCCATCAAAGAAACTTGAAGAGCAACTTAACTCGAAACGTACGCACTGGTATCGCTTTTTTGCCGTAGACGACGTTTATGATCCAGATCGCTTTATGGCTGACCAACAGGCACTTCGTAAATTCTACTACGATAATGGTTATCCTGATTTCCGCATCATAACAGCGCATGCTGAATTAAGCCCCGATCAAAAAGACTTCTTCTTTACGTTTCACGTTGAGGAAGGCGAGAAATATGATTTTGGCAAAATTGAAATTACATCGAAATTGCCAAATGTAAAAACATCTGAGCTTAAAGAAGTATTGACCTTTGCTGAGAACGATGTATTCAGCGGAAAACAAATCGAAAAATCAATCACGTTGATGTCAAATGCTGTTGGCGTACAAGGATATGCGTTCGTTGCGATCGAGCCGATCGTTAAGAAAAATCCTGAAACGAAAAAGGCAGACATCACATTTGAAATAAAAGAAGGTCCACGTGTTTATATTGAGAAAATTGTTTTCGCAGGCAATGATCGTACACGTGATCATGTGTTGCGTCGTGAAATGGAACTTCATGAAGGTGATGCGTTTAACTCACAGAAATTAAAAAATTCCGAGCGTCGTTTGAAAGATCTAGGTTACTTTAAAACAGTTACGGTTGACACCGAAGCAGGCACAGGTGTAGACCAAGCAAAAGTTATCGTAAAGGTCGAAGAGCAATCAACCGGAGAAATAGGTCTTGCAGGTGGCTATTCAACATTAGACGGCCCACTCGCATCCATCAAACTGGTTGAGCGTAACTTTATGGGAACAGGGCGCGTTTTGCATTCTGATTTATCCATCGCAAAAAAACGCCAAGACTTTGACGTGGGTATTATCGAACCATACTTCTTAGGACGCAACATGGTTGGAAGCGCAAGCGTATTCAGCACACGCTCCTCACGTTCTGAAGCCTACAAGCAAAAATCAACAGGTGTGCGGTCTGGAATTGGTTATCGTTTAAGTGAACATTGGTCACAAAACATTAGCTACATGATCATGCAAGAACAGATTAGTGCTTCACGACAATTGGTATCACCGTATATCAGAGAGCAAATCGGAAAAACGATTACATCCGCAGTAACGCATGGAATTGCGTACGATCGTCGTGACTCCGCACGCAACACAACAGCAGGTTATATTATCGGTATGTCCAACACATACGCAGGTCTTGGTGGCAGCGTAGAATACCTTAAGAACGTTCTAAACGCGAGCTGGTACTACCCAGTTGCTGATGAAGTTGTCCTTAATATCCGCGGCGATATTGGTGAAATGGAACGCATCAAGCGCCCTATCCGTACGGTTGACAAATTCGCCCTTGGGGGATCATCACTCCGCGGCTTTGAATATGGTGGAGTTGGTTCGCGCGATATGACGTATGGTGATGGTTTGGGTGGTACGCGCTACTGGACATCAACAACAGAGCTCGTATTCCCAATTGGTTTACCAAGTGAATTTGGTGTAAAGGGTGCTATATTCTCGGATGTTGGTGCGTTATGGCGCGTTGGTAATAAAATGCCAAATACTATCATTAAAGACGACAACAAAATACGTGCTTCGATTGGTTGCGGTCTTTCATGGGATTCACCATTTGGCCCGATCAGCATTGACTATTCACGTGCTGTGAAGAAAGAAAAGTACGACTTAACCCAAACAATCTTATTTGGATTCTCAACCAGAATATAAGGATAGACTTCTAAATGACCCAAAAGAACATCATCATCACTGTCATTGCGTGCATTGTATGTGTAGGACTTTTGGGTTTTAGCTTAGGGGTAAATCGTTTTTTAATTCCTTCAGCTAACTTAAAAGTTGCTGTCGTTGATGGCGATCGCCTAAAAAAAGAAGCAAAAGCATTTCATACCGCAAATGATATTCTTGTTGCTGAACAATCAAAAGCACACGCAGAAATCCTGCCAATTGAATCAGCGTTATCAAAAGAACAAGATGAAATTAAACGAGAAGCAAAAACGGATCCTGAGAATGCAAAGAAACGCCGAATTGCCTTTGAAGAACGTGTTGCCGAAGTTGATAAAAAAGTGCAGAAAAAGCGCGATGTTATTTACAAACAATTCACATATTTAACCGAAACAATTCAAGAAATGGTTTTCGCCATTATTAACGAAATTGCACGTGAGCAAAATATTAGCCTTGTGCTTAACAAAACGGTCGATGAAAAACTAGCGGTATTCTTCGTTGAAAAACGAATGGACTTAACAGGTGAAGTTATTGCAGAACTTGATAAACGCCTTAAAAATATAAAATTACCCGAAATCACAGAATAGAGAACAACATGTCAGCTTCGCTTTTTCATACACAACGTAATGCTATTTCGTTAGCAAAGATATGCGAGCTATTATCCATTCCACTACCTGCGGGTGTTGATGAAAGCCGCTTGTTTTCTAACGTATCCACATTAAAAGACGGCGATGCATCCTCTATTGCGCTTTTTCACAATGCAAAATACCGTACCGAAGCATCGGAAACGAATGTGGGCATTTGCATTACAACAGATGCGTATTCCACCCATCTTTCACCAAACACAATTCCATTAATACATGCTAAACCTCAACGTGCTTATGCCCTCATCGCGCAACACTTATACCCAATTACCGTTACTCCCGCCGCCATCAATCCAACGGCCGTCATTGCTTCAACAGCAACGCTTGGTGAAGGATGTACCATTGGCGCGTACGCTGTCATTGGCGATCATGTTGCACTTGGCGTTGGCGTAATTATTGAAAGCCATACCGTCATCAATGATAATGTTAGAATAGGCGCTTTTGGTCGCATTGCATCACACGTGACCATCAGTCATTCCATCATTGGTGACCGCGTCATGATTAAACCAGGTACGCATATCGGGCAACAAGGATTTGGTTTTCACATGGATGAAGCAGGTCATTTTGATGTACCGCAACTTGGCATTGTCATTATCGGCAATGATGTTCAAATTGGTGCAAATGCCTGTATTGACCGTGGAAGTCTTGATAACACAATCATAGGAAATGGCGTACGTATCGATAATCTTGTACAAATAGCGCATAACGTCTATATTGGTGATCAGTCAGTAATTGTTGCGCAAGCCGGTATCGCCGGAAGCTCTCATTTAGGACGCTTTGTGATTGTAGCCGGGCAAGTTGGTATTGCCGGGCATCTTAATATTGGAAACGGTGTTAAAATTGCAGCGCAAAGTGGTTTGATGCGTGACGTAACTGATGGTGACACTGTGGCTGGCTCTCCGGCTATTCCTGTGCGTGATTGGCATAAGCAAACCATCGCACTTCAACGTTTAATACGAGAAAAGAAAAATGCAAAATAGCGCCCTTGCGGAAAAAAAAACAGCTGAAATTATAACACCTGATTTTTCAGTTAAAACAATTGACTCACTTGATGTGCAAGACATCATGAAATTAATTCCGCATCGCTATCCATTTTTACTTGTTGATCGCATGGAAGATTTACATCTTGGACAAAGTGCTGTCGGCATTAAAAACGTATCCATGAACGAATGGTTTTTCCAAGGACATTTTCCAACACACCCCATTATGCCAGGCGTATTGATCATTGAAGCTATGGCACAAACAGCGGGCGCACTTGTGGTCAAAACATTGCAAGTTCAAAACGGAAAAGACACCGAGCAAACAGATGGATCCGATATCATGGTCTATTTCATGTCCGTCGAAGAAGCTAAGTTTAGAAAACCTGTTGTTCCTGGAGATGTACTTCGGTTACAGGTAACAAAAGATCGTGCGCGTGGAAATATCTGGCGTTTCAAGGGCCTCGCTTTTGTTGGCGATACGCTTGTAAGCGAAGCAAGTTTTATGGCAATGATTGTCGACAAGAAATAATATGACAGATCTTATGGCACGCATTCATTCCTCCGCACAGATCCACCCTACCGCGCTTATTACAGACGGTGCACTCATAGGCAAAGACGTCGTCATCGGTGCGTATTGCACAGTTGGAGCCAATGTAATGCTTGATGAAGGCGTGCAGCTTATATCCCATGTATGTGTGGATGGCATTACGCATATTGGTGCACATTCAGTTGTGTTCCCATTTGCCTCTATAGGGCTGCGTCCGCAAGATTTAAAGTATAATGGCGAACCATCCACGGTCACCATAGGTAAAAAAACGACGATTCGTGAATACGTAACAATTCAACCAGGTACAGCAAGTGGCGGCATGAAAACTACTGTAGGCAATGATTGCTTGCTGATGGTTGGCGTGCATGTGGCGCATGACTGCCATGTGGGCAACAATGTTATCATGGCAAATTACGCGACATTGGCAGGGCATGTTATTATTGAAGATCACGTGATTATTGGTGGTCTATCTGCGATCAAGCAATTTGTCCGCATTGGTGCCTATGCAATGATTGGCGGCATGTCTGGTGTTGAAAAAGATGTTGTGCCGTATGCAATGGTTTTGGGTGAACGTGCGAATCTGCACGGAGTGAACATTGTTGGCATGAAACGTCATGGGTTTTCAAATGCGGTCATTCAGCAAGTGCAAGCGATTTACAAAAATGTGTTCAATGAAGATGATGATGCACCGTTTAATGCACGTGTCGTGAAACAACGTGAAGCGCTTGCAGGGGCAAATCATGATCGCGCGACACAAATTGTATTTGATTTCATGGATGGCGATACAAAGTGCCATTTTTGTATGCCGAAGAGCGCGCGTGGGTAGGTTTGAACAGAGACACATCGACCTCGTTCAAGACCCATATATAAAATAATTAGTGCTTTGCCAATAAATAGGCACCTACTAATGCACCTAGTCCAAGTATAACAATAAGTGTTATCAGCAATTTTTTATTAACCCCACTTTGTAGCGTCTCTTTTAAAACTTTTTTTGACGCATGTTTTAAATAGATGTAATCAGCATAATAAGCTATTAAAATATCGAATATTCCTATAAAAATAAAACCTGAGTAAATGCCATATTCTAATAAAACTCCAAAATCAAAATTTCCTGCAAATTTAATATATAAAAACGAAAATACGAAAGAGAAGGAAAAATATAAAATACATTCTGTAACAGGAATTAATATTCCGTAGAAATACATCCTTCTGTAAAAAAACCAAAAGAGACTTGAAACAAAAGCATATTCGGAAAAGTAAAACAAAAAAGGGCACATAGAAAAAATAAGAACTGACCAATTCCAGCCACCTTTTTTGCCTGTACTTTGATATTTATCAAAATAATCCAAATAATGCTGTGTGGCTTTGCTGACAACGCCGTCTTTATCTTTTTCAGTTTTTATAAAACTAAAGAACTGTTCACGTGTAATATTTATCATTTTATTTCCCTTTGCGATAATCTGATGCTATGTCTTCATAAAGTATATATTGATGACTGATCATGATGTCAAGTTCCATTTCTTAGTTAGCAAACGCTGCATTTCAGCGAGTGAGCAGAAAGCCATGGTTAAAACACGTAAAAAAAAGTTTTACACAGAGCTTAGTATATTTTAAATAGAAGCCAATGATAAGTACTCTGTACTCCATCCACAATGGGGGATGGAAATAGTTTTTTCAAAAGTGAGAATACGCTCATAGTTTTTAATCCAGAATTTTAATAAAATTATACAACGCCATTTTAATTATGAAAAACATCGTCGTGCTTAGGATTTAACATTATAAATTTTATGAGAGCATGGTTTTGAGGTAAAAGTTTGTTAATGCTGTATGCCGAAGAGTGTGCGTGGGTAAAACCTCATCGATCCAATAGTTGCAGACTGACGCAGACTGTGTTTTTAAAAAATTATTAAGAAAAACAGAAAAATAATAAAGCCTATTAATACTATGTTGATGGTATTTACATTTCTTCGTATTTTCTTGTATAAAAAACAAATGCAATCGCAAATAATATCAATCTCCAGAATAATAGAAATAATAATATCAGTCATGTCATTTTCCTTTGCTAAAAAATAAAGACGATGCATCGATATACTACATATGGGAATGATTAAGTGTTGTTTCAAGGGCCTGACCTTAGGGATGGGGAGACAAAGTGCCATTTTTGCACCATTTGCAGAAACTGCCTGTTATCAAATTTTATTGAGGATATATAGTGGATTATACGTAACATGTAGCATAAAACTAAATAATTCCACGCATTCTTTGCTCATGCTACCCGTCACTTTTATTTTTCTTACTGTCATTCCCGCGGAGGCGGGGAT
>JAZKAK010000036.1:0-17753 GCA_040389165.1 Pseudomonadota bacterium
ATGGTGAACAAATTCATGCACTAATGCGTTACCCACCTATTTTTCATAAGAGCCTATTTAAAACACGTTAACGTAATCGTTGCTGCACGTTCTACTGTTAAAATATTAGCTTTTATGAATGTTTCTATTACCTCAACTGTACGCATGTCATCAAAATATGGAACTATTAATTTTTCGGCTATATCTTCATCTGTATAAGGTCTTATCCGTGTATGCACATTTTTGATTGCATCAACGTCCCCTCTTCGCAGCATACTGTCAGCTATTTTTTCCTTAGCAGCCATTGACACATTGGTGAAATCAAAACTTTCAAGAATGTACTTAAATGCTGATCCTACCACATCATTTGTTGATATATACACCAGCAAGGCGTTTTCAGAAAACACCTCATTAATTGGTTTTCTAATAATTTCTTCCATAACATATTTAATGACGGCATAACCATTATCTGCTAATAGTCCGTTGGTATCTTTTTCTTTACTGCCACAGGATAGTGCCGCTCTGAATAGATCCGCAGAATCAATCGATTCAACAAGATCTGGACAGGTTTCCAATAACGTTTTCATTGCGTCAATGTGCCCAAATCGTACCAGGTGTAACAAGCTATGCGTATTAGGAACGTCTTCAATTTCACTACCTGTCACACCTTTATGCACCATTTTATAAAGATTTCTAGCCGTAGGTGTATCCATTAAACTACCTGGAATAAGCGCTGTCTTTTGGGAAAACCAATGCCCCAGATTTGCTGCGGTTACTTCAGATAATTTGTTATTAAAACGACGTTGTTTTGCTGCATCAAGCGGGAAAAAGTCAAGACCATATGCTATTAGCTGTGACGGATCACGCATCATATTTGGGTGCAATTGCAATCGCACTTCCCCAAAAAGACCTTTCTTTTTTTCGGTTTCAGGTGAATGTATTGAGATTGAGGAGCAGTTCGACGTTTTTGGTTCAAAATCTTCTTTGCCATTTTGTGCAATACGTTCATATTCTGCCTGCGCCGCATGATAAGCCGTTAAGGCAACTTTTTCATCCATACAATCGGTTGCACCATAACGTGTTAACGCTTCAGGTGAAATAAACATTTGTAACAACAAAGCGTTGCCATACGCAGTTCCCGTATCGGCGATAAATTGTTGAAACAACGATTCATAATAGGCATAAGCCAAATTCATGCCTAACAGCGCCGTACCCTCTTCGAATCGTTTTTGAACATTAGGATCCACAACACTATGGTTGTTGCCCCAATACTCAACTGTAGAAGATGTTGATCGTGACGTTGCACGACCTGCTGTTAATACAAAATTACCGAATAAACGCCGATCACGGTTGCCATTGTCATAATGACTATCACCGTACTTGGCAACATCGTCACTCATATTAGCTACTTCTCGAAAATAAAGATCCGTATAACGAAGACGTGTTAGATGATCAGTGGCGTTCAATGTCAGATGATTATTAATAATTGATGCAATTCGAAACGCATGGCCATTTTGGTCAGTTGTTCCATGATAAACAGGAAAACGACCTGTTTCAATCCATTCCCGACGTTCCAAATCCATCACATCAGCAAGACGTTCTATTAGATGATCCGTAATCGTAAGTTCTCGGCTAGATTCGCCTTCTTTTGCCGTTTTATTTTCATATTCCATACTATTATGAACGATAAAATATTTTCTAAGGTTAGCAATATTAGCCAATCTATGTTCGGCAGGGTTTGAAAAATCTGTCGGTTCCACGTAATCGCGACCAAGCACAAGCATTAAGTGCCCTTCGGTCATGGTATAATGCCCACGTGTGGTTTGTGTTCCGGCTGCCTCTGCTGCTGCCGAAGAAGATGAAGAGTGCCTTAATTCATCAGAGCGCCTTAATTCATCAACGTAAGTTTGTTCTTGTTCTCTTGCCAACGCTTGCTTACGTGCAGCCTCTGACTTTAATTCCATCATCACGCTCTGACGAAAGGCCTCGGTATACGCAAATTCTTTTTCTTCTTGCTCGGTGAATTGCACCGTTTCGTAATCACTTGGGGAGATCTTCACGCCACCAAGATTATGTCCAAATTTCTTTAGTTTTTTAATCAGATTGCTAGTTTCAGCTGCATTAATGCTTGTTCTCTTGGTTGCTTCTTTAGCTATCGCTTCAAAATCATGCGATATTTCAGCCCACGTAGAAACCTTACCATCATCACTTTTTGTATAATCTTCTGCTCTTAGATAGCTTTCTTTTTGTGACGCTTTTAATGGAATGGGCCGCTTACCTGCTGCTAATTGTTCTAACGCAGCTTGATAAAACGGAGTCGACAACATGTCAAAGAGTGGCTCATAAAGCAGTACATCTTCTTGGTCATTTGTTTTGATTTCCAGTGTTTTATTCACGACAGATTCTAATAAATCTCGCACTTTAAACGTTTTAAAACGTTTATATTCCTTACTGTGCGAATCAGTGGCTTCGCTTAGTTTTTTATCAAATCGCGATTCATGAATATATTCAGTTTGACAGATATACATGCGACGAAGCTCACCCTCATCTCCCGAAATTCCAGCAGAATACACGTCAGCAAAAGGCGCTCGCGACACAATATAATCGTGAACGGCAAACAGTCCCATTGATTCTTCAGCACTTTCACGTGCTGCCGTTACATTAAGCGTTCCATCGCCTGCATCAGATTTACCAAAAAAACTACAAAATCCTGGATCATCATCACGTTGACCTAAAATAACACTATAGTCACCCTCAGGATCCAACATATAAAACAACACACCGGCGGCAGTATGTGCAGCATCAGCCTTAAATCGCAATGAAGTTTTACCACCTACAAGCACACCTTGCGCGGTAGCATCACGTGTATAACGCTCAACAGATTCAAAATCTTCGAGCATGGCAAAGGCTGCAGTAGATACAGCTTGATGAAAAAAACACGTTAATAGCAGTGATGATGTAAACTTCTGTATATACATAGTGGCGCCTCATTTAAAATTATTTAATTTTTAATAAATACAAATAACGTATTCAGAAATAATTAAACACCATAGATCACTTGAAAATTCAATGACAAAACATATTAAATAAAGAAATTAATAGGTTCGTATTTAATGAATTCACACATCCATTACTGACAGCGCATTATCGTCACATATTATTCGTGAGAGTTTTCAAGGCACCTCGCAGTTTCAATAGAATTCACGAATCCACGCAGATTCAGATAAAAATGTATTACGTTGATCTTGCCCTGTAAATACTAGATAATTAAAAAAAGATTTTCAGATGTAGCTACACTCATGAATCAATTTCTTACGATTGTTTTGTTTTCACTAAGTGGCTTTTTTGCGCCCGCAACGGGGGCCGACTATATAGATGAAATACTCAGACATGTTATCCATTTGTCGAATGACAAAACAACTAATGAAAACACGACATCGACGCAAAATATACATGCAGACATGAGCAATGCGCGCCCTAATGCAGATTCAGTAATTTACAAAGCCACAAAATATCAAGCACTTGCACCCCTTCTTAAAAACAGCGAACAAAACACGTCAAATGAAGTTTTGCCAGAAATACTTAATCCAGATTTATTAAAAGACTATATATACAATACTGAGTGGAAATTATTATTATACAGACTGCTACGAATCATCATCATTATTTCACTTTCCATATTCTTTTGGCGCGTATCAAACAAGGCCGCACAACGTTACATCCGAAATGTTCGCTTGTTTAAAAAAGTAGCAGATCATTCCAGTACAAGCACACATGCATTAATAAAAACAATCGCGCCTATTATCAAATCAATTTTTCACTGGTTATTGATCGTACTGACCTTATTGATCGTATTGAGTGAACTCAAAATTGATATTATGCCTATCATTTTCAGCTTCAGCATCTTGGGTGTAGCCTTTACGATTGGTTCTCAAAGCCTTATGAAAGATTTGGTAAATGGAATTCTTATGCTGTTCGAGGGTAATGTGGCTGTAGGTGACGTTGTTACTGTTGGTGATAAAACAGGAACCGTCGAATCTATGTCATTAAGAACGTTACTATTGCGCCATTTCACAGGAGAATTACAAACTATCCCCTTATCAGAAGTAACATCACTCATTAACTGTTCGCGCGACTTTTCAGTTGCCATTGTGCAATTTGTCGTTGACCCAAAGGCGCTATTACCAAACATTGAATTGGCCCTTAGAGAAACATTTTTTGCAATGAAAATGGATGTTCGATTCGGGCCTTACATAGCAGGCGAACTCAGTGATTTAGGTGTAAAGACAATGTCAGAGGTAGGCGTGCTTATGTATGTAAGCATTCCCATAAAACCAGACCCCAGAAAGAAATTCTTAGCTGAATTCAACCGTCGTTTATATGAACGATTACAACAGTATGAAGTGCCACTTGCCTACGCGCGCACTAATTAGAAAATTTAATGACTTGCGAGCGCCATTAAACATACTCTCAAAGGTGGCATCAACCAGCCAACACGAAACATGAGAAATGGTATTATTGCTTGCTTACCTGTCAAAAGGCAGCCATAGTATAAACAGTGGTTTTTAATAAAATTTTAATTTATGAATCCCCTTCACGAACAATTACGGTACATTGAAGAACGTATCCTTGGTTGGCCAGATAATGTTCCTACATGGGCGCCTGGCATGGATCCGGATATTGCATTTAATAACCTCGAGTCTGAACTTCAACACGTATTAAATCAGATTTCAACATTGTCACCCAACGAACGAGATGAGATCAAAGCCATCATTACTACGTTTCAAAAAAACATCCAAAGACATCACATGGAAACAGAACAACGTTTGACAGATATGAAAAACACAGTCGATACAAGTTTTAAGTACGTTAAAGCTGTACGTGCTTATACAATGCAGTAAGTATCATGATTCAAGTTATCGCTTCTTTTTGTGTTGTTCTTGGCCTAATGTTTGGCGTTCTATTTGGACTTCGCTATTTTCAACAAAAACAATGGTTCTCAAAACTAGGGTTTAGTCCTAAGAAATTAGAAATTCTTGAATCATTACCACTTGACCCAAAACGCCGCGTTGTTTGGATACGCCATGAAGATGAGGCCTATCTCGTCTTACTCGGCCAAGGTCAGGATGTCGTGTTAAAAGGGCCGGTACCATTTATATGCTCAGATAACGCACGTGGAAATGTTCACGATATTAATCATGATTTAATAGAGGTTTCTTCATGAAAAAATACGCATTGATTCTTCTTTGTTTTTTATGTGTCCTAATAACACCTGTGACTGCTGATACGTTTACGCTTGATTTGGGAACAACTGGCGGCTCTATGATGGGGCGCCTTATACAGTTACTCATCATGATGACCGTATTAACATTGGCCCCATCCATCGTAATGATGGTTACCTCTTTTACACGTATTGTGGTTGTTTTTTCATTTGTGCGCAGCGCACTTGGCACACAGCAATCTCCTCCGAACATGATTTTGCTTAGCTTGGCTATGTTTCTGACTTTTTTCATTATGGCACCAACATTTGAAAAGGCTTTTGATGAGGGGATTCACCCGCTGATTGAAGAGAAAATTACTGAGAAAGAAGCCTTTGAACGAACGACCAAACCTTTTCAACTTTTCATGCTCAAAAATGTACGAGAAAAAGATTTAAGGCTCTTTGCGGATATTGCAAAAATTGAAACCATAACAGCACCAGAAGACACCCCACTTCGCATACTCGTACCTGCATTTATCATCAGCGAACTTAAGCGGGCATTTGAAATTGGCTTTCTAATCTTTATTCCATTTTTAATCATTGATATGGTCATCGCATCGGTGCTGATGTCGATGGGTATGATGATGCTTCCCCCCGTTATGATATCAATGCCCTTTAAACTTATTTTCTTTGTACTGGTGGATGGCTGGCACCTGTTATGTGGCAGTTTAGTCAATAGCTTTAGATGACGTTTTATCTGTATTTTACACCACTTTTAATAAACTTTGAGTAGTAAGACATCAAGATTCAAGCAGCATTCGTCCCCACATCTATAGCCATTCACGTACAAATTGAGTATAAATTCGCAGTCAACGAGCCTCATATGAGGCGTGGTGATTCAGAAAAACAGCCACTGAATGGCCACACCCCCTGCGGGGCTCGCCATGACGGAAACATAAGCAAATTAAAGTTGAACTGCTACATATGATTGCTAGCTCGGGCTGCACTAACAAAAAAGCACTCCCAATTTAGAGTGCTTTTTTAGTGATAAACTTAAGATTATTAGTTAAGCAGCCGGAGCTGAAGCTGCATTCGCTGGGTGTTCAACAACAGGTGCATTTTTGTCATCTTCTGATTTTTTTTCAGCCCCTAACTTTAGTGATTCACCAACAAAATGCCCTTTTGTATCATTCTTATGCTCGTCTTTCTTTGGTTCTTCTTCAATTCTGAGGGATGGGTAGCGTGGCTCACCTTTGCGCGTAACCAATAACATAACATTTTTACGGCCATTGCTTTTGGCTTCTTTAATAAAATCCAATACATCTTGTGGCTTCTGAACGTCTCTTTGGTTAACTTCCATGATAATCTCACCAGCAACCAAGCTGGCGTCTTCACCTGCGCTGGCAGGTTCAACTTTTGTGATTAAGACACCTTTTGTTTGTGGTGATAAGTTTAATTTCTTTTGAGCGCTTTCAGTAATGGGGCTAAGTGTTATGCCTAAAATTTCAACAACCCCAGCATTAGAACCTTTTTCTGTATTTAAATCCTCAGTTTTGCCTGTTTTTACCGCTTCTTCATATTCACCAACAGTTACGTTTAACATGATTTCTTTATCTTTACGCCATACTTTTACAGGAACTGTCTTTCCAATCTCAGTTTCTCCAACAAGTCGGGACAATCTATTTTGATCATTTATGGGTTTATGATCATATTCGATGATAATATCACCATCTTGTATGTTTGCTTTTTTAGCAGGGCCGTCGCTGGTTACGCCACCTATAATGGCACCCTGAACTTTAAGTCCCAGCGCTTCGGCCATATCATCTGTTAAGGGCTGTATACGCACGCCGAGCCAGCCTCGTTTTGTGCGACCAAAATCAATGAGCTGGTCTACAGTCTTTTTAGCAACGTCTGATGGCACGGCAAATCCAACACCAACATTTCCACCAGTTGGCGAGAAAATAGCTGTATTTACACCAATAACTTGGCGTTGCATGTTAAGTAGGCAGCCACCAGAGTTACCCATGTTAATTTGAGCACTATGCTGTAAGAAGTCGTCGACGTATTCACCAACACGGCCACGTCCTGCCGTAACAAGATCACGTCCTTTGCTTGATATAATGCCTGCTGTGACGCTGCTGCTTAGACCAAATGGATTTCCAATTGAAAGCACCCAGTCACCGACACGTGTTTCATCAGAATTACCCCATTCAAGTGCAATTAGATTTCGTTTGTTTGCAGGTAGATCTTCTAATTTAATTTTTAGAACGGCAATATCTGTACGTTCATCTGCTGCATGAACGATTGCGTCCAACTCTGTTTTATCATGTAGATAAACAGTGATTTTTTTCGCGTCAGCAATAACGTGGTTATTCGTAACAACGTACGCGGCATCCGTGGTAACACGAATGATAAACCCGGAACCTAATGATTGAACTTTGCGTGGAACATCCGTTTGCTGATGATCAAAAAATTCTCGAAACAATTCATCAAACGGGGTGCCAGATGGAATGTTCATACGTTCATTTTTTGTTTTTGGATCAATAATTTGGGTTGTCGCAATATTCACAACGGATGGTAATGCTGGTTCGGCTACATGTGAAAAACCATGGCTTATATCTGTCAAGGACGCAGGAGCAGGAATTGCTGCGGTGCTTCCTACGGCTGTGCTTGCCACGACTGTGCTTGTCGTTATCGTTGCTGCTGTTTCCGTCTTTGTTGCTGCCGACTCTGTCTTTGCTGCAGATGTCGTTTTGTTACCTGAAGGTTTTGCCTTAGATGTTGATTTACTTGTTTCTGTTTGTGTAGAGCTGCTGGTTGATACACGTTCTGATCGTGCAAGGCAATAGGCGCTGCTGATCGCTGCATGTCCGATTAATACAACGCTGTAAATAGCTATAAAACGAGACAAGTTCATGGGAGATTCTCCTTAAATTCTTTTTCTTAATGTTGTGTTTTTGATGAATGAGCAAAGTGTTGTAGGTAAGGATGGTCAGCAGATAAGATCATAGAAGTTTCTGCTTGCATTGTTTGGCGATAAGACTCAAGTGAACGATAAAAGCTATAGAATTCAAGGTCCGCACCAAACGCTTTATTTGTAATTTCCATGGCGGTTGCATCGCCTTTACCACGAATGCCTTGTGCTTTTTGTTGTGCTTCAGCTAATAATACTGTGCGCTCACGCTCGGCATTAGCACGAACACCGCGTGCGACCTCATCACCTTTTGCACGGTTCTCTTTTGCATAGCGAATCAAAATGGAATTCATACGATCAAAAACGGCAGAACGGTTTTCTGCAGGTAATTCAGTTCGGACAATACGAACATCAACGATTTCAAGTCCAAGAGATTTTGATAAATTGACAACTTCATCTTGAATTTGCTTCATAATAGAAACACGCTCTGCACTTAACAATTTACGGAGTTCTACTTTTCCGAGTACATTACGAATGCTGCTGGATACAATTGCATCAAGACGCATGCGAGCACCTGCTTCGTTTGCCGGCTTTACAGAACGGAAAAAAGCGAGCGCATCAACGATGCGATAGCGTACATAGGCATCTACATTAAGACGTTTTTGATCCACGGTCATAACAGCGATCGGGTCGGAATCATAATCGATAATGCGTTTTTCATAAAAAGTAACTTCTTGAACAAAGGGAAGTTTGAATTTCAACCCCGGTTCATTATGGAGTGCTTTTGACTCACCGAACTGCAGAACAACTGCTTGATTCATTTGATCAACAATAAAGACTGAGGAATTAAATATAAAAAGCCCACAAACAGCAATTAATATAAAAAGAATAGAACGTGGAGACATGTTGATTACCCTTGCTTTTTATCAGCGCTTGCGCCGGGTTGTAAGTGGAAATAGGGAACAAGCCCAGGTGCAGCCTTTGGATCAATAATCGTTTTGTGAACATGACTTAGTACCTGTTCCATCGTATCAAGATAAAGGCGTTTGCGTGAAACTTCTGGATTCTTCTTATATTCTGTGTAGACAGAATTAAAGCGATCAGCCTCACCTTGTGCGCGTGATACTACTTCTTGTGAATACCCCTCAGCTTCTTGGATGATTTTTGATGATTCACCGCGTGCTCTTGGCACGATTTCAAAATGATACGCGTTTGCCTCGTGCAACATACGATCACCATCAGTTAAGGATGCCTGCATATCGTTGAAAGCATTAATAACTTCACTTGGTGCGTCAACTTTCTGTAATTGGACACTGACAATAAGAACGCCTATTTTATAGTGATCAAGAACTTTCTGCAGAAGATCTTGCGCTTTTGTCGCAACGCTGTCTCGTTCTTGTGTGAGTGCCGCACGTGCGGTCGTTTGCCCCATGACTTCACGCACGATACTATCTGCCGCTGCAAGAATGGTATCTTCAGGCTTACGAACAGAGAACAAAAAATCTTTAACATCTTTGATTTTCCAAAGCACTGTGTAATTGATGTGAACCATGTTCTCGTCACCAGTTAAAACAAGTGTTTTGTCAAAGCTCGTATTGGCGCCCGTATTAGATATACTATCAATTTTTTTGAGTTCTGATACGTTCTTGACGATTTCACGTTCAAAAGGAGACGGCAAGCGATAATGCAGACCAGGGCCCGCTGTATGAATCATTTTTCCGAAACGTAGAATAACTGCGATCTCACCTTCTTGTACACGAAATACCCCTGTTGAAAGCCAAAGAACAAGTCCAATAACAGTAGCAGTTATTATCGCAACACTATTAATTCCACCTGGATTTGCAGGAGGTCTTTGTCCCGAGTTATTGCCAGGACCATAGTTGCCACCATTATTTCCACCAAAATTCGCACTACCTTTTTTTATCTGCTTCATAAATGAGGTGAATAGATCATCACTATTGCTCGATGAGGCAGGCTTTCGAAAAGGCGACGTGCCATCTTGTTTTGCCCATGGATTCACTGGTTGCTCTGGTGTTTTTTTTGTTCGTTTTGACTTTGTGTCGTCAACGTGTGCATCCCATGGATTGTCATTTGGATCTTCTGGATCGGTACTCATAAAATTTCTTAACCTTAACGTTGATTTTACACCCATTTTAAACGGATATACGTTGGCATTTTAAATGCGCATGTGTCTGAAAAAGAGCATCAATCCACACACCTGAAAAAGTATAATACACTCTATTTTGTTTTACAATGCGCCTCGTTTAAGTTTTGTGATTTTGTTAAAATTCCTAACAAATTAATTTTTCATGAACCGCATTATTATTTTGATATTATTTTTAGATAAATTAGGTTTAAATTAGGTTGTTAACCTTAAAAGGATTTTTATCAATGTTTCGCAGTGCAAAATTAAAAAGTTTATCAACGTTACCACTTTTGCTTACGTGCTCGGCAACCATGGCCGCATCTGGGTCAGATGAGTTGATAACGCATTCATCCCAAAACAGTCAAATGCCAACAAAACTGCAATTACAATTAATAGACACGCGCGCGAAAGTATTTAACAACGCAGAATTAAGAAAAATTAGTGAATATATTGGCACCAAATACAGGCTTGTAACACGTGCTAATAGTACTGAAATCGCACGTGAACTAAGAGACCTCGCAAGACGTAATACAACGAATCGGCATGAATTTTATGAAAATGAAAAGCGGAAGAATGCAAGGGTAAAGAAAAATACTACCGTAGACCTAATAACGTTCGATATGAAGATAAAGAAAGAACTTAATGTTTTATCGGAAGCACAAAGAAATGCCATTAAAACAAAAATACTGGAATACTCAGTCGAATGGCAGATGCCATTGCTCGATTTTGTTTCTGAATCTTTTAAAGGGTGCTGGACTGCTTGGAAGCCCATAACCCCCATTCTTGCGCAGATTCCCTCTATGGCGCGGATTGTAGGTGAGCAAGTCGAGCTTAGGCAGGCCACAAAACAAGCTATAGAACACGCACGCGTGGAGGAAGCATTAAAACAGAAAACGGCCAATGACGAAGCAATGAAAATTTACTATGCAAGTTTAGACTTTGGTCAAAATGAAGATGATTACAGCAGCGAACTTGATGCTAGATTTGATGCTGAAAATGAGGCAGTGGACTGCCCTGGTAACGATATTGATCCAGAATGGGTGCAGGCTGCTGTAGATATTTCTGTTACCTCAACAACAAACGCTTCTGCTACAATTGTTGTTTCTACCGTGGGAAGTGATAAACCGCCGGTAAAAGGTTGGCTTTGGTAGAGGCAATAGCTTTAAAGTAAAATAGATTTAAAGTAAAATAGATTTAAATTAATAGATTTAAGGTGTACTGATCATAAAAGCACGCCTATATACTTATATCGGGCAACGTGCACATCCTAATGAATTTTTCACCAGGCTGGCCCGTGTCGAAGCAGTTTCCATCTGAGATTTCAAAAGTTTCAGTCATAATCAATAGTTTTGGATGTGATAAGTATATAGCCATTTCACATAATTTTTCATATTTTAAGCACAAAAAAAACGCTTCTAAAAGCGTTTTCTCTGCAGATTAAATAAATTAACCTTGACGTGCTTTAAATCGTGGATTTAGTTTGTTAATTACATACAAACGGCCTCTACGACGAACAACTTTACAAGCCTTATGACGGCTTCTAAGTGTCTTAATTGAATTTGCAATTTTCATATTATGAAAAACTCCTAAAAACTAAGTGCAGTATACAAAATCTATCATATTCTGTCAAGAAAAAGACACCGACAGTATTTCAACAAGCAAAAACACCATTTCATAGTATGCACAACGTACGTATTCGCACTTAAAAACACAATAATGCGTCAACAGATTATCGACGTTTTTCGCATTTCTCTCATGTATTTTATAACTTCACATGCCTAAGGTATTGATGACTTCTAACATAAATTCTGGTATGAATAAAGAGCATACATAAAAAACAAAAGTATTAAAAATGAACGGCCCAGAACTCACCCATGTTATATCACTTGTGAGCCGTCTTCCAGGGCTCGGCCCGCGATCAGCCAGACGACTTGTTTTGCACCTGCTTAAAAGACGCCAAGAAACCTTAAAACCACTCATGCATGCCCTTCACGATATGGAACAAAAAGTAAAAACATGCACACAATGTTTTTCGCTTGATACAATAACGCCTTGCTCTTTATGCATTGACGACAGACGTGATTCGACAAGCTTATGTGTTGTGGCAGATGTAGCAGACGTGTGGGCATTAGAGCGCGCTCAGACATACAAAGGGCGTTATCATGTGTTAGGAGGAGTTTTGTCTGCCATTGATGGAGTCATGCCACATCAATTAACACTCGATCCCCTTATTCGTCGCATTAAAGAAGGCGGCATTAATGAAGTCATTTTGGCATTGAATGCAACGGTCGAAGGGCAAACTACCCTGCATTACATCGCAGATCTATTGCATCCTTTTGGCGTAAAGATTTCAACACTTGCACATGGTGTTCCTGTTGGTGGCGAGCTTGACTACCTTGATGATGGCACCTTACATACAGCTTTTAAAGCAAGACGAATTCTAGAAGCCGCATAACGACTCAAAGAAAAAAATAAAATTACCTTGAAATCAACATTAAAATTAGTGTATAAAAAGACAATCGGGCGCCTAGCTCAGTTGGTAGAGCAGCTGACTCTTAATCAGCGGGTCGTAGGTTCGAATCCCACGGCGCCCACCAATCAAACTGCGGCTTTATAAGCAGTTTTGAATTGGCCCGAACCACTCTCATTTCTTTTTTCTCGGTTTTTTAGGCTCAAAAAAACATTAATTCCACGACATAAATGGCAATAATCCTCCCATCTCAAGACACACCCATCGAAAATAGAATTAAAATTAATCACAAAAAATATCTAAAAGCATCCCATGCATGATACGTTTTATTGTAATAAATTTTGCATTTACTATGGCACCCACCGTCAGTGAATAAGAACAATAAAATGAGCAAAAAGCCATGAAACGAAGAACACACCCTAGCCCACTACCCCGCTTCATTTCGCACAATATAAAACTGCTCCCTTTCTTTGCGCTATCGTTTCTTGCCGGTTTAGGAACGCAGATGGCTTTATTTCCAGATGCTCCGGCACAATCCCCCACCATTCAAGCA
The DNA here is from genome assembly GCA_040389165.1 of Pseudomonadota bacterium. Taxonomy (GTDB): domain Bacteria; phylum Pseudomonadota; class Alphaproteobacteria; order Paracaedibacterales; family CAIOTO01; genus CAIOTO01. Next base: position 13,263 of record JAZKAK010000036.1, read on the forward strand.
CATGACTTCGCCTGCAAGGCATGCTTTACGCCAAGCCAAGCCTGTTTACCGATGATCATTAATGAGATTGATGCCGCTAAAGTCTCACTCCATATGCAAGCATATAGTCTTACCTCAAAACCTATTGCTGACGCCCTAATACGCGCCAAAGTACGCGGAGTAAGTGTCGTTGTTCTTGCTGATAAAAGCCAGCGGCGTGAGCGTTACACGCAAATTAACACGCTCAAACGTGCAGGAATTTCTGTATACATCGATTACAAACCAGCTATTGCACATAATAAGATTATCGTCATAGATGCATACACGGTGATTGGCGGATCGTACAATTTTAGCAATAGTGCAGAAAAAAGAAACGCTGAGAACGTAACAATTATCAAAAACAAAGAATTCGCAGCTTTATATGGCGAAAATTTCCTAAAGCGGCTCGACGTATCCACGGTGTTTGCATCAGAAGCATAGGAAGAAGCGTCAATTCATATTCATATGTTGCATCCATATGATTGCAGCCTAAACAAGCACCTCACCTTTCTCATTTGAAAATTAATCTACATGAGCTCTGCATTTCAACCAACTTATCATTGCATTTTAGGCAAATTCTATTTACACCTAATAGTGTTATTGATATAGAGATGCCTACATGAAACAACAACTTGAAACGTTCCTCGCTCAACATCATGAAAAAGCAGATTCCATCTCGATCACACATATTTCAGATGAAACGCAGTATTATCAGGCACGTGGCGGTAAAGCAGATCCATATTCAGCCGGTGCAACCGAAGGGCTGTACCTTGAAATTCAAACAAATGGCGTGAAAGTTTACGGTTCGACGCCCTCACTTCAACAACTACCTGCCTTGTTTGAAACGTTAAAAGCACGCGCTAAAGGATTAAAACCATATCAATTAATTGATTTTACACACCAAATTCCATCAAATGAAAACGGGCACTACGAATCGTATTCGTCTGTATCCACGTTGTCACCGCGTACGATTCAAGATACTCTGTGTGAATACAGTCAAAATCTACTCAACAATGGCCTTTATGCAAGCGAAGCTTCTTGCATTCAAATTCACAGGAAAAGCCTTTCACTGAACACGAATGGTGCGTCTATTTCACAAACGATTAATGCATCAGCTTTGTATCTTTCGGCAACAGCTGAAAAGAACGGCGAAATGCAAACACGCTCTAATGGATTCAAATGTTTGCAAGCACCGCTTGAGCATCACTTCAAAGAAGCTGATGATGCCTGCCTGCGCATTCGCGCCCAAGCGTTAGAACTTATTCATGCTGATAATTGTCCAAATGCTACCCTTGATTTAGTCTTGGCACCCGATCAACTCTACTTACAAGTGCATGAATCGATTGGTCATCCGCTCGAGCTTGATCGCATTTTAGGGGACGAACGTAATTACGCCGGCTTTAGTTTTATTAATCTAGAGGACATCGGGACGCTAACCTATGGCAGCCCATTGCTTAATGTCACCTTTGATCCAAGCATGTCTTCGGAAATGGCGAGTTATGGTTTTGATGCCACCGGCCTTAAAGCTGAAACAAGACATATTATTAAAGATGGGCAACTTGTCCGCGCCCTTGGTGGCGGTGATAGTCAATATCGATGCGACGTTCCTGGCGTTGCGTGTGCCCGTCAAACAGCATGGAATCGCGCGCCGATTGATCGTATGGCTAATTTAAATATCGAGCCAGGCAGCTCACCATTTGATGAAATTATAACATCCATTGAAAATGGTATTTACATGGAAACCAACCGGTCATGGTCGATTGATGATTATCGCCGTAAGTTCCAATTTGGTGCTGAATATGCACGTTTAATCAAAAATGGTAAATTAGGTGCTGTGGTTAAAAATCCGAATTATCGTGGAACAACCTTGCCATTCTGGCATTCGCTAAGTCATGTTGGAAATATCGATACAAATCAACCATGGGGATCCTTATATTGCGGAAAAGGCGAGCCCAATCAAGTTGTACGCGTGGGGCACGCCGTGCCCGTATGTGCATTTCGAGGTGTTGATGTGTTTGGAGGTGCGGCATGATGTTTTGTGATTTTGATAAAAGCTTTGATACAATTGAGAAAACACGCAAACCGAACGAATCATTTTGCTTAACCGTTCATGCAGAAATCAGCGATTACATCCGGTTTAACCATGCGCGTGTGCGGCAAGCCGGACGCGTCAATCAGGCAGAAGCAAGCTTGTCGTATCAAATGGGAACATCCAAAAGTGTGTCGTTATCATTTTCCCTGAACGATGATGTGGATATGAACACAAAACGGTTGAGCGATGCGTTAGAGCGGGTACGTCGTTTAACTGACGCTCTGCATGATGATCTGTATCTTGTATCATTTGAAAAAAGTGAGAACAGTCAAGCGGTGTTTAACGCAGATTTGCCGCCCGTTGAAGAAACGGTTGCGTTCATCAGTGAAACCACCGGGGATTTAGACCTTGTTGGATTGCTAACCCAAGGGCACGTCTTGCGTTATGTGCGGCATACCGAGGGCACAAAGCATTCTTTTGAAACGCAATCACTCGTATTTGATTATTCAGTGTATGGCGCACGAGGTGCAGATGGTTCCATTCAATCTGTTAAGCAAGTCGTTTACGCCACTAAAGATGTGCACGCAATGATTTCAGAAAGCCTTGCAAAGGCAATACAACAATTAACTGACTTGGCAAAGCCAATTAAACTGCTGCCGCCAGCTAATTACCGCGTGTACTTAGAGCCCGCAGCGGTTAGCGACATTATATCGCTGTTTTCATGGAACGGGGTCAGCGCTGCATCGTATAAAAAGGGTGCCTCTGCCCTTACACAATGGATTGATGGAAAAGTAATACTATCACCGCAGGTAAGTATTTCGGATGATTTCACGATAGGGCTTTCACCACGTTTTAACAGCCGTGGTGAATTAGCCCCGACATGCCTTACCATTGCAAACAAGGGACGCTTCACTAATTTACTGGTCAGTAGCCGCACCGCGAAGGAATATGGTTTAACATCTACCTTTGCGAATGGAGGCGAAGGCCTAAGCTCTATTAATATGACACCAGGCACATTAGAAAAGTCAGAGATTTTGTCCGCACTTGGCACAGGGATTTACATCTCGAATGTGCATTATTTAAACTGGAGCGATCCTAATAGCGCACGGATTACCGGCATGACACGTTTTGCCTGTTTCTGGGTCGAAAATGGAACCATTCAAGGACCTATTCAAGATATGCGATTTGACGATTCAATTTATTCACTGTTTGGCGAACAGCTGGAGGCAGTTACCGCCTTTACAGAAGTTCTGCCCGAAACTGATACCTATGACGAGCGATCCATTGGCGGTTCATGCGTGCCGGGCGTGTTGGTGAAAGAAATGACGTTTACGTTGTAGTTATTACGTGATTTTGCATTCGTTCCTCAAAATGCATAAAAATCAGAAGCAACACCTTTTAATAATGCCATTCTCAAACGCTTCATAATGACGAATGCGTGATAAAAATTGAAACATCACATATATTTCCTATATATCAATAAAATGCATGAAAAATTATATACATAATTATCAATCTATTAACTGCAATCATAAGTAAAAATAACATAGTTAATTCATATTTTACTAGCACAATCATTCATAGATAGATATTGACGTGATTAACTCATGCTCTAGCAGAAGCCAACTATGCCGATTGAAAAAATAGCGCCATCATACCGCTTACCTGGAGCTAGTGCATCAGTTGATCCGCAATCCGGCCTTATTGAATGGTTGCTCCAAGAGAAAATAAATTCGCAGACCTAAAATCCCCTATCCTCGCGGCAAGCCACGAGGTATTACGGGAATTTTTCCTTCGGACCGGCCTGCTTCAGTAATACCATTTTCACTAACTTTCAATTAGTGCAGTCCTCTGCAATATCTCTGTTGCTCATGTACAAGTGTACACTGCGCACCTCGAATTTTGATGTCTTACTACTCAAAACTTTTTGAAAACGGTATAAGTTAATCGCAGCAAGCTGCGGGGAATTCACCCAAAAGAGATTAACAGCAATGCAACAACACCAGAACGCGTCCATAAACGTGATGACAAAACTAATATAAATGGATCCACGCCATCACTTTATCTTCCTCGCCCATTCTCCCGAGCAGACGAGTAGACAAGGGGCGCAGCTTTATAGACCTAGAAACATATCCATTTTAGGAAAAAACATACGCCTCAGCATATTCACTTTAGTATTACAAAGTAAAACAATAAAATAATATGTTTATTTACTAATTGTTAACTATATAGCTGTATTGTTATCACAAAGGGGAGATGTACACATGAAAAAAATATTACTAGCAACTACTGTTATGTTGGGAACAACATTTACAAGCAACGCAATATCAGCACCGTTTGATGGCAGTTACGCGGGTGTTCAAACAGGCGCGGTTCTTGGAAAAACAGTAACCGTTCGAGCAACCGCCCCCTTGTTTCAGCAGGGTGATTTAGTTATGCTA
>JAZKAK010000037.1:0-17166 GCA_040389165.1 Pseudomonadota bacterium
TCCATAAACATCAAACAGTTGCTGTTACTGAACGAACTAAATGGACGTATACACTTTATGCAGGAGAAGCGTCATTAGAGGAATCTTTTGCAACAATTATGCAAACGTTCAAATCACGTGCAAAACCGTATGCGGGATCGAAAGAGGTTTTTAGCCTGTTTAGCTGTACCGTCGATCATTTTGGGCGTCTGTTATCTGATTCGATAGTGATGTCATCTTATGCGTGGGCTTTGGGTATCATCGAAGCCTGCGCGGCCGATGCTTATGTGCAGCTGGATGATTTTCATGCTGCAGACGAGGCCGTTGCGCGTGCGCTTAAAGATTTTCTGCCCACACTCTTTCCGTCCAGCAGTCTTGTTGCTGCCGACACAAACGCAGAACGACGCTTGACGCCAGACATTGTGCAGGCGGTAACTACGGCTCAGTTAGTGAGTCTTTATGATTTTATGTGTGATAAAATGGGCTTGCCAGGTCTAAAAGAAGATCGCACACTCACCATTCGGGCGCAACTTTCATCAGAAGAGTCAACATATCCCGAATCGTCCGGTATTTTGAATAGTTTCTTTTTGGATGACCTTACGCGTTTACAAGAAGAAGCCGCAGCGCATAATTTGTCAGAAGCAGCAAAACAATATCTATCCGAAGAAATTGATTATGACCAACGTGTTGATGTTAGGCAAACGGCTTCGGCGTTTATGGATGCCTTTGAGCCGTTGAATTATCCGCGTGGCTGTTGGCCAAACAAGGGTGGGCATCCACTGGTATTTAGTCAGCAATTTGCTGTGAATTCCTTTTTTAAAGAACGTATGCATACCGATGGTTTGTTTTCGGTGAATGGCCCGCCAGGTACAGGTAAAACGACGCTGCTTCGTGATGTGATCGCTAATATTATCGTTGAACGTGCGTGCTGTCTGGCGGAATTCAAGATACCAGGCGATGCGTTTAGTCGGACAATTGTTAAAAAGGCGGATGGCAAAGAATCGCTTGTTTATCAATTGGAAAAATCGCTCCACGGATTTGAAATTGTAGTCGCGTCAAGCAATAACGCAGCTGTTGAAAATATTACGCTCGAGATACCAGGGATTGATGCCGTTGACCCCTCTATTTTAGGCGAGTCCGATTACTTTAGATCTTGGGCAGAGCGTTTGCTTAACGATAAAGCATGGGGGCTGATCGCTGGACGTCTTGGCAATAAATATAATCGTGACGCGTTCATTAAAGATTTCTGGCTTGATGTTGTGGTTCAAGATGATTCCTATGTTAATTTGCCGAAAATGATTGCTGAAAAACAAGATGATGGAAAAGGATTTGAAGGATTCCTAAGGGCGCATGCACTGACATCTCTAACGGCAGCAGCAGATGATGAGACCGTTACACAGACGGAAAATCAATTAAAGGGGTGGGATGATGCGGTCACCGTCTTCAAAAATGCGCTTGCCCAAGAGGATGAGCTGCGTCAAATACGTCAGAAAGTGTGCACAATTTATAAAAACGCGATTCCCTTAAAAAAAGAATTAGCAGCAATCACACGTGCAATGACGAGCGTAACAGACACGCAAGCAGCAACGGATCTGAAAAATAAGCTTGCGGAAATTCGTCAGGCTATTCAGCGCTGTGAACACGAAATTCCAGCTGATTTTGATAAAAATTTGATTCCTGATTTTCTAAAGACAAGCAGCCCTCACCCAGAAATGCAAGAATTATCGGCTCCATGGATGGATAATGAATGGTATCAGGCGCGCGTGAATGTATTTTTAGCGGCGCTCAGTTTACATCGTACGTTTGTGTTGGCAAATGCCCGTATTTTTCGTTCGAATCTTAAGCAATTTATGTTCATGCTTGCTGGTGATGGATCCTTAGGCGACGAGGCAGAGCATTTGTGGGGCACGTTGTTTCTATTGATTCCTGTTATATCAACAACGTTTGCATCATTTGCGCGATTGTTTGCGGATATGGATAAGGCGAGTCTTGGTTGGGTTCTTATTGACGAGGCGGGGCAAGCATTGCCGCAAGCTGCGGTTGGCAGTCTTTGGCGTGCAAAGCGGGCGCTTTTGGTGGGTGATCCAATGCAGCTCGAGCCCGTAATTATGCTGGACGAGAAAATTCAAACAACGATGGCCCATTTTGCCAATATTGCAAAGAAATGGATTCCTGGGTTTAATTCAGCGCAAGAGCTTGCTGATCGGGTAGGGCGTCTTGGAACGGATGTCGATGATACATGGGTTGGTGTGCCGCTTAGGGTGCATCGTCGATGCGATACGTTGATGTTTCAGATATCCAATGCGATGGCGTATGACAATATGATGGTGTTTGGCACGCCTAAACGTACCGAGCTGACATTGCCCGCATCACAATGGTTTCACGTGGATAGCAGTTATTCAAAAGGCAATTGGATCGAAGAGGAAGGGAATATTCTAGAGACCTTGCTGAGTAGTCTTTTGAAAGAAAAAGTAGATATGAAAGATGTCTTTTTGATTTCGCCTTTTACCGACGTTATTTACAATACGCGTAATCTTAAGAAGCGCTATGGCATTAAATCAGGCACGATTCATTCGGTGCAGGGGAAAGAAAACCAAATTGTGATCTTGGTGCTTGGCGGCAGGCCGCAGGTGCTTGGTGCGCGTCTGTGGGCAACGCGTCGGCCGAATTTACTCAATGTAGCGGTAACGCGTGCGAAACAACGTTTATACGTGATTGGGAATAAACGTCTGTGGTCGCAATTGCCGAATGCGCGCGTGATTGCGCGGATGCTAAGCGATGCCAATCATGCTGAAGAAATGCCGAGGTGAGTTTTGGTTGTTCTGAATCTCTAATTCAAATCATATGAATCTGCGCAGCGCAAAATTAACACTGGACAAAGGGTACCATAGTGCGGTAAAAAGGATGGCAGTATTTTATTATACTGTTGCTAGGAGTGTAGCTCAATTGGCTAGAGCGTCGGTCTCCAAAACCGAAGGCTGTGGGTTCGAGACCCTCCACTCCTGCCACTCTGAACAACAATGAATGAGGTGGTTTATGAAGACTAAAACAAAGCAGTCGTTAGTTAAACGCATTTCTGTTTTTATCCACGAGGTAAAGCAGGAAATTAAGAGGGTGACATGGCCGTCGCGCCGTGAAACAACGCTAACAACCGTTGTCGTATTTATATTTTCCATGCTCGCAGCAATTTATTTTGTGTTTGTGGATAAAATTATTGTAACTTTATTAAAATTTATTACGGGCTAAATCACATTCATGGCAGATACAGCAACAGTAACGAAAATAAAACGATGGTACGTTGTAAACGTATATTCAGGCTTTGAAAAAAAAGTCGTGCTTGCCATTACAGAAATGGCTGAGCGAAAAGGTTTATCTGATTATTTTGAAGAATTTTTAGTGCCTAGCGAAGAAGTTGTAGAAGTGCGTCGTGGTGCAAAAGTCAACACCGAGCGTCAGTACTTTCCAGGTTACATTCTTGTTAAAATGGAATTATCGGATGACGCATGGCAGCTTGTGCTTAATGTGCCACGTGTTGCCAGTTTCTTGGGTGCGAACGGTAAGCCAAGTCCGATTACGGAACGCGAAGTCGCACGCATTATGAAGCAAGTGCAAGAATCTATTGAAAAACCACGTCACACTACAACATTCGAAGTGGGTGAGCAAGTTCGTGTATGTGATGGGCCATTCTCATCCTTTACCGGCATTGTGGAAGATACAGACGACGAAAAAGGTCGACTTAAAGTATCTGTTACTATTTTTGGACGTGCGACTCCGGTCGAGCTCGAGTTTAATCAAGTCGAAAAAGTGTAACAGGCGGGCAATGGTGCCCAAAACGTGGAAGATGTAGCCGCATTGTACCACGGACTCAGAAACGCTAACATTTACTACTGAGGATTAACATGGCAAAGAAAATTACGGGTTATATTAAGCTGCAAGTTTCAGCTGGTAAAGCCAACCCATCCCCACCAATTGGTCCAGCTTTGGGTCAACGCGGGTTGAATATTATGGAATTTTGTAAAGCATTTAATGCGCAAACACAAGCAATGGAACCAGGCACGCCTATTCCTGTTGTGATTACTGTTTTTGCAGATCGCACATTTTCGTTTATTACAAAAACACCACCAAACACATACTTCTTAAAGAAGGCTGCTGGTATTGCTAAGGGAACGCAAACTCCTGGCCGTGAAACTGTTGGTACAGTAACAATGACGCAAATTCGCGAAATTGCAGCAATTAAAATGCCTGACTTGAATGCGCTTGATATAGATGCGGCTTGCCAAATGCTTATCGGTTCTGCGCGTTCAATGGGCTTGGAAGTGGCGGAGTAGATTATGGCGATTGGTAAAAGACTAAAGCAAGCGCATGCTGCTGTTGATAAAAATAAAGTGTACACAGCTGAAGAAGCTGTCGCATTGATTAAGTCACTCGCGAAAGCTAAGTTTGACGAAACAATGGAAGTTTCAATGAATCTTGGCGTGGATCCAAAGAAAGCTGATCAAAACCTACGTGGTGTTGTTCAACTTCCTCATGGAACAGGTAAAACCTATCGCGTGGCTGTGTTTGCGCGCGGCGCAAAAGCTGAAGAAGCAAAAGCTGCAGGTGCAGATATTGTTGGCGCAGAAGATTTGATGGAAATGATTCAAGCTGGTAACATGCCGTTTGATCGTTGTATCGCAACACCTGATATGATGGGTATTGTTGGACGCGTTGGTAAAATTCTAGGGCCACGTAGCCTTATGCCTAATCCAAAGTTGGGTACTGTGACAATGGATGTTGCAGAAGCAATTAAAGCTGTAAAAGGTGGACAAGTTGAATTCCGTGCTGAAAAAGCTGGTATTGTTCATTGTGGCTTTGGTAAGGCAAGTTTTGCTGCAGATGCATTGCTTGAAAACCTTAAAGTTTTTGTGGACGCCATTCAAAAAGCACGTCCAGCCGGTGTTAAGGGTACGTATATTCGTAAACTCAGCATGAGCTCGTCACAAGGTACAGGCGTAACGTTTACACTGAGTGTATAGTTACCTTAAGAAATTCAACGAAGTGTAAAAGCTTCGTTGGTCCCGTTCATAGATGTTTTGTAACTCTGTTACAGATGGCTATGGGTGGTGTCAAAGACTGTAGGTTCCGAAAGGTTTAATCACCATATTCTATGATTTAATCATACGATATGTGCGGCCTGCAGGAGGCAGAAGGGACAGAAAATAGATTTTCGCTTAATTAACGTTGAGTGCTGATCTTACCCTTCTGTAACATAAGTTGCTCAGCATTATAGTGATGTTGGGTGTGTTCATAAGGAGTAAGAATCATGAACCGTACAGAAAAGGAGCAGCTCGTCATCGATATACGTGATACGTTGCAACAAGCGTCGGTTGTGATCGTGACTCAACAAACTGGGTTAACGGTTGCTCAAGCGACACTATTGCGCCGTCAAATGCGTGATGCTGGTGCTGAATTTAAGGTTCTGAAAAATACTCTGGCTCGAATCGCTGTTAAAGATACAGCACTCGAAGGATTGACGCCGATGCTCGTGGGGCCAACAGCTCTCGCGTATTCGACTGATCCTGTTGCAGCCGCTAAGGTTGTTGCTAAATTCGCTAACTCCAATGATATGTTAAAAATCGTTGGTGGCTATCTGAACGGGCAAATGCTCACAGAAGCAGGCGTTAAATCATTAGCAACGCTACCATCTTTGGATGAATTACGTTCAAGACTTATTGCAGTTATTTCTACACCTGCAACAAGGCTTGCCATATTGTCTAGAGAACCAGCTGCACGTGTTGCACGTGTTTTGGCCGCTAAGGGTCGCGAGTAATTTTCAAAAGTAATCTAATTAGGAGAAGTAAAAAATGGCTAAATTAGCAAAAATCGTTGATGAGTTGTCAACACTAACAGTAATAGAAGCAGCTGAACTTTCAAAGATGCTTGAAGAAAAATGGGGCGTAAGCGCTGCCGCTGCTGCTGCACCTGCTGCTGCCGCTGGTCCAGCTGCTGCTGCTGAAGAAGAGAAAACAGAATTTGATGTTATTCTTCTTGATGCTGGCGCAAACAAAATCAACGTAATTAAAGAAGTTCGTGCACTTACAGGTTTAGGCCTTAAGGAAGCAAAAGATCTCGTTGATGCTGGTGGAAAAACTGTTAAGCAAGGCGTATCGAAAGATGAAGCTGCTAAAGTTAGAAAACAGCTTGAAGACGCTGGCGCAAAGGTTGACGTTAAATAACAACCAAGTGCAAAATTTGGGCAGGCATGATATGCTTGCCCATACTTATATCCTAAAATATATGGATAAATATTCTAAGGTTTTATTTAAATTGAGTTTCAAAAGCTAATTTTTTAAAAACTATTCGTAACGAAGAGGTGTTCCTTCTTTCGTTAAATTTTTATTTTAAAGATGATTTGTTTCGGGGGATATTGAATGGTTAGGTCTTATACAGGGCGAAAGCGGTTCCGTAAATCGTTTGGCCGTAACGCAGAAGTTGCACCATTACCAAATTTAATTGCACTACAAAAATCTTCGTATGACAGTTTTTTACAAGCAAACACTTCGCACGAATTAAGATTAGACGTCGGTTTGCAGGAAGTATTTAGATCTATATTTCCAATTAAAGATTTTTCAGGTAAGTCTCAGCTTGAATTTCATAAGTACCAATTTGATACACCCAAATATGATGAGCCTGAGTGCCGTCAACGTGGAATGACATTTGCTGCACCATTGCGTGTAACGTTTCGTTTGGTCGTGTGGGATGTAGATAGTGATACTGGTTCACGGTCCATCCGCGATATTAAAGAACAAGATGTGTACATGGGCGATGTTCCATTAATGACCGATCGTGGTACCTTTATTGTAAATGGTATTGAGCGTGTTATCGTTTCGCAAATGCATCGTAGTCCTGGCGTGTTTTTTGATCATGATAAAGGCAAGTCACACAGTTCTGGTAAAATCTTGTATGCTGCACGTGTTGTTCCTTACCGTGGTTCCTGGATTGATTTTGAATTTGATCCAAAAGATACATTGTACGTACGTATTGATCGTCGTCGGAAATTACCATTAACAACCTTTTTAATGGCACTCGACAGCGCAGCTACCGCTGAACTACGTCAAAAGAGCATCGCAGATGGCACGCCTTTGGCGCCTAATTTAGTTACGGGTATGTCGCGCGAAGAAATTCTAAATACGTTTTATAATACCGTTGATTATACAAAAACAGAAAGAGGTTGGACGACGCCTTATCACGCAGAACATTGGCGTAGCGTCAAGTTAAACCAAAATCTTGTTAATGCTGAAACAGGTGATATTGTTGCGGAAAAAGAAACAAAAATAACACCGCGCATGGCAAAGAAGTTCCAAGCTGATGGTTTGACGTCTATTTTTGTTGCAGAAGAAGATCTTTATGGTTTGTATATTGCAAATGATTATATTAATGAAAATAATGGCGAAATCTTTTTAGAAGCAGGCGACGAATTATCAAAGGAAACACTCGAGGTAATCGCTCGTTTGAATCTAAAGAAGCTATCTGTATTGCATGTTGATCATGTTAATATTGGTGGATACTTGCTGGCTACATTGATTGCTGATAAGAACCATAGTCGTGAAGATGCGTTGTTGGATATATATCGTTCAATTCGTCCAGGCGAGCCGCCAACACTTGAGGGTGGAGAGGCTATTTTTAAAGGTTTATTCTTTGATGAAGAGCGTTATGATTTGTCGGCTGTTGGTCGTGTTAAATTAAACGCACGTCTTGGTCTTGAAATAGATGATACTGTACGTATTCTTTTGAAAACAGATATTGTCGCCATTATAAAAACATTGCTTGAATTAAAAGATGGTCGTGGCGAGGTTGACGATATTGACAACCTTGGTAACCGTCGTGTTCGTTCGGTAGGTGAATTAATTGAAAATCAATTCCGTGTTGGTGTTGTTCGTATGGAACGTACCATTAAAGAGCGCATGGGTTCTGTTGATATTGAAACGGTTATGCCAAATGATCTCATTAACGCAAAGCCAGTTGCTGCTTCTATTCGTGAATTCTTTGGTTCATCGCAATTGTCGCAATTTATGGATCAAACCAATCCTCTTTCTGAAATTACGCACAAGCGTCGCCTTTCAGCGTTAGGACCAGGCGGTTTATCACGTGATCGCGCTGGTTTTGAAGTGCGAGACGTTCACCCTACCCACTATGGTCGTATTTGTCCAATCGAGACACCAGAAGGTCCGAATATTGGTTTGATCAACTCGCTTGCGACGTATGCACGTATTAATAAATATGGTTTTATCGAAACACCGTATCGTAAAGTTACTGACGGCATTGTGTCTGATGATGTTATTTATTTATCGGCTATGCAAGAAGGTCGTTATAATATTGCACCAGCAAACGCGCCATTTGATGAAAACAAGCGTCTTACTGAAGATCTTCTGACAATTCATCGTGGTGGTGAAGTTGGTATGACATTGCGTGAAGACGTGCATTTGATGGATGTTTCACCAAAGCAGCTGGTATCTGTTGCTGCATCGCTTATTCCATTTTTGGAAAACGATGACGCTTCACGTGCGCTCATGGGATCAAACATGCAACGTCAAGCCGTTCCACTGTTGCGCACTGAAGCGCCAATTATTGGTACTGGTATGGAGCATATTGTTGCGCGTGACTCAGGTGCTGTTATTGTTGCAAAACGCGCAGGTGTTGTGGATCAAATCGATGGTAAGCGCATCGTAATTCGTGCGACTGAACCTGACAGTAAGGGTGATATTGGCGTTGATATTTATACATTGATGAAATATCAAGGCTCAAATATGAGTACGTGTATCAATCAAAAGCCGCTTGTTCGCAAAGGTGACGTTGTCGTTTCTGGTGATATTATCGCTGATGGTCCATCCACAGATATGGGTGAATTAGCATTGGGGCGTAACTGTCTCGTGGCATTTATGTCATGGCAAGGCTACAACTTTGAAGACTCAATTGTTATTTCTGAACGTATTGCGCGTGATGACGTCTTTACCTCGATTCACATCGAAGGTTTTGAAACCATGGCACGTGACACCAAACTTGGTAACGAAGATATTTCACGTGATATTCCAAACGTTGGTGAAGAAGCGTTACGTAATCTAGACGAAGCTGGTATTATTTATGTTGGTGCTGAAGTCAATCCTGGCGATATTCTTGTTGGCAAGGTGACACCGAAAGGTGAAACACCAATGACGCCAGAAGAGAAATTGCTCAGGGCAATCTTTGGCGAGAAAGCTGCTGATGTACGTGATAGTTCCCTTCGCGTTCCACCAGGAGTTTCAGGAACAGTTGTTGAAGTTCGTGTTTTCTCACGCCGTGGCGTTGAAAAAGATGAACGATCAATTGCGATTGAACGTCAAGAAATAGAACGACTTGCAAAAGACCGTGATGATGAACGCGGTATTTTGGAGCGCAGTTTTTACCAACGTTTGCAAGACAAACTGATGGGACATAAAATTGTTTCAGGACCTACGGGCATTCAGTCTGGCAAAAAAGTAACGTCAGAAATCCTTGCTGAGTTTACTCAAGGTCAATGGCGACGTATCAGCGTTGATGATGAAACTACGATGACTGATATTGAAGCTATGAAGCGTCATATTGATGAGTGTATAGCAAGACTTCAGGCCGTATTTGAAGATAAAGTTGAGAAACTACGCCGCGGTGACGAGTTGCCACCAGGGGTGCTTAAAATGGTTAAAGTATTTATTGCTGTTAAGCGTAAACTTCAGCCAGGCGATAAAATGGCTGGTCGACATGGTAACAAGGGTGTTGTATCTCGTGTTATTCCATTGGAAGACTTGCCATATCTAGCTGACGGCACGCCAGTTGATATTATCTTGAATCCACTTGGTGTTCCTTCACGTATGAACGTTGGTCAGATTTTGGAAACGCATCTTGGCGCAGCAGCCTTTGGTTTGGGTAAGCAAATAACGGCAATGTTAGAGGCCTATAAAGAAGGACTTCAGACAACAGATGATGTGCGAAACACACTTGGTGATTTGTATATGTCTAAGACCGACAGAGATGATATCAATGCATTGTCTGATGTTGAGCTTCTTGAGATGGCTGGAAATCTTAAAAATGGTATTCCTATGGCAACACCTGTTTTTGATGGTGCGAAGCAGGATGAGATTGAACATTATTTGACAAAAGCTGGTCTGGATACATCAGGACAAGTTGTTTTGTATGATGGTCGTTCAGGAGAACCTTTTGATCGTCAAATAACAGTCGGACAAGTTTACGTTTTGAAGTTGCATCATTTGGTTGATGATAAGATTCATGCGCGTTCAATTGGACCATATAGTCTTGTAACGCAGCAACCATTGGGTGGAAAAGCTCAATTCGGTGGACAGCGTTTCGGAGAAATGGAAGTTTGGGCACTTGAGGCATATGGCGCAGCTTATACGTTGCAAGAAAAGCTTACGGTTAAATCAGATGACGTCGCAGGACGTATGAAAGCGTACGAAGAAATTGTCCGAGGTGGCGAAAACATTGAAGCTGGTATTCCTGAATCACTTAATGTTTTGGCAAAAGAGCTTCGGTCTTTGGGGCTGAATCTATCATTTAACTACAGTTAAAAACAATAAATAGGTCTGCTATATGCGTATAGCGGACCCATTATAATAAATTAATGCGCACTTAACGGTGCGTCCCCCTCTTAGGAGTTTAGTCCATGAGCCGCGAGTTACATAAAGCAATATCATCTGGAGAAATTGTTCCAGGTTTTGATTCTTTAGGCATTTCCATTGCGAGTCCTGAGCAAATTCGCTCTTGGTCCTTTGGTGAAGTAAAGAAGCCAGAAACAATTAACTACCGTACGTTCAAACCAGAACGCGACGGTCTATTCTGTGCACGTATTTTTGGTCCAATTAAGGACTATGAATGTTTGTGTGGAAAATACAAACGTATGAAATACCGCGGTATAGTATGCGAAAAATGTGGTGTTGAGGTAACCTTAAGTAAAGTTCGTCGTGATCGAATGGGGCATATTGATTTAGCTTCACCTGTAGCGCATATTTGGTTTACAAAATCACTTCCAAGTCGTTTAGGTACTTTGCTTGATATAACCTTACGTGATCTTGAGCGTATTTTATATTTTGAAAACTATGTCGTTGTTGATCCGGGCCTGACGCCTTTTCGCTATAAGCAATTGCTTAGCGAAGAAGAATTCATGCGCGCACAGGATGAGTATGGTGAAGATGCATTCGTCGCCAGCATTGGTGCTGAAGCGCTTAAAGAAATTTTGCTCAAACTCGACATGGAAAAAGAAAGAGATGAGCTTCGCATTGAATTTGTTGAAACGTCATCCGAAATTAGACGCAAGAAGATTTTTAAGCGTTTGAAGCTTATCGAGGCATTCTTATCTTCGAATACACGCCCAGAATGGCTTGTGATGCAAGTTATTCCTGTCATTCCACCTGAACTTCGTCCGCTTGTTCCATTGGATGGTGGTCGTTTTGCGACAAGTGACTTGAATGATCTTTATCGTCGTGTAATTAACCGTAACAATCGCTTGAAGCGTTTGATTGAACTGCGTGCGCCAGATATTATTGTACGTAACGAAAAGCGTATGCTGCAAGAATCCGTCGATGCTTTGTTTGATAATGGTCGTCGTGGCCGTGCGATTACAGGTGCTAATAAGCGTCCATTGAAATCACTTGCAGATATGCTAAAGGGTAAGCAAGGTCGTTTCCGTCAGAACCTTCTTGGAAAACGTGTTGACTACTCAGGTCGTTCGGTGATTGTCGTTGGTCCAGAGCTTAAATTACATCAATGTGGTTTGCCGAAGAAAATGGCCTTGGAGCTTTTCCGTCCATTTATTTATTCCCGTCTTGAACGGTATGGTCTTGCAAGCACATTGAAAGCTGCAAAACGTATGGTTGAAAAAGAGCGTCCAGAAGTTTGGGACGTTTTGGAAGATGTAATTCGTGAGCACCCAGTTTTGTTGAACCGCGCACCTACATTGCACCGTTTGGGTATCCAGGCGTTTGAGCCTATGCTGATTGAAGGTAAAGCGATTCAATTGCATCCGCTTGTTTGCACAGCCTTTAACGCTGACTTCGACGGTGACCAGATGGCCGTGCACGTTCCTTTAGGACTTGAGGCACAACTAGAATCACGCGTTTTGATGATGTCAACAAACAATATTTTGAGTCCTGCAAACGGACGTCCAATTATTGTTCCATCTAAAGATATCGTTCTTGGACTTTATTACTTGTCACTTGAGCGTGATGGTCTGCCAGGTGAAGGTATGACGATAGCGAACATGGATGAGCTTGAGCACGCGATGCAAGATAACATTGTTCACTTGCATACAAAAATTAGTGCACGTGTAGCTGTTTATGCAGAAGACGGAGCTGTTTCATATAAGCGTCTTAATACGACTCCAGGCCGTATGATTTTGGGTCAATATTTGCCTAAATCTGCGAAGATCCCTTTCGAGACAATTAATCAGATTCTAACGTCTGGCGAAATTACCAACTTGGTTGATATTGTTTATCGTCACTGTGGGCAAAAAGAAACAGTTATTTTTGTTGATCGTATTATGGGCCTTGGGTTTACGTATATGACTAAAGGTGGCATTTCGTTTGGTAAAGATGATCTCGTTATTCCGCCTGAAAAAGGTAAGCTTATCGCTGATACTAAGGGCTTGGTTGCTGATTTCGAACAACAATATCTGGATGGTTTGATCACTAAGGGTGAGAAATACAACAAAGTTGTTGATGCTTGGTCTAGCTGTACGGATCGTGTGGCGGATGCCATGATGAAAACAATGTCGGCTACAAATCCAAGTGCTGCAGTGAACTCTGTTTACATGATGACGCACTCAAAGGCACGTGGTTCTGTTGCACAGATGAAACAGCTTTCGGGTATGCGTGGTTTGATGGCAACGCCATCAGGTGACATTATCGAAACGCCAATCATTTCAAACTTTAAAGAAGGTTTGAACGTTCTTGAATATTTCATTTCAACACATGGTACCCGTAAGGGGCTGGCTGATACTGCACTTAAAACAGCAAACTCAGGTTATTTGACACGTCGTTTGGTTGACGTTGCGCAAGATTGTATTATTTCCGAAGATGATTGTGGTACAAAACGTGGCTTAATGATTAGAACAGTTACCGAAGGCGCCAATGTTATTATTACAATGTTGGAACGTGTCTTGGGTCGATGTTCAGCAGAAGATGTCATTAATCCTCATACAGGTGAAATTGCCGTTAAAGCAGGCGAGATGCTCGATGAAGAAGCTATTGATCGCTTGGCTGCAACTGGCATTGATGAAATGAAGATCAGATCTGTTCTGACATGTGAAACGGTTAATGGTACATGTACGAAGTGTTATGGGCGTGATATGGCGCGCGGTACGATTGTCTGCAAAGGTGAGACCGTTGGTGTTATCGCAGCGCAATCTATTGGTGAGCCTGGTACTCAGCTTACTATGCGTACATTCCACATTGGTGGTGCAGCGCAACGTGGCGCAGAGCAATCAAATATTGAATCCTCATTCAATGGTAAAGTTGTCTTTAACAATGCGAACGTTGTAACGAACACAGCAGCGCATTCTGTCATGATTGCACGTACGGGTGAATTACTGATTGTGGATGATCAAGATCGTGAGCGTGTTCGACATAAAGTTCCATATGGTTCACGTATGTTGGTTAAAGCTGGTGATGTTGTTGTTCCAGGAACACGTCTCTATGAATGGGATCCTTATACTATTCCTGTTCTTACTGAAAAGGATGGTCTAGGTCATTTCGTGGATTTGGTTGATGGACAATCAATGCGTGAAATTATTGATGAATCAACCGGAATTTCAAGCCGTGTTGTGGTTGACTGGAAACAGCATGGCCGTTCATCTGAATTGCGTCCAATGATTAGTATTCGTGATGAAAAAGGAAATCCAATTATTCTGAAAAATGGTTTGGAAGCGCGTTATTTCCTACCTATTGATACGATCGTTAGTATTGAGAATAATTATCCTGTAAAAGCAGGTGATATCGTGGCACGTATTCCACGTGAGACGACAAAGACGCGCGACATTACCGGTGGTTTGCCACGCGTTTCTGAATTGTTTGAAGCACGGCATCCTAAAGACGCAGCTATTATTGCGGAGTTCGATGGACGTGTTGAGTTTGGAAAAGACTACAAAGCAAAACGCCGTATTATTGTGCTTCCTGATGATGAGAATGCAACGCCAATGGAATATCTCATTCCTAAGGGCCGTCACGTAACAGTTCATGAAGGTGACTATGTACGTCGTGGTGAGCTTCTTGTTGATGGAAATCCTGTTCCACATGATATCTTGCGTATTTTGGGTGTAGAAGCCTTGGCTGCCTATTTGGTCAGTGAAATTCAACAAGTCTACCGTTTGCAAGGTGTTGGTATTAACGATAAGCATATTGAAGTTATTGTAAGGCAGATGTTACAGAAGGTTGAGATTACGGATGCTGGTTCAACAGATTTGATTATTGGTGAGCAAATCGATCGCGTTGAGATGGATGCACTTAATCTTGAGCTTGATGCAAAAGGCGAACGTTTGGCTTCGGGAACACCTGTTCTTCAAGGTATTACAAAAGCTTCATTGCACACTAAGTCCTTTATCTCAGCTGCATCGTTCCAAGAGACCACACGTGTTCTAACTGAGGCAGCAGTTGCTGGTAAAGTTGACATGTTAACAGGTCTAAAGGAAAATGTGATTGTTGGTCGTTTGATTCCAGCAGGTACAGGTGGAGTTGTTAGAAATCTTAAGGAACTAGCTGGTCAAAAGGATAAGCAACTTGAGATGGAAACAGGTACAACAAGGCATTTGGAAGCTAAAAGACATAAAATTGCTTAAGCAATAGCAACGGTATCTATACTTAGAAAAGCACGCAGTTTATCTTGCGTGCTTTTTTGTGCGCTTGCACGTTATGAGGATCCATTTAGATGAATAAAAATACGAAATCATTATTATGACCAGAAATCTTACCTATAGAAAAGCAATGCTTAACGACATTCCTTCACTCGTTTCCCTTTCCTATCAAAAACGCCAATTTTATGAAAAGGCACAACCACAATTTTGGAAACACGCAGGTGATTGTGCAGAAAAAGCGCAAACAAAATGGTTTGAAGAATTACTAACGTGCGATGAGCACATTATGCTAACGGCTGAGCAGAACAACATAGCTGTTGGGTTTATCATAGGGAAACTGGTTGCTGCACCGGGAGTATATAATCCCGGCGGTTTAACGCTAATGATTGATGATTTCTGTGTGGCCAATGAATCAGATTGGCCAACGGTTGGCGCAAGGCTTATCGATGAAATTAAACTGATAGCAAAAGAAAAAGGTGCTGCGCAGATTGTTGTTGTGACGGGCGCACATGATGAACCCAAGCGTGATTTTCTTAAAAATTATAATTTAAGCATAGCCTCTGAATGGCATGTTGGGGGAATTGAATGATTAAATTTTATACGTTCATAATTCTTACCTTCGCCTTGTCAGCCTGCACAACACAACGCCAATCCGATGACCTTGATTTTATGCGTGATCAAATTCTTGAAAATCACCCAGGGATATATAACACGTTAGATCCTTCATTCAAAGACGCACTGGAAAAGGCGTATTCAATTGCTCGCAGTTCAATTGGTAGCTCATCAAACCAAGAGCCGATAAAAACAGCGCTTTCGACTTTTGCAAAAAGTTTCAATGATGCGCATCTATGGGTAAGATGGGAAGATGTTCCGAAAAATGATGCTGCTAAAATTGCATTGCCTGAGCAACGACAGTCGACGTTCACAATTAAACGCCTTACGCCTGAAATCACATGGATTACCCTTCCTACGTTTGACATTCCCCCTAATCAACAAAAAGAGTTTGAACACCTACTTAAGCAATTACCCAAACTCAAAACAAAAGGCACCATTGTCTTTGATCTTCGTGGCAATCAAGGCGGGAATTCAGAATATGGCGACCGTGTTGTTGATCATTTATTTGGCGAAGGTTATGCCAACCAACAGCGACACACTGCACATAAGAATATCTCTGTTGACTGGCGCGCAAGCCCCGGAAACTTAAGTCCTATGCGTGAAATGCATGCGCGCTACAAAAGTGATTGGATGAAACATGTGGCTGATTGTATAGAGGAAAGCATTAACTTACATAAACCTTATTATCATGCAGCGCCATCAGATATTCTAAATCCAAATAAAATAGTGCGTACTCATACCGTTAAAGCAAGAATTTTTGTGATTATTGAACCGCTTAATGTAAGCGCTGCATTGGATTTCATTGATTCACTCAAAATGATGAATCACAAGATCACCCTCATTGGTAAAACGACAAAGGCAGATCGTTTGTATATGGAAGTGCGCTGTGTCAATTTACCAAGCGGCCTTGGCACATTTTCATATCCAATAAAGGTCTATCGCAACCGACCGCGTGGTGATAATGTTCCATATATACCTGATGTTGATTGCCACGTTACGGATACGGAAAAAGTAGTTGAATGTATGGAGAATATAAATGAATAGCAACGCATTGGCAAAAAGACGCTCATCACTCAAAAAAGTACTGTCTGGTACTATTTTATCTGCATCTCTATGCATAGCCGCTTTATACGCAAATGATTCAAAAATAACGGTCTCGTCTGGTGGTATTGTAATTGAAAGTGCCGAAACTGATATTGAGATGGCGTCTGAAAAACTTGAAATATCGCTCAATAAAATCAAGGTTTCTTACGATTTTTTCAACCATGGGGAAACCAAAAGGATCAAAGTTGGCTTTCCTTTACCAAGATCTCCCTATTTTATAGAACATAATTCCGGTTATCCCTATGCTCATTGGGATGAGGCACAAATTGCCCTAAGGACATTGTATGGAGATACAAATACAAGCGGTTTTCACAGTTTGTCAAGTCAGTTAAGACAAGCTGAAATTATTGATTTTTCGGTATCTGTAAATGCTCACCCAGTTTATTTTGCGCGACATATGCGTGCCCACAATCAAAAGGGAGATGATATCACCGAAATTTTAATGAAGCACCGTATACCAATTTCAGCGGCATACTTACGTGGCTTTATAGAAGAACCCCCAATGGTAATGTTTTTAGGTCTGAAAGAACAGCTTAAATCACTTGGCCTACTTAATGAAAAGGAATTATACCATTTTACGCAATAAATTAGCCTAATTTTATTGAAAAGCAACTCTA
>JAZKAK010000038.1:0-10445 GCA_040389165.1 Pseudomonadota bacterium
GCATAACTAAATCACCCTGCTGAAACAAGGGGGCGGTTGCTCGAACGGTTACCTTATAAGCGGGCGTTATTTGAATCTTGTTCCTGTGTGGGATACTGTTGGGCGTATTGATGCGATGCTGCATGAAAAGAAATTTACGTTGTCTGTGACGCCGCTTGGGGTTACTCCTGCAGTGCCTGCTGCACAGTTGCCGAGGATAGCAGAAGATTCTGGTGAACTTGACTCATAAGCTTATTGGAGCATGGGTTGTCTAAAAAGAGCTGAAACAGCACGTCAGACGCAAACAACTCTTAAGTTTGACGTGTGTTTTATGCTATGTTTACATAGATTCAACGAATAAGATAAGATTAACATGGAAGAGATTACGTCTGAAGTGAGTGCGCCTGAATTGAGCCGTATCATGGATATTGAACGACTTGCGAAAATGAAAAACCCATTTTTGATTAGTGCAAGTACTGAAGAATGTGAAAAGTTAGCGACGCGTTTTAATTTTGTTGCCCTTAATCATCTTGAAATAGGTTATACAGCGACGCATCTTGGTGGAAAAACAATAGATTTTAAAGTTATTGGTGCTATTAAAGCCAGCCTTGTGCAGCGTTGTTCTGTTACACTTAAGGAAATTCCAGAAGAAGTTGATGATACGTTTAGCTTTCGTGTTGTCCACCCCAAGCAAGAAAAAGATTTTGAACTCGAGCTATCTGAGTATGAAGATTTTGAATTCTCAAGTGATGGCGTTCTTGATCTTGGTGAGATTGGTGCGCAGTATTTATCGTTGAGTGTTGACCCTTATCCACGATTTGATGCTGCTGATGTGCCTGTATTAGCAACGAAGAAAAATCCATTTGATGTGTTAGCGCAATTAAATAAGCCATAGGGCGACATTTCACATACCCTTTAGATTAGAAGCGTAGACCTGAAAACGGAGTGCTACGCTCGTAGTTTAGCTGAAGTTTTTTAACAAGAAATATTAAATTAGTGCGCTATTAAATTGTGAGCTTTTCTTGGTTTACTAAGCGTTATTCATCTCTGGCCTGCCAAGCGATACATAGTTTAATCCAGAAATCTCAGAGATTTTGTATATATTGCGAAGATCTATTAGCAAGGGCAAGAAATTTGCTGGAGTTTTTAAATTCTCTTTGATTTCAGCCAAATCAATTCCGCGAAATTCATTCCACTCCGTCAAAATAACAAGTGCATCTGCACCTTTAATGGCTTCATGTGCGCTTGTTGCAAACGTAACTTCTTTTTCCCACGTAACGCCCTGGATGGTTAAGTGCGGCAGATATTCTGAGTCTTTGTAATATAACGGATCATAGATAATAACATCAACGTTTTGCTTTAAAAGTTCAGGGATGATAACTAGGCTTGCAGCGTCCCGCATATCATCAGTATTGGGTTTGAACGTAATTCCTAATATAGCTATTCGTGGTTTTTCTATAGTACGTTCGTTAAGTTTTGCCAAAATACGCGTCGCCATATTGATTTTACGTTGTGTGTTTGCTTCTATAACGGCATCAATAATTGTGCAAGGTGTTTCAAGTTGGTGTGCTGTTCGCGACAGTGCCAATGTATCCTTTGGAAAACAGGACCCACCATACCCAGGACTTACATTTAAAAACTTACGGCCGATACGATTATCAAGCCCCATTCCTTTTGCGAGTTCTTGTACATCGGCACCAGCTTTTTCACATAAATCTGCCATCTGATTAATGAAGGCAATTTTAAGCGCTAAGAAGCCATTTGCGGCGTATTTAATTAATTCTGCTGTTGGTTTGTTTGTAAATAGAATCGGTGTTTCAATTAAATACAGCGGGCGATACAAACGCTGCATAACTTCGCGCGCTTTTTGGCTGTCAGTCCCAATAACAACGCGATCAGGGCGCATGAAATCTTGAATAGCTGAGCCTTCACGTAAAAACTCTGGATTTGATGCAACATCAAAATCAATACCTTCAACCAGATCTGGACGTTCTTTTCTAATAATAGCGGCAACTTCTTCGCCTGTTCCTACAGGAACGGTAGATTTAGTAACAATAACGGTGTAACCAGCAATCGCTGCAGCAATATCTTTTGCCGCTTGATACACATAACTAAGATCGGCATGACCATCGCCGCGTCTGGACGGCGTGCCTACAGCAATCATAACAACATCTGATGTGCGTACTGATTCTGTTAGTTCTGTTGTGAAGGTAAGGCGTTTATTTTTTGTTCCTTGGGCGACGAGAGAATCAAGTCCAGGCTCATAAATTGGAATAACTCCATCATTCAGAGACTTAATTTTCTTTGCGTCGGTATCCATGCAGACAACATCAAAACCAAATTCAGCAAAGCATGCACCTGTTACCAGGCCTACGTAGCCTGCACCGATCATTGTTATTTTCATATGTTATCTCGGATTATAATTATCTACGTATCGTTTTAGCATAGGAACCAGGTGCGCGTAAACGTTTTCATCTTGACAAGCAAAGGCAATGTTCGCTTCGAGCCAGCCTTCTTTGGTTCCGCAGTCGAAGCGTTCACCCTCGTAAGCGTATCCAGTAAGTGGGGTATCGGGCAGCATGCGTTGTATCGCATCTGTTAATTGGATTTCTGCTCCATTTCCGGGCGCTTGCTTGCTTAATGTATCGAGAATTTCACGTCTTAGAATATAACGACCAATTACCGCTGATTGAGAGGGCGCTGTAGAAATGGATGGTTTCTCAACAACACTCGATGCACGAATTTTAAGACCAGATTGGTTTTCTATTGTTAAAATACCATAACGTGATACGTGGTCTGGTTCCACAATCATGGTTGCGACCATGTTTCCATCGTTAGAATCATAAGCATCTGTCATTTGTTTTAGGCAGGGTGCTTTACTTAAGATGAGATCGTCCGCTAAAATAATGGCAAAAGATTCTTCTTCAATAAGGTGACGTGCACATAAAATAGCATGGCCTAATCCAAGGGGTGCTGGTTGACGCACATACACTGCCTGGCTGGGCTCAAGACTATTTGAAACAATCTTTTCAAGAAGGTCATACTTTTTGCGATTAGCAAGTGTTTGTTCGAGTAATTGCAAGCGATCAAAGTGATCTTCAATAGCACTTTTACCTTGAGATGTTACGAAAATAAAACGTTCAATTCCAGCTGCCTTTGCTTCTTCAACGGCATATTGAATGAGCGGTTTGTCAACAACGACAAGCATTTCTTTAGGAATTGATTTTGTTGCTGGTAGAAAACGACTGCCTAAACCAGCCACAGGCAAAATACATGTTTTGACCATTATATCTTTTTCTCATTTTTCAATAGGTATTGTATTGCTTAGATTTGTGTACATTTAAGACGATAAAGAGCCTCGGGTCAAGTCTTGAGAGAACGCACATGAATTCTAGGCAAGTGATCTTTATAATAGATGTGAGTTTTGTGTATGTAAACATATTAACTAAATATAATCATTGAAGTTAATTATTATTAATATGTTGGCATTTGTGTTTATTGAGAATTTGAAAAACGAATAGCATGAAAAATCGTGTTCTGTTATATATATGTAAATGCTTTGAGAAAATTAATTATGAAACGTCAAAAATTAATTCATTTGCTTACTCAATATGATGCGTATGGTGAAGAAATTGTCATGAAAAACGATATGCTTCGTTTTATTGAAAAAAATAGTGATTGTTTTGAACGTTCGCTTGAAATAGGGCACCTAACTGGGTCTTCATGGCTTTTGAACAAAGATGAAAGCAATGTATTATTGATGCATCACAGGAAGCTTGATAAATGGCTGCAATTGGGTGGGCATGCAGACGGTGATTCAGACATTCTTGCGGTGTCAATCAAAGAAGCCCAAGAAGAATCAGGTATAACAGCGATTGAACCTGTGGTGAATAGAATATTTGACATTGATATCCATAAAATTCCAGCTTATGGAGACGTAAAAGAACATTTTCATTATGATGTTCGTTTTTTGTTAAAAGTCGTAAGTGACGAAGAGGTTACAATTAATAGTGAATCGAATGAACTGAGATGGATTGGTAAGAACCGGAAAGAATTATTAAGCTCTGAACCGTCAGTTGTACGTATGTTTGATAAATGGATAAATATTAAGGTATAATTATATAATTAATTATATAAACACGATGATCCACGAGTAAAACCTTCTATATGCTCGTCGGTTATAGGTACTATTTCAAAATTCATTTTTCTTTCCTTATGCATGTTATTATTAAAGCTGCCATATAAAGGCACGATGCGACGAGCACAATGGTTGGTCCTGTGGGTAACTCTGCATGATATGAAAGTATCAATCCGGTATAGCTTGATAAGAGCGCACTGATGATCGCAATGCAGATCGTCCAACGCAGGCTGTTACACAATAAACGGGCAGTGATTGCTGGAATCATCATGAGCCCAAGCGCCATGAGCGTCCCAAGAGCCTGACAGGCTGTTACAAGATTAATAACGACGAGGCCGATAAATATTACCGTATAGCGATTGCCGCCGTACCCAACGGATTGCATAAAAAGAGGATCAAAGCATTGGTATATAAGTGGTCTGAAAATCATACGTAAGATGATAAGCGACAGTGTTGATAGGATTATAATTGTTCTCAATATGGAAAGGTCCACGCCAAGAACGGAACCGAATAGCAGGTGCATCACATTCATGGCTCCACCAGCTTTTGAGATGAGCAATACACCAAGCGCAAGTGCAAATAGATAAAAACCGCTAAAGCTTGCGTCTTGTGGTAGCCGTGTCTTTTGGCTGACAAGAAGACTCAAACCTGCAATAAGAAAACCTGCCACCATGCCACCAATGGTAAAGCCAGGTAACCATACACCCCATATGAAAAACGCAATGGCAATGCCGGGCAATATTCCATGTGAGAGTGCTTCCCCCATAAGACTCATACGCTTTAACAGCAAAACAATGCCAAGCACAGGGCAAATAATGGATAATGTAACGCACGCAGCGAAGGCACGTTGCATGAATACAAAATCGCTAATGGGCGCTATCAGTATGTTGTGCAAATTAATCATGCTTCTATATACGTCTTTCGAATAAGTGCAACATCGGAAAGCACGTGCTTGCTGTCACCGTGTGCGATAATGCTTCGGTTGAGTAAGATTGATTGCGGAATATAACGTTCGGCTAACTGTAATTGGTGAATAACCGTTATGATTGTTTTTCCTTGTACGAGCCAATTTTGTAATAACGTCAGTAAATATTCTGTTGTTGGTTGATCGATGGCTGAAAATGGTTCATCCAGAATCAGCAGATCTGCTTCTTGTAACCAAAGGCGTGCAAATAACAGGCGTTGGAATTGTCCGCCGCTTAAGACGCTAATCGGTTTAGCTTCAAATCCTTCAAGGCCGACCATGATGAGTGCATGTTCAAGTTGGTCTCGGTCTTCCGGGACAAGTCCGTGATACAAGCCAATTTTTGGCCAAAAGCCCATTGTTGCGACATCTCGTACCGTTAAGGGGAACTGCCGGTCAAGCTGGTTGTGTTGAGGTAAATAAGCACGTTTAACGTTGGGCGCTAGGCTGACGGTGCCAGTGCTTGGTTTTAATACGCCTGCACAGATTTTAAGGAGTGTGCTTTTGCCTGCACCATTAGGGCCAATTAATGCCGTGAATGATCCTTTGGCAAACGTGATGTTTATATCATGGAGTACGGACGTATCGCCGAACATATGCGAAAGAGAAAGGGACAACATGAAATTTATAAGATCAGAATTAAGTGTACTATGTGAAATGCAGTATATACCTGTTGTGAATGAAAGTATTGCCTTTTCCGAGAGATTAATTAGCTTTGCACTGACATTAAGCGCTGTTCCCTAACAGAAAATGTGTATCCAATTTGGCACAGGTGTGTGTGCTGTTTGTGATCTATTATGTATAGCTGCTTTACATCCACGGTAAGCAATGTTAAATTTCGGGTCAATTAAGAATAAAAATTTTTGATATACGTTTAAAAATAATAATTAATAATAAAAAAGAGAATAATTAAGATGAAATTTACTAATAAATTGTTTAAAATTCAAGCTAAAATTTCTTTGCCAGTTTTTATCCTGATGGGAAGTGTCTGTCGTTTGGATGCGAGTGAGCTCCCTTTACATGATGTATCGCGCGAAGCATGTCCTGCATGCAAAGGATTGGGGTTTGTGCAGGTGAGTGGTGCCTTTAATCCCACAGCTAAAAAATTATCGTCATCGGAAGGATTAATACATAGTTTAAGAGCTCTTGGTGTTTCTAGCAGAATGTTTGCCAGTGGGCGTGGTGGTCGTGGGCGAGGGGGTGCAGGTCGTGGTTTTGTCCGACAGGAAGTGCTTCAGTCAACGACAGGGGAAGTATTTCCACTGAACACTGTCCAGACAGAAGTTTCGTACGTGCAAGAGTCGCCTAAAACGCCTGACGTGCAAGGATCACCTAAAACGCCTTTATGTTTTTCAAAAATTCACACGCAAGATTTGCCAAAGGGTGTTAGTCCTGGTGACATGGCTGATCTTCTAAATCCATCAGGCACTAGGCAAGGTCTATCGAATGTTAAAAAAACGTTGTGTCATAAGTCACCTGTAACAAACAAGTCATCTGTAACATTCACAGTCGATGCCGATGAAGAAGTTCTTTCACCTGGTGTGCGTGCAGAGATGCAGTGTGAAGTTGCAGAGGCTAAGTCGGATGGTAGTGCAATGGTACCGCATGGTCAACGTCTTGACTTTAGCGATGGTCTTACAGAAGAACGCGCACTTGTTTCTGGTGATGCGGTATCAAGCTTTTTTGCTCCTGATTCTATTTTAACTGCTTCTTCCAACGATGTGATTACGCTTCGTGTTGGGGAAAGAGATGTTGAAACATCAATTGACGCTATGCTCGCTAAGATCGATGTGGGGGACGCCAATAAAGGTTTGACATATTTAGTGCATTATGCTGCTTGTATGCAGCTTGATGAGGATGATAGGAACGAATATCTTGAGCAATTGTTAGAGCTGCCTGATTTTTCTGGGCAGACGATAGAGTCAGCATTGTCTTTTTTGCAAACGAAAGTATTTTCTGCCGCTGACTTGGTGCCTGGATTCTTAAAATCTTTAGTGCAAAAAGATAGAAAATATAGTGCATTGGTTCAAAGATATTATGATGAATCTCAGGCTGTTGCTGGCCAGGCATCGTTGGTGTTACTACAGAATTCTATGTTAAAAAATACAAACCAAGCATTAATGCAGAGTCTGCGTCATGCATTTAATGATTCTGAATTGTCAAAAA
Organism: Pseudomonadota bacterium; assembly: GCA_040389165.1. Classification (GTDB taxonomy): domain Bacteria; phylum Pseudomonadota; class Alphaproteobacteria; order Paracaedibacterales; family CAIOTO01; genus CAIOTO01. Next base: position 7,248 of record JAZKAK010000038.1, read on the forward strand.
TGTTTGCTGCTGATTCAACAGAAATACTTTGTTTTAATACGAGTGAATGGAGTACCGCTCAATTTTCACAATGTCTTCAATTTATTGTAAATCAGTTTATTGAATCTCAAAAAACAAATGCTGTGTTAGGGAAAAATAATGAAAAGTTAGCAGATACTATTAGCGAGCTTTCATCTCAGCAAAAATCATTGACTCAGATAGGTCAGACACTTTCGGTAACAATGGAAAAGATAGTGAATGAAAAGTCTGAATTAGACCTTGAACTTAAAGCTATGCGTGCTGAACGAGAAAATTGGAGAGAGAAAGAGTTGGCTTTTGAGCAATTAAAGTTAGAAAATGTACGGTTAAAGCAAGAAAATGAACATTTGAAATCATATTCTTCTTCTGTTGATAGTGCGCGCAAATAAAATATTGATAATTTTATTTATAAAAAGAAATACGAATAGTTTTTTTGATTATTGATGCTAATAAACGTATAATAATCATTTTTTCTTGAATGTATCAAGAAAAATAATAATTAATAATAACAAAATATTAAGGAGAATTAAAAAATGAATAAAAATAAGATTTTAGTTGCTTGTATGGCGACAATGTTAGGTTCATGTGCAGGGTTTGCAATGGAATTTACTACGCCAGTGAAAAGAAATGTTAACGTGGGTACTGTATCATATGCTGTGAGTCCTGATACAGCGGATCATCTTACTCAAAGCTCCGCTCTCATATTACAGACTCCTGCTCTGAAACAGGCAGCTGAAGCTAGCCTTGCCAATAGTAGAGTGCCTGATAGACACAAGGCGGGCATGGTGGTCACTATTGTTGACAAGCAAAAAGTAGAAAGACAGAAATTGCTAAATGAAATTCACTTGAAAGCGCGTGAAAGTCAGGCAAAAATTGCTGATAAAGAAGAACGCAAAAAAATGTTAGAAAGTGCGAAAAAACATAAAACCACACATGAGGAGATGGCGCTAGCTTTGGAAGAAGCGTTAACACAAAAGAGGACTAGGATGGATGAATTGAGTGGTAATGTTGATGTGTTAAAGGCGGAAATTGAAGCTTTAAACAAACAAAATGCTACGTTTCAAGCCGAAGCCACGGAAGATGCAGAATATATACAGAACAATAATGCTACAATTGCTGAATTGACAGTTGAACTTACGGTGACATTGGCGGAACTTGCATCAAAGAAAGGTGATATGCTAGAGCTTGAAATGGAACATGCAAGGTTGGCCGCGCATACAGCTATGAAAGCTGATACTCAAAATTCACTAAGCGAGCGTGTGAGGCAGTTGACCTTACCAGTTTCTGCCATAGGTGGGGCTAGTGACACTGCTGTACCTGTTGTGGTTACTGCAGGGGTTAAAGCTGGGGGTGGCAAACCCGGGGGTGTTAAAGCCGGGGGTGGCAAACCTAAAGTTGTGATCGCTAGCAAGGTTGATCTTGACGGCGATATCTAGTTTAGTATTTCTTTTCTGCATTTATATTACATGGCTTGCCTAGTAGACGTTATTACGTTTTGTAAAGCATAAGCTAAGCGCAGCGTGTAACGTCTGATCCCACGGGTCTTGCCCCGTGGGTTTTAGTTAATGTGGATGCGCTTATTGTTCATAACGTTAGATTATCTTAATAATTTTTGACATGTTATTCGTCACTTTTCCTTATTTCTGTCATTCCCGCCTGCGCGTCAATAACAGAGAAGTGATTTTAAAAAGTGACGGATGTATGGATTAATGTGGTGAACAAAACAGGTATTTAAATGTTAATTGAGTATTTTATTTGTATTTAACAATAGACATTTTTGGAATCAATGCGTATGATTCTACAGAATGTCAATTGTAGTGTTTTTTCTTTTTTCTAAAAAAATAAGAAAATAAGGCTCTTTTGCAAAACGAGTGGGTAATATACCGAATATGTCATCTTCGGACTCTCTATTTTTGTCATCTTCGGACTTGATCCGAAGATCTCTGCTGGTGATGAGGCACATAGTTTTTTGTTTGATACATTGCAAGACAACTCAAGCTATTTGCCTTTGAACGTATAGAGATCCTCGGATCAAGTCCGAGGATGACAGAGTTGGAGTGATAAAAACTTACTTACTTAATCTGCATAAGAATAAAAAAATACGAACATAAAAAATGAAAAAATAAGAAAATGAAAAAAATATGTTTTATACTTTCCTGCTCTACGTTTTTCTTAAATAATGTGCCTGTATGTGGGCAACATGCTGCGTCAACGTCGGGCCGCTTTGTGACATACCGTGTTGGGGTTAGTGTTGCCGGAGAATACGCATCAATCGATGGACATTTAAAAAACAGGCCTTTAAACTCTTTTGATCTTGCGAATATTGCGAATGATAATTTTGCTTCCGATGCGCATCATACGTGTCATAAATTTCAAATCTCGCCTGGTTTTGAATTAGGCGCACTTATTGCGCAGCAATATTATTTAGGTTTTGTTTTGAGTAAGCATTATACACATGCATCGAATACAATGAATACATCAATAGGCGATGCCATTCACTTTGAACATCAATTAAAATTAACGTCATATACAAATCTATTTTTGAAATTTGGGTATAAAATTATACCTAATGTGATGTTTTATGGTTTGGTTGGTCCATCAATCGCAAATTGGTCGCATAATTCAAAAACGTTTTTTTATGATCCTGCAAGGAATTATAAGGAGGTCTTGGTAGCATCTAAAATGAACAAGAAAACGACTGGTTTTGGAATTGGCGGTGGTATTGAATATGTAATAAATAATAAATATGCGATAAATATGGAATATACATTAAGTATGCATAAAGCAGAATACGCTCGTTATCGATCAAGTTATAATAATCATAATGTTTATTATGATCCTACGTATGGTCTGTATCATCCATTTGTTAACCCTGAAACGATTTCTGCTGACGTCCAAAAGAACGTCCGTCTTTCCTATTCCACAATTGGGTTGCGTTTCTCGTATTTCTTTTCATTCTAAAAATGGCAGCGTTGTGTTAGGTCATTTTTCTGTATATTAACGCAGTTGTGCTCCTATATCTTTGATCGTCTTATCCGCACCATACTACCCGAACGATTGTCATCTTCACAACTGATCCGAAGATCTCTACACGTGGAGGCGCATGTACGTTGTTGTCTGGTTATAAAATAATCAAATATTTGCCTTTGAAATTTTATAGATCCTCGGATCAAGTCCGAG
>JAZKAK010000038.1:10545-27854 GCA_040389165.1 Pseudomonadota bacterium
GATGACAGTGTGTTGAGCCCAGAGGATGACAGTGTGTTGAGCCCAGAGGATGACAGTGTGTTGAGCCCAGAGGATGACAAGTTCCTGCTAGGAAGATGACAAAGTGACGGGTAGACATGTATCCACACATCACTCGGACTCAGCTATATTCATTTAACGTCGCGACAAGCGCTGCCATATCGGCCGGCAAGTCACATGAAAAATCACACACATTTCCCGTAGTTGGGTGAATAAATGATAAACGATAGGCATGCAGCGCTTGCCGTTCAAACGTTTTAATAAGCTCTGGCATTGCTTTTAAACGCTGGTATTGTGATTTTCCATACAGTTGATCCCCAATAATCGGACACGAAATCGACTGGCAATGCACGCGAATCTGATGTGTACGTCCGGTACCTAAATGACAATCAAGCAACGTGATCGGCACAGATACGTCGGGCAATGTCCACGTTGTATCAATCGTTAAATGCGTGATCGCTTTTTTTCCGCCGCCGTATTTAAGCAGTGCCATTTTCTGCCTGTTTCCAGAATGCCTGCCAATGTCACCCTCTAATGTCAGTGTTTTACGGGTTGGTTTTCCAAAAACAAGTGCTTTATAGCGCCTGACAAGTGCTTTTTCATTGTGTGCGTCAGGGTGGAATTGATCACTTAGCGCGTGATGTGCATGGTCGTTCTTTGCAATGACCATCAGGCCGCTTGTATCTTTGTCAAGTCGATGTACTATTCCTGGGCGCTTGACGCCGCCAATTCCAGATAAACTATCGCCGCAATGTGCAAGCAGCGCATTGACAAGCGTATTGTCTCGGTGGCCAGGGGCTGGATGCACAACAAGTCCGACCGGTTTGTTTACGATTAATACATCATTATCTTCGTAGATGATATCAAGTGGGATATCTTGCGGAAGAATATGTGTTTCTTCCAGTTCGGGCAATGTTAATGAAAAATTCTCGCCTGATTTTACTTTGTAGCTTGCTTGGTGTAAGGGCGCTTCATCGCGTGTAAGGCAGCCTTGCGCTAGCCATTGCTGCACGCGTGAGCGACTTTCATCGGGGAATCGGGCATTAAGAAAACGATCAAGTCTGAGGCTGTGTTCATCGTGCTCTACACAGAGCGAAATAGGATCTTGCATTATAAGGTTGGGTTCCATGCTATATAATCAGGTTTTTTAAGGTGTCCATCGCGTGTGAAATGGAATTTCTTTGGGTTATTGGCGAACGGCGTTCCTGTCAAATTTGGCAGATGCCGCGTTTCGCACGTGAGTAGTGTTTCATTTTCGATGGGTATATCATCTGTCGTATAATGCAACCAACTATGCCATAGGGCAGGGATCTTGCTGGCCTCTTCAGCGCCTTTATAAAGCACAAAGCGACGTTGCTTTTTTGTTTTCGATTTTTTCTTTTCAAGATAATAAGAGTTGCCATACAGATCGACACCGATTAATCGGCCATTCCATTTAAGATGGAGTCGAACCCATAAATTCATGACTCATTACCTTATTGCATTACCATAAGTAACATACTACACTATTTTTGCGCATTTTTAAACAACAGGATTCAGTTACACTATTTTAGGCTGTGGTTATATTATTTGGGTCGCATGTGCGAGCCATTCTTTAACCTTTGCGCCTAGATAAGGTGATAGATGTGTGTAGACATGCTGATGATAACTGTTCAACCAAGCAATTTCATCGATCGTTAAGAGTTCCTTTTTGATTAGATTTCTATCAATGGGGGCTAATGTCAGCGTTTCAAAACCGAGTTTAGCAGCCTGGTCATCGGTTGCTGGTGAAATTTCAACGATTGCTACAAGGCTTTCAATGCGAATGCCGTACTGCCCCGTTTTGTAATAACCTGGTTCATTGGACACAATCATGCCTGGCTCTAAGGAAACGCGAGAACTCGCTTTTGAAATACCATGCGGGCCTTCGTGTACATTCAAAAAACTGCCCACGCCGTGACCTGTTCCATGATTATAATCCAGTCCGACTTGCCATAAAAATTGACGCGCGAGAACATCTAATTGTGCACCAGTCGTATTGGGTGGGAATATAGCCTGTGCGAGCGCGATGTGTCCTTTTAATACGCGCGTGAAGCGGTCCATGTGTTCGGGTGTAGGTTTTCCTATGGCAATGGTGCGTGTAACGTCCGTTGTTCCGTCCAAATACTGGGCGCCAGAGTCAACTAAAAGTAGATTATTAGGTTTAATACGCGTATTGGTTGCAGGCGTTGCGCGATAATGAATAATAGCGCCATTTGAACCAAAGCCAGCAATGGTTGGGAAACTAAGGCTGTGGAAGAGCTTTTGTTCTCTGCGGCAGTCTTCTAAATAATCGGCTGCGTCAATTTCGGTGAGCGTGCTTTTTAGAGCTTCTTCTGAAATCCAGGCCAGAAAATTGACAAGTGCTACACCGTCACGGCGATGTGATTGTCGGAATCCCCGTAATTCAGCAGGATTTTTAAGTGCACGCAAGGCAATGCAAGGATCCGTTAACAGGATTAATTTATTATGGTCATGCTGTAAGAATGAGACCAATGCCACAGGCGTTTTTGTCGAATCAAACACTATGTTTTTTCGGTTCAGTTTTTGCTTAAAAAAGGATTCACAGGTACTTAAATCATGAAAGCTTGCATTGGATGCGAAGGAGTCTGAGAGTTGGGTCGTTATTTTCAACAGATCACAAAATATGTCAATGAAGCCATTTTTATGAAACAAACCATACATGTTAGAGACAGGTGTATATGGTAAATCAAAACCACGGATATTAAGTAACCAGTTGAGCGATTCAGAATTGCCAATCAGAAGTGCATCTGCTTTATTTTGCTTTAAAAAATGTATGAGTGAATCACGTTTTTGTAAGAATGTGAGGCCTGCTTGTGCGGTCTCATGTAAGAATGCGGGCTTGTTTTGTGGCTGTGGACGATCAAACCATATGGAATCAATAAGATTGACAGGCGTTGGCCTAAGGTCGAAGTGCATTTCTTTTGCACGTGTTTGCCATGCTTTTAAGTCGGTATAATTAAACAACCACGGATCATATAAAACCACAGCGTTGGCAGGTGTATTAGCGGCAATCCATGTATCTCTTTTGTCGAATGAGAGCCCTTCAAAAAGAGTTGAATCAATTTGATTTTGTACTTGTAAGGTGTACCTGCCATCAACAAAAACAGCTGCTTTTTCTAGCGTTATAATACCGAATCCTGCTGATCCGTCAAATCCAGTTAGCCACGCCAAACGTTCATCAGAAGCGTCACGACATTCATTTTGAAAGGCATCGTTCGTTGGAACTAAATAAGCATATGCCTTTGTCTTTTTTAGTTCTTGCCGAAGTAGGTTTAATTTCTCAGATGGCTGCACTGATTCAATTCTTCTTTAAAAATAGAGACTGTCATCAGATTAGGACAGATACGAAAAACGCACAAGGTTTTGGCATGAAAGACTAACTAAGTTCATTTCATGCACTACTCACTTAAATTTGGATTGTTGCCGATCAAAATAATTTATGCAGTTTTATCGATTGTGATTTCTGTCTCAGTTATTTTGACTGCAGGGGTTTTGCTTACGCCAACCATAGCGGGACGGAGCAGGCGATCATGGAGTAAATAACCATCTTGCATGATATTTAAAACAGTTCCTGCCGGATGTTCGTTGCTTTCGATTTCAAACATCGCTTGATGATGGTTTGGGTCAAATTTTTCATGCAAAGGTTGAATGCGCTTGATATGGTGGCGTTCAAGTATTGTGTCAAATTCTTTAACCGTTAATTCCACGCCTGTGATTAGTCCTTGAATATTTGCTGCTAATTGTGTGGTATCTTCTTTGGCGCAAGCATCAAGTGCACGACGTATATTGTCAGCAACACTAACAATGTCGCGTGCTAAATTTGACGGAGCATAACGTGTTGCATCTTCTTTTTCACGTTGTCCACGTTTTCGAATATTTTCAGTTTCAGCAACGGCGCGCAGCCATTGATCTTTCATGTCAGCTACTTGTTGTTCTAACGTGATAATTTCAGCATCTTGAGTTGTTTCTTCGGTAGCAATTAGTGTGTCATTGTCTGTTAAGTTTTCATTTTCATTCAGTTCTGTCATTGCGTGTGATCCTATTTTTTATTGTAAGGTAAATGTTTTAATACGTTTTAAAAATGTCTAATGGATGATTTTACGTAGTCAAAACCTGTAATGATGGTTAATACGGCTGCACACCAAAGCATAACCTCGCCAACATAACGTGCTGGTGTAACAATTTCGGCAGTGTCTCCAACAAGCAAAAGACAAATGGCGAGCATCTGTATGCCTGTTTTCCATTTTGCAAGCTGCGATACAGCTAGTGTTACACGAAAGTTACTGAGGTGCTCTCTAAGGCCTGAAACAAGAATCTCACGACTCAAAATAATGATTGCTGGTATGAATGAGTAGCGGCTAATACGATCAAATCCTGCCATCAGGAAAAGGGTAGTTGCAACTAAAAGTTTATCGGCCATTGGATCCAGAAATTGACCAAGGCGTGATATTTGTGAATAAGTACGTGCAACATAGCCATCAAGATAGTCGGTTATGCACCCGACAATAAATATGGCCGCTGCTGCAAAACGCCATTGTGGAGTTCCCATATAAAACGAGAGAACCAAAACTGGAATGAGCAAAATTCGAACAAAGGTGAGCATATTCGCAGTTGTTGAAAACATAAAGGCAAAGTGCTTTCATCGATAGAACAATTTAACTTTTCACACTATACTATTGTTTGCATGAATAATCATAAGATTTTTTGATGAATTTTCAGTTTTGCATGATTTTTTTGATGATTAATCAATTTTAACCGTATGTATCATCCGAGATCTTTTTGCAATTCCCAATGTGGAAAAGGATCGTTAAATTTTTTCCATTCATTTTTGCCTAACTTCATTTCCTCATTCGTTAGAAGGCATTCATCCAACATGGAAATAATTTTATCTTTATTCATTTTGATGCCAATAATAACAAGCTCTTGTCTGCGATCACCATACTGATTGGGAAGCCCAGACGCATCAGAGAAATTCTTCTCAATTCCATCGAGCCATTCTGGATTGTTTGGCCAATTTTCTTTTTCTACCGCATCCCACCATGAGCCTGCCATTTCATTGCGACAAATCGCACCCGCTTGCGACCAATTGCCTGCAAAATCAAAGCGACTGGCTAACCAGAAAATACCTTTTGAGCGAATGACACCAGGCCATTCCGTTTCAATTACGTGATAGAAGCGCTGAGGATGAAAAGGTTTTTGTGATCGATAGACGAAGCTGCTGATGCCGTATTCAATTGTTTCAGGGACATGTTCTCCGCGAAGCTCTTTTAGCCAACCTGGTGCCATGCTTGCTTTTTCAAAATCAAAAAGACCTGTTCCTAAGACTTGATTGATAGCAACTTTGCCAAATTCAGAAATAACAATACGTGCTTGGGTGTTAAACATTTTAATAATTCCAGTCAACTGATGCATGTCTTCAGGGCTTACTAAATCAACTTTATTCAAAATAATTACATCGGCAAATTCAACTTGCTCAATTAACAGATCCACGACGGTGCGCTCATCGCCTTCACTTGCTGATTCTCCTCGTTGATGAAGAAAATCTTGAGAACCATAATCTTTAAGAAAATTAAATGCATCCACGACTGTGACCATTGTGTCAAGTGTTGCAATGTCGGATAGGCTTGTGCCGTCTTCATCTTCGAATGTAAATGTTTCAGCAACGGGAAGGGGCTCTGATATGCCTGTTGATTCAATGAGTAAATAATCAAATCGATTTTCATTTGCAATTTTTGTGATTTCCTCAAGCAAATCTTCACGAAGTGTACAACAGATGCAACCGTTACTCATTTCAATCAATTTTTCTTCGGTATGTCTGAGTTCTGATCCTCCATTTTTAATTAAGTCGGCGTCAATATTAACGTCTCCCATGTCGTTGACAATTACCGCAACACGAAGTCCTTCACGATTGTTTAGGATGTGATTAAGTAGCGTTGTTTTTCCCGAGCCAAGAAAGCCAGAAAGCACGGTGACGGGTAATTTTTTTGACATGAAGTGGCCTTAAATCTCAAATAATGATTGGAAATTGGAATATTTAGTGTGTTAGCGAAATTATGTTATAAAGTGACGCGTGTCAAGTGTTGTGTGATGAGGTGGCCGAACTTATTTCTATATTGCACGTAGGTTAATTTTAATTTTTGAATATTAGTAATTGAATACGTATAATAATAATTAAAACACGGTTTATATTGATTCGATTAACACGTAAGCTTATTAAGAATCAATGTTTTTATTAAGAGGAAAAATAGATATTTTTTTTATGACATAAATACATTGATTATGAATAGTAACGTATGGTATATTGTTTTAATTTATTTATTATGAGGTTGTTTTATGGATATAATATTTTACGTATTACCAATAGTTTTTATTGTTATTTTTATCTCGCAAACAATACGTGTTGTACCACAAGGATATGAATTCACTGTGGAGCGCTTTGGGCGATATACGCATACATTACGTCCTGGGTTGCATATATTGAAGCCTTTTATTGAAAGAATAGGTGCTAGAGTCAGTGTCATGGAGACAGTGCTTGAGGTGCCATCACAAGATGTAATCACCAGAGATAACGCCGCCGTCACCGTTGATGGAATTGTCTTCTTTCAAATTATGGATGTGGCAAAATCTGTTTATGAAGTTGCAAATATTAAAGTTGCAATTTTAGCCATGACGATGACCAATATCCGTACCGTCATGGGATCAATGGATTTAGATGAATTGCTGTCTCAACGTGGTGCAATTAATGCTCGCTTGCTTGGTGTTGTGGATGATGCCACGAGCCCATGGGGACTTAAGGTGACGCGTATTGAGATTAAGGATATCAGGCCTCCACGTGACTTAGTTGAATCTATGGGGCGTCAGATGAAAGCAGAGCGTGATAAGCGTGCGACAATTCTTGAAGCTGAGGGAGAACGTCAATCGGCTGTATTAAAAGCAGAAGGCGCTCGCCAATCATCAATTTTAGAAGCCGAAGGTGAGAAGCAATCAATGATTCTAGAGGCTGAAGGCAAACGTGAAATGGCATTTCGTGAGGCTGAAGGACGTGAGCGTTTGGCAGAAGCGGAAGCATCTGCTACACGTGTATTGTCTCAGGCTATCGGCGAAGGAAACCAGCAAGCGCTTAATTACTTTATCGCACAGAAATATGTAGAAGCACTCAAGGGTATTGCGGTTTCACCAAATCAAAAAGTGCTGATGTTGCCTCTTGATACAGCAAATGTGATGGGTAGCATAGCTGGAATTGCTGAATTACTTTCAAAGAACGGCGTGTCCGACAAGGTGTCAACAACTATGAAACCACGGACGCCTTAAGAACTGTATTTATATAACGACCAGCTTGTTTCGCAATGAGTGGTCGTTGCACTTAATTAATAATACCATTTTTACACAATTTCGATTAGTGCAGTCCTCTGTAATATCTCTGCAGCGTGTATAAGTGGGAACGAACGTACCTCGAATCTTGATGTCTTACTACTCAAAACTTTTTGAAAACGTTATAAAATGAGGAATTAAGCTATGTTTAATGATTTGTCTTTGAGTCATCTAACGATTTGGCAGTGCTTCTTTGGCACTGGTATTGCGTTAATGCTGCTTGAATTGTGTATTCCTGCGTTTTTCTTATTATGGATTGGCATAGCATGTTTGTTTACGGCTGCCACGCTAGCCATGTGGGTATTCGGCCCGATGGGGCAAATGCTGTGTTTTTTCGGATTTTCCACCATATCGTTAATTGTTGGCTATTTTGTATACGAGCGAAAGTCAACACACCAGCATTCCTCGTCTGCACTTAATAAAGGTAGTGAGCAGCTTGTTGGTCAGATTTTAACATTAGAGGAATCTTTTGGTTCTAATAACGCTGATCACACAAAATATTACGTTAATGTCAATGATACGCGTTGGGTTGTTCGCTGTGTTGATGGGGCTGTTCTTGTTGAAGGTAAGCGCGTTCGAGTCATTTCCATTAAAGGAAACACACTAATGGTAAGTTTAATTTGAGTATGGTATTATATAGCGCTTCACCTTTAAATTGAGTATAGATTCGTTGTCATCATGAGCCTCGTAAGAGGCGCGGTGGTCCAGGAAAACAGCCATAGGATGGCCACACCCCTGTGGGGCTCGCCATGATGGAAACATAATCAAATTATATGGAGCTATGCCATACTAGCAATTATTGCCTGCAGCATACCCTGATGACCATGCCCATTGAAAGTTGTACCCCCCGAGCCATCCCGTTACGTCAACGACTTCCCCAACGAAATAAAGACCAGGGACTTTTTTGCATTCCATCGTTTTTGACGATAACTCACTTGTATCAACACCGCCGGCAGTGACTTCAGCTTTCTGGTATCCCTCGCTACCACTAATAGGGATGTTTAGTGTATGGATACTATTAGCAATTTTTACAAGAATATCTTTTTTAAGATCAGTTATACTTTTGTGGTAATCAGCATCGTTTGCCAGATGATCAACGAGCCGATTTGTGAGGTAGCCTTTTAAGTAATTGGCTGGTGTTTTTTTGTTGTTTTTGTCCACTACAAATTGATTTCTAAGATCAAGATTCGGTAATAAATTTATGCTAATTATCTTGTTATCAAAAGATTCTAAATAAGATGAAATTTGTAAAATAGCTGGGCCACTAAGTCCTTTGTGCGTAAATAAAATATTCTCGGTAAAGCGAGTTTCTTTGTAGTGTGTGGTGGAAAGATTGGAAACCCCACTTAGCTGTGTAAAATGTTCCCTGTGAGAATGATCGACGATTAATGGAACAAGAGCCGGCCGTGTCGGGATCAATTTAAGTCCAAATTTCTGTGCTATTCTGTAGCCAAAATCACTTGCACCAATTAATGGTATGGAAAGCCCACCGCAAGCGATAATAAGCGCGGTGCTTGTGAATGTGCCATCACTGCTTGCAATACGAAAATGATCGCTTTTCGAGACGTCATTCACATTGTAATTTGTTCTGATTTCTACGTTATTCTTTTGACAGAGATCAAGCAGCATTAATATAATTTGTTTTGAGGATCCATCGCAAAAGAGCTGTCCTAATGTTTTCTCGTGGTACGAAATCTCATACGACTCAATTAACTTAATAAAATCGTTAGGTGAATAGCCAGCTAAAGCTGATACAATAAAATGTGGATTTTGAGAAATATAATTTTCTTTATGTGCATAGATGTTTGTAAAATTACATCTTCCTCCACCTGAAATTCTTATTTTTTCACCAATTTTGGCGGTATGTTCGATGAGTAAGGTTTTTTTTCCTCTTTTTCCTGCGGACACGGCAGCCATGAGTCCAGCTGCGCCTGCGCCGATTATTATTACATCGTAATGTGTCATGAATTCATTTATTTTAATATAAAAGATAATTAAAGAGGAAATTAAGCTTTGGCTTACATATCTATTTGGTGTTTAAGATGCATGTAAGTGTCATATTAGCTAAGCCAATTATGCGGAATTATGCAATGATATCTGGTTGTAAGATACTGCTAAGTTTTAGAATTTTACTTTGTAGTTGCTCTTTTTTACGATTTAATTGATAGTGTCCAAAATTTAACGTGCCTTTAGTAACACGCGGCGTTGCCTGGATTTTTTCTTCAAGTTGTACTTTCTCTGATTGAAAGCCTTTCAACCTAGATTGTAAATCTTTAAACGTATCCATATTAATAATCATATCGGCAACTCATTTATAAACATCTCTACTCTATAAAATGGACTTTTTTTGTGAAAAATCAAGGGGAAAAGTAAAAAAAACGTTAATAAAATTCATTTTTTCTTAAATGAATACGGTTTCTACTGTATAACCTCATTTTTACCCATGGATTTAGTGTTTGGTATCTAAAATTAAAACGACGAAGAGTCTGTGAAAAATTCATGGAATCCATTATAGTGATTTTAAAATACATATCGAGAAATAAACATGATCAGAGTTCGTTTTGCGCCAAGTCCGACTGGGTTGCTTCATATTGGAAATGCACGTGCTGCCGTTTTGTGTTGGCTTTTTGCGCGCAGGCATGGCGGGCAATTCATGCTTCGTATTGATGATACGGATCGTGAGCGTTCAACTGAAGCGTATGCAGAAGCTATTCAGGAGGATCTGGCATGGCTGGGCCTCACACATGATCTCTTTGCAAAACAGTCTAATCGTTTTGATCGTTACACAGAGGTAATGCAAAAATTGATTGATTCCGGTCGACTTTACCCGTGTTATGAAACGCCAGAAGAGCTTGATTTCAAACGAAAGCGTCAACTTGCTAAGGGTGAACCGCCTATTTATGATCGTGCTGCTTTGTTGCTGACACATGAAGAACGTGCAAAGTTCGAGGCTGAAGGACGAAAGCCACATTGGCGTTTCAAATTACTTCCGGGAAAAATTTCTTGGAATGATCATATTCGTGGTCCTGTTGAATTTTCAACCGACAATTTAGGTGATCAAGTGCTGGTTCGTGCTGATGGTGTCTTCCTTTATACATTAGCTTCTGTTACAGATGATATTGATTTTGCGATTACTCATATTGTGCGTGGTGAAGATCATGTAACAAATACTGCACTTCAAATTCAACTGTTTGAGGCAATAACTGGTGCTCCATGCACGGTTGAGTTTGCTCATTTCACGATGTTCTTAGATAAAAGTGGTCAAGCTTTATCAAAACGGCTTGGTAGTCTTAGCTTGCAATCTATGCGTGAAAAAGGACTAGAGCCGATGACGATTAGCAGCTTGCTGGCGCGCCTTGGTACGTCTATGCCAATTGAGCCTGTGTTGTCATTGGATGAGCTCGCTAAGAATTTCGATTTTTCAATCTTTAGTCGCACTGCTCCTCATTTTGATGATCGTGAATTAGATGTGCTTAATCACAAGCTATTGACGATTACCCCTTATGAACGCGTGAAAGATCGTTTGCCAATCAGCATTGATTCAACACTTTGGGGATTGATCCGCGGTAATTTAGATTCTGTATCTGATATTAGTGCGTGGAAAGATGTGTTTAGTGATGATCTTGTAATAGAAAAACACATCGATGCTGATTATTTACGTGATGCGCTGGATACATTGCCAGTAGAGCCGTGGGATATAGCCACATGGAGTCTTTGGACGAATGTTCTAAAAGAAAAGTCGGAACGTAAGGGTAGGGCGTTATTCATGCCACTTCGTCAAGCGTTAACTGGGCACGATCATGGGCCAGAGATGAAAGATCTTTTACCTTATATTGGGTATGATCGTGCCGTTTCGCGTTTAACAAAGGCCATAGGATGAACTGTGCTTTGAATAGATCTAACGTAACGCAGCTCGGTCGATTCATAACGTTCGAGGGTGGCGAAGGTTCAGGCAAAACAACTCAATCGAAGAAATTATTTGCGAAACTTGACGAGGCTGGTATTAACGTCATGTGGACACGAGAACCTGGAGGAAGCTATGGTGCCGAGGAAATTCGCTCATTGCTTGTAAAAGGGGAAGCCAATCGATGGGCATCATCAACAGAGGCACTTCTAATGTTTGCTGCGCGCGACGATCACTGGAAAACCTGGATCGAGCCGGCGCTATTGGCTGGCACATGGGTTATCTGTGATCGCTTTGCAGATTCTAGTTATGCCTATCAAGGTTATGGCAAAGGCGTGTCATTGGATTTTTTAAAGACGCTTTATCACAACACGGTGGGTAAGGTTCAACCGGATCGAACTTATTTGTTTGATGTGCCTGTAGATATTGGATTGGCGCGTGCACAGAGGCGTATGTCGCAAGATCACACGAAAGAAGATCGTTTTGAAGGCTTAGGATTGTCTTTCCATGAACGTGTGCGTACAGGATTTAAGGCATTGGCTGCTGAAGAGCCAGCGCGGTTTTTCATGCTTGATGCAACCCAATCAATTGAAACACTTGAAGCCCAGGTATGGCAGGATGTGCAATGTTTGATTTCAGCTATAGCCCATGGTTGATTTTAGCCTTAGTTGGGCTTATTTTTTTTAGACCAGATGATTGGCAAGAATTGGCGTTTCATGCAGGTCGTTGGGTGAGACGTGTCCGTGCCTACGTGCTTGAGTGGCAGGAATATATGGAATTTACATCGGATGCTGTAGTTGGAAAAGGTGTTAATAATATACCTGTAGTGCCGGATAAGCTTATGGTATTTCCTGCAAATGATGTGATGCTATGGTCATCTAAAGAAATGGGCGGACGGATTATTTCCGTACCGCCGAATGTTTAATATGGAATTCAATTCCACTAAGCTGAGCACAACAAGCTTGTTTTCTTATTGGACATTGGCGGATTGGCTCTAATTCATATTATTGAGCGGGGCATTTCTAAATTATAGCTACAAATGCTTTATTTTTCTTTCCTGATGATTAAAAATCATTATAATGAGACCCAAGTAATTAGAACTGGTAGTGAATATGAAACTTGGCGTTTTAAAAGAATCTTATCAATATGAAAAGCGTGTTGGCTTGACGCCTGACGTTGCAAAAAAGATAAGTGATCTTGGATTTGTTGTCACCATTGAAAAAGGTGCTGGAGTTGATGCTGGATATCTTGACGACATGTATGAAAAAGCCGGCGTCACCATCGAAAAAGATCGTCAAAAAGTGCTTGCGAGCTCAGATTTTCTTGTTAGTGTTTCGCCACTCACAGCATCCGATATTGCTCTTACTAAAAAAGGTGCAACGTTATTAGGTGTTTTGAAGCCTTTTAAACATAATGATTTGCTGCCACTTTATAATGCACAAAATTTAACAACATTTTCTTTAGAAATGCTCCCCCGTATCACGCGCGCACAAACAATGGATATATTGTCTTCACAAAGCAATTTGGCTGGCTATCGCGCCGTGCTTGAGGCCGCTTTTTCCTTTGGTCGAGCGCTCCCTTTAATGATGACCGCTGCTGGTACAATCCCCGCAGCGAGAGTGCTTATATTGGGTGCTGGTGTTGCAGGATTACAAGCCATTGCAACAGCAAGGCGCTTAGGTGCTATTGTTTCTGCTTTTGATGTACGTGCTGCCGCAAAAGAACAAGTTCAAAGTTTAGGAGCAACCTTCATCGAAGTTGATGCTGCTGAAATTGGCGACGGGGCAGGTGGATATGCCAAAGAAATGAGTGATGAATATAAAGCAGCACAAATGGAAAAACTTGCCTCCTTTATAAAAACACAGGATATTGTTATAACAACAGCGTTGATTCCAGGAAAAACTGCACCTACGTTGATCACCGAAGAAATGGTTAAATCCATGCGTGCAAACTCTATTATTGTGGATTTGGCTTCTGAAAATGGTGGAAACTGTGTTTTGAGTGAGCACGGCAAGACAGTGACAAAACATAATGTCAAAATTCATGCTCCTGGGAATATACTTTCTGGCATAGCGGCAGATGCAAGTCAGTTTTATGCGCGAAATGTGCTCGCGTTCCTTAAGGGGATTGCAACCTTTGATGAAGGTGCTATCTCTATTGATTGGTCTGATGAAATTGTTTCGTCAACTTTGCTTACAAAAGAAGGAACAACTGTTCATCAATTTTTTAAGCAAGAAACACCTGAAGAAATAAAGCAAAAAACCAAATCGAAAGCGAAGATCAAGGTTGATATCAATAATGAAACAACTGTAGACGCATAATTTAAACATAATAGGATAAAAAACATGGATTTACATGCTATCACTGAACGCGTAACCACCATAACGGAAATTGCTCGTGAGCTTATGGACGAGGCTAAACAATTAGATACAATTACAAAGAAAATTGTTCAAGCAGGGGGGAATGTCTCTCAAGATCCTTTTGTTATGGGTCTTACAGTTTTTGTACTCGCCTGTTTCGTGGGTTATTATGTAGTGTGGAAAGTAACGCCAGCACTTCATTCTCCGCTTATGTCTGTTACAAACGCAATCTCAAGTGTTATTATCGTTGGCGCTTTGCTTGCGATGGGGCCATCATCGAGTGGAATCTCGTCTTGTTTGGGATTTTGTGCAGTAATTCTAGCTTCCATTAATATCTTTGGCGGTTTTGTGGTAACTCAACGCATGCTTCGCATGTTTTCAAAAAAATAAATAAAAAGGATTTGTTATGTCAGAAAGTATTTCTTCATTTTTATATTTAATATCATCCATTTGTTTTATTTTGGGTCTTAAAGGTTTTTCGTCTGCGGCGACTTCTCGCTCAGGGAATTTATATGCTATTTTTGGAATGAGCATAGCTATTCTTACAACACTTCTTTCGCCTGCAGTTACACATTTTCAATATATTTTGTTGGCAGTGATTATTGGCGGTAGCATCGGAACAGTGCTGGCTAAAAGAATTGAAATGACAGCTTTACCCCAACTTGTCGCTGCATTCCATAGTCTTGTTGGCTTGGCGGCTGTTCTTGTGGCTGCAGCTGCCTTTTATTCTCCTCAAGCATTTAATATTGGGACAATTCAACACATACACACAGCAAGTCTTTTTGAGATGTCACTTGGTGTAATTATCGGGTCTATCACATTTACTGGCTCTATTGTTGCTTTCTGTAAATTGCAAGGCCTCATGTCAGGAAAGCCTTTACAATTCACAAAACAACACGTAATAAATGCTGGATTAGGATTAGCATTAGTTGTTTTGACGATTATCTTTATGATAACAGAGTCAACCTTCATTTTTTGGACGTTGACGATTGTTGCGCTTACATTGGGCTTTTTGCTGATTTTACCAATCGGTGGTGCTGATATGCCTGTCGTCGTGTCAATGCTAAACTCTTATTCTGGCTGGGCGGCTGCAGGCATTGGTTTTACGCTTAACAATCATGTTCTTATTATTGTTGGTGCGCTTGTTGGCGCGTCGGGTGCTATTCTCAGCTACATTATGTGTAAGGGGATGAATCGATCCATTATTAATGTAATACTGGGTGGATTTGGTAGTGATGTGGCTGCTGATGACAATGCATCCACGAGTGCGCATTGCGATAAGCCTATTAAAGCAAGTGGTGCAGAAGATGCTGCCTATATGATGCGCAATGCTCAAAACATTATTATTGTGCCAGGTTATGGTATGGCCGTCGCGCAAGCACAGCATGCATTGAGAGAAATGGTTGATATATTAAAGCAAGCTGGTGTACGCGTGCGTTATGCTATTCATCCAGTGGCAGGTCGTATGCCTGGACACATGAATGTTTTATTAGCCGAAGCTAATGTTCCTTATGATGATGTTCTTGAAATGGAAGAAATTAACAGTGACTTCAGCACAACTGATGTTGCTTTCGTGATTGGTGCTAATGATATTACAAACCCTGCCGCAAAGAAAGATAAGGCTTCCCCAATTTATGGAATGCCAATTCTTGATGTTGAAAATGCACGTACTGTATTTTTTGTTAAACGTAGCTTAGCTTCTGGCTATGCAGGTGTTGATAATGAATTATTTTATAGCGATAACACGATGATGGTTTTGGGTGACGCAAAGAAAGTGTGTGATGATATTATTAAGGCATTAAAGGAAATTGCATGACGCCTATGTTAAACAGGCAGTTAAAGGCTTTTATTTGTTACCGGCTGAATGCGTTTTCACTTATTGAACTTTCAATAGTGCTTGTTATTGTTGGCGTCCTTATGGGCGCCATTTTTAAAGGACAAGATTTATTGGATGTGGCAAAAATTCGCTCGGTTGTGAATGATTTCCAGCACATAAAGGTTGCTATTCATAACTATCAAGATACGTATGGTACTTTACCAGGTGATGATCTGAGTGCTGCTACGCGTTTCGGAACTGGTGTCACAAATGGTAATGGAAATGGTATTATTGAGTCAAATGAGAGTGCTAACGTATGGATTCATTTAAATAAAGCTGGTGATTGGGAAACATCTACTCCGCCTGTTTCAAAGTTTGGTGGCAATTATGATATTATCTCCTTAACGGACCCAGCAATGCCAGGAAACTGGATAAGACTTTCAAAAGATTCTGGGAATGCTTTATTAACGCCTAAACAAGTGCAAAAATTAATGTCAAAAATAGATGAAGGTCAGTCTTCTAGCGATGCAACGCAAGGATTACTTCGCGCAAAAGAAGGACAAGGAGTAGCATCGGGACAATGTACCAACGGTGGTAATCTGAATCTTGAAATTAAAAATCCAACGTGCGTTGTTTATATGAAGTTATAAAATTCTTAGGTTTCTTTTGTGCTGGAAAAATGAATCAGATGAATTACTCTCCGTTTCTTTTTTACACACGTAATATGGAATATACGTTTTACAACATATTAAACGTTCTAACTTTTTTGTTGAATGATAGATATATTTCAAATATAAAATACATTATATAATAAATAGGAGTAACTGAACCGTTATGGAAAATAAAATTATTAGAATAATTCCTGAATCATTACTAATGCTTAAAGCGGCTCTTGAAGAAGGAAAACGCGATGAAGCTAAAAAGTCAGATGACATTAGAAATTCAACAAATAAAAGAAATAATCGCACAGATAATTATGGGATGTCACAGCCTGCGCCTAAAAAACAAACGCCTATAAATATCTCTGTAAAAACTGATGATGCGAACATAAAAGCGCCTGCGCAATCAGTCTCCGAACAAAATAAAATGATCGCAGCACCGCAAACAAAGAAGAACGAAAGCAAACCTATTCCGCTTAGCCGAAATGAACGGGTTAAAACCGCTCTTATTTGGTTATATGAGACTTTTCCCAACTTGTTTAAAAGGCAAGACCGCCTACCTTTAAAAATTGGCATTACACATGATGTTACTGTTTGGATTGATGCAGAAATTTTGAGACAAAAACAGAGTGAATCATGTGATGAAACGACTTCTCAAGCAAACGAACCTAAAATCGAAGCCTACATTCCAAGCAAGAAATCTATTCGTGATGCAATTACTGTGTATACGAACACACCCTATTATCAGAAAGCACTTCTTGAAAATGATAAGCGATATGACCTAGATGGAAATGAAGTTGGTAGTGTTGAAGAAAAACAGAAACTCCATGCAAATCAGCGCCACACACTTATTACTGCCGCAATTCAGGTTCACACTGAAAAGCGTGAGGCATTGCAGGAACGACGTAAAATGATTGCTGAAACCTGGCGTGCAGAAAAAAATGCAAAAAAAGAAGATCAGAAAACTGTATAATTAAAAGTTGATCCGGAAGCACAGCTATCGTGAATTTCTTTGCTGGCTCTCCCGGCGATAGAGAATTTTGAGTATGTGCTTATTTTAAAGATAAAAAAGAATCTAATAAAATTAAGGCTCTTATGAAAAATAGGTGGGTAACGCATTAGTGCATGAATTTGTTCAC
>JAZKAK010000039.1:0-27357 GCA_040389165.1 Pseudomonadota bacterium
TATAGAGTTGCTTTTCAATAAAATTAGGCTAATTTATTGCGTAAAATGGTATAAGTAGTCTTGATGCCATTCTTGACGACTTTTTCTTTTTTGCAAAAGCAAGGGTTCCGGGTACCCTCCTTTTAATGCCAAATCAATATAATAATCTTTTAAGGAAGGGCTTTTTGATTCACCCCTTTCGTTTGTTGTCATAAAATTTTTGGAAAATATCTTTTCTAAGAATGTTGGCATTGTTTGTTCGATTTCACCCGCGGCAAGGGGACGAAGACGCAAATGTCGCACACGGCCAGCTAATGATTCTTGCACAGCAGGTAGCGACTGAATATTGGCAGATCCAGTTAACAGAAAACGTCCCATGTTTCGGTTCACATCAACATCCATTTTAATGGCTGGTAGTAATTGTGGGCAACGTTGAATTTCATCAATAATCATGAGCTCATTTCCATGCTTAACAAAATCATGAGGATCAATGCGAGCGGCCTCTAATATGGCTAAGTTATCAAGCGTTCGATAAATATTTGGCGCGGATGAAAATGCCGCAGCAAGTATTGACTTTCCACATTGTCTAGAGCCTGACAATAAGATAACGCGGCGTGTTGTAAGGGCTTCTTGAATTTTTTTTGATTGCCAGCGTTGATACATATTTTTTATTTTTTTCAGTATTAATGTGCTTGTTTTAAGATAGCAAAATTCCGACTAAATGTAAAATGGAAACCCGACTAAACATAAAATGGAAATCCGACTAAACCTAAAATGGAAGCCCGACTAAACATAAAATGGAAGCCCGACTAAACATAAAATGGAAGCCCGACTAAATGTAAAATGGAAGCCCGACTAAATGTAAAATGGAAGTTCGACTAAACATAAAATGGAAGTTCGACTAAATGTAAAATGGTAGCCCGACTAAATGTAAAATACAGTCTCTCACACCTCCCACACTTTCGGATCGCTCGAGGCTTCGCGCGCCAGCATCAAATCGGTAATTGCCCACACCAATGCATCCATCCGATCGGGCGACTTTGCCGTTCGATTCGGGATGTAATCGCAAATTTGTTGTTCCAATAATGTCAGCGGCCGTATGTGAAATACCTTGCCTTGTTCATACAACGATGCGACTGGTTCTGCACGCACAACTTTGCCGCGTGTTGCCCGAACTGCTTTGTATGACACATGCGGGTCAATACTTTTCACGACACGTTCTACTAGGTCTCCACCTTTGTTTACCTCGGCCACGACGCGATCTGCTTTGTAACGCCAATAGGCTTCGGTCACGCGTGTGCCCCATTCGGTTGGCGGCAAGCGTCCACTTAAATCTTCAATCACATAGACAAAACCGTCATCGTGCAAACCTACCACCATAATCCCTGTTTCATCGCTGCGATCGTGATGTGTCGTGGCAGGATCGATGGCAATGACAATGCGGCGCCAGCTTTCGTCGGCGGGTGTTTGATAGCGAATGAGGGACCTATTCCAAAGGGCTCCGTCGCGTTCTGTTAGAATTTCGGCATACAATTCTTGGGCCCCGATACGCGTTGCGGCATAGGTTGATTTCATTTGAGCAATATACGATGGCGCTAGGTTCGCTGTATTATCAAAAGTGCTGCCGCGTGTGACAATGGTTTTAGGGTCTTTTAACAATTTTTCTAACAGCGGAACCGGGCGCGGTGTTGTCGTAATCACACAGCGCGGGTGCGCACCAAGTCGTAAGCCCATCATCACCTGATCAAAGAGTTCGTCTGGATTTTTGAACTTCGCAAATTCATCAATCCACACCAGATCAAATTGAGGGCCGCGAAGGCGTTCGGTTGCATTGCCGCCAAACAGTGTTGCAACGGCTCCGTTTTTAAAGAATATCTTTTGTCCGCTGGGGCTGAAGATGGGGCGTTGATCTGGTGGAAATACATTTAACAAACCGCTTTCACCCTGAACCATAACAGATGCGGCTTCGACCATGCTTTGTCCAATTAGGCCAATATGCCGTGCTTGTTTTGTTTCGACGAGATGCCGCACGGTTTCGGCACCTGTGCGTGTTTTTCCAAAACCACGTCCCGCTAAGATGAGCCATGTTTGCCAATCATCTCCGGGGGGAAGTTGTTGAGATGGTCGCGCGTTCACTGACCAATCGTAACGGGATTCCTCGCGAAGTCTGCGGCGTAGCTCATTGCGTAAACACAGTTCAAGTTCATGGATGAGGTTTGGTTCTGAATGCATAAAGTAGCTCGGCTAAAGGGATATGCTTTAGCTTGCCGAATGCGTTATGAAATGGGGTGTTCTAAAATAGCCCGGGCTTTTTAGGGGATGATTTGCGTGAAGAATATATCCATTGCCTTTCGCTCTTGAAATTGTGAACAATAGGATGGCTTTGGCGCATTTCTCATGCATTGATGAATCATCTGAAGTCTTAAACGACGCATCTGCAAAGCGAAGAAGTTTCTGTGTGCTTTGCAGACGTTCGTATATGTGTGTTTTTAGTATGTTAATTTAAGCTATTTCTTCAGCGGCTTTTTTTAGCAACGCGAGCCTTTTTGTTTGAAAGTACGAAAGCCAATCTTCGGGAGTTGCTCGTTTTTGTGCTAACGCGTGTTGATGGGCACTATTGATGACGGCATGATCTAAATGCGAATTGTTTATGATATAATCCATTATCATTAACTCTTTTTCCCCAGGATATTTGACGATTGAAGCGGCCATAAAAACCTTTTGCAGTGTTTCTATGTCTGGCACTAGGCCCCTTTCTGTTGGCGTCATAAGCATGGCGATGAATTCACGAATACGTTGTTGGTCAAGATACCCATGTCTTTTGTAAAAATCCCCCGTTGAACATTTAATGAATGCTTCATTTACGGTTTTCTGTGAAATCAGGTGTGCATAGTGACTTCTTAAGTAATGAATGACATCTACCTGTTCATAATCGATTGCGTAAGAAAATGCATCGTTAATCGCTTGTGGTGAGACAGAATTTTGGGTGCATAGGTACTGTACAACATCTAGAGATCCTGCTCTTGACGCCCGTATGAGTGAGCCATTAAAGACATCTATTGTAAATGTATCGGCATTCTTTTTGCACAAAAATTGAAAGGCAGCAAGGTGATTATTTTCTGCCGAATTGTACGTAGCAAACATCCAATATGGATTTTCAGGTGGTATTAAGCTTGCAAGCTTGTTGAGCGTTCCTATATTGCCGTTAGTGCCAGCTGTAGAAAGTGCTGATTCTAAGTCGTGTTTTGTCATGTGAGACATGTCTCTATCTGCGCTTGCTGCTGTACTTACGCTCGCAGAACTTCCTCCTGCAGCGATTTTCTCATGAGCAGAAACGCGACTAAGTGCTTTTGGTGGTTGTTGAGGCGAGAACGCGCTCACGGGCTCTGGTAAGAGGGATTTAGCGTGACTTGTTGCTGAAGCAGCAGCAACGACTGAAGGAGAAGGATCGCTTGCCGCATGTTGACCTCTGCCATCATGTGCGGCTGCTGCAGGACTTGCTGGACGCTCACTGCCACGATCATGTGCCGCCGCCGCAGGATGTTCTGCCATGCTGTTTGCACCCCGGCTTGAGGTTAGCGGATCTCCTTGGGTAATATAGTTAATTATTTCTGCCGATTCTTGAGGGCTGAACTTTTCTCTGAAATTCGAAAGGTATCGTTCTTTCATGTTGATTGTTTCTTTTATAAAAGATCTGCTTCCAACAAAAGGACGTTCTGCCGTAAGTGCTTTATAGGGTTCTAAATCCCCTACTTGTGCAACATACGCATCATAAAATGCCTTGCTCGCAAGCCAGCCATTTCTTTCTTTTTTAAGTGTATTTATATAGTTAACTCGATCTTGTTCTGATACATCCTTTTGCGATTTAAGCCATTGTATCCGTCCAGCAGGATGATCTGATATAAATGCACCACGTATGTAATTAAAGAGCTCTGTTTCACGAGAGAAATACAGGTTATTGTCAGATGCATCTAGCTGCTCAGTGTATGGAATTTCTTTTGTTCCACCCAAATCAACCCAATAAAATTGTTTCTTACGGCTGCTGTACATAAAATTGGCTAAATTTGCATCGCCATGTTCTAGGAACGTTCTTCTTTCCGTGAAGAAAGCCCGCACTAATGCGCCCATTTGTTGACCGATATTTTGTGCCATTTCTATGGCTTCAGCTTCCGTTAACGTGCCAATTTCTCTTTGAATGTGTGTGAGTGTTTTTCCATACGCCCTTTGCATTAACAGGATGTTTTTTTCAACTCCATCTTCTGTAAATGAATGGTGTGCGTAGTAATCGGTGAGCTCAGGCAGCTTGATCCCGTCATGGGCTCGGCTGTAGTCACTGATGATTTTCTTCCATTCTCCAATTATTCCTGAATCAACAAGTTGACGCTCTCTATCGTCAATGCCTTCTTTAATGATATAGCTTTGTGTGCCAGCAGAACTATCTGTTTTCAACCGATAGATAGCATCTGATCGCGTGCCCTGTTCATCTGAACGGTCAACCATATCACGACTGATGAGCTGTTTAGATTTTTCTGGGATTACTGCACCACTTAGGTGACTTTGGAATTTGCTAATTCGATCTTGCGTTTTATCAGTGGCTGTGGCTGCATAACTTGCTATAGAAAATGTTGATGCGCTAACGAGTAATATTAATTTTGTTTTCATGATATTTCCTCAATCTTTTTTTATGTATTGATTGAATTATAATATGCAAACTATTAATACGTTATTAATTATTGCGTATATTATTTAGAATATGCATTGCATTCTTATGCGCGATCGATACGATTCATCCAAGAAACGCTATCCATGGTGCCTAGAAAATCTTCAAAGGTGGTCGCGCATTTGCCCAATTGTTCGGGGACCCAATTATTAAATTCTTCTTTGCGAAAGTTTGACAGCACATACCCGGTCACCGCATCTTTGTGCCCTGGATGCCCTATGCCGATGCGTACACGCCAATAATCTTTGCCGATGCTCTCATCTAAGCTTTTAAGGCCATTATGGCCACCACTGCTGCCACCGCGCTTGATTTTGATGCGACCTGGTTCAAGGTCTAAGTCATCATGAAAAACGACAAGGTGATCAAGGGGGATTTTATAAAAGGCGAGTAACGGCGCAACGCCACGCGCGGACAGATTCATGAATGTTTGTGGTTTAAGCAAAAAAAGACGCTGCCCGGGTGTTGAGACCTCAGACAGCGCTGCATTTGATTTAATTTTAAAAGCCGGCGCACGGACATGATCTGCGATCACATCTATAGCCATAAAGCCTACATTATGACGATTGAGTGCATAATTGGTTCCGGGATTACCAAGACCTACAAATACCCAATCTGCCATCGTATTGTCCTAATTGAAACTGAGATTACTCAGCTTCTTCAGCAGCAGCCTTAGCGCCGCCAACAAGCGTTGCGATCACGCCATCACGTGCTGCATTCGCTGGCTTTACGTTTGCAGGAAGCGTAACCATATCAAGCGTAATGTTGCCACCCATATCAAGTTTAACTAGATCAACGGTGATTGATTCAGGAATTTCCATTGGTGAGCAGATGATTTCAAGTTTTTGCGTAACCACATTCAATGTGCCGCCGCGCTTTATGCCAGGTGCTTTTTCTTCATTGATGAAATTGACTTGTACATACACACGTACACGTGAATCTTTGTCTACTCGTTGAAAATCAACATGCAAAGGTGCATCAGAAACAGGATGTAATTGTACATCTTTTGCTAATACTTGGTGATTTTTACCATTAACGTTGAGTGTAAAGATGCGGCTGAAAAAACCAGCAGTATTGCATTCTTTGTTGAGTTGTTTTTCGTTAACAGCAACCATCATTGGTTCTGCTTCACCGCCATAAAGAATCGCTGGTACTAAATGAGCACGACGTATAGCGCGCGCTGAACCTGTACCTGATGCGGTACGTTCTTGCGCTTCAAGAATATGAGATAAAGGCATTGATAAACTCCAGAGATAATAACTCTATAAAAACATAACTTTCCTATCTTGATACACCATTTAGCATAAAAATTCAATGATTGGTTTTTATAAAGTCATAAAAAAGAAACCTACGCATATGAAAAATAACGCAGTGCTCACGTTTTCTCCCCTGTGTTTTGCCCGGACTTGATCTGGGCATCTATATCCGCAGGGGAAGCCCGCTGAATACACGAAGAGAAATCTAAGTTTTAAAAAACGTGAGCACTGCGTAAAATAGTGATGTTATTTAAGAACTCCGGGTGGCAAGATGCTGCGTACGATTTTTAATGTATGGTTATATTCCATTAAAATGCTAGAGAATTCAGAATCGACCTGCGTATATCTACTGAAATTTGTGTCATTGAGAGCAAGCCCGTCTACGGCAAGTTCAAAATCAGTAAAATAGACCGAGTTGTTACGCATGAATTCCTTAAATTTAGTTGAATAGTGAGATGCATTTTTACCCATTAAACCATATTCAAGATATATGGCGAAGAACGCATGTGTGCTTTTTTGTATGCTATTTAAATGTGCATCAAGTTCTGTTTTACGTTTAACTGAATAAGAACTTGGAGTTAAACAATGATTTTTACAGCTTGACGAGAATCTTTTTAATCGTAAATGAAGACGTTCAAGTTTGCTGAAAACTTCTTTGAAGTTGGGCGCATGCATACGTGCTTTCGTAGGTGCATGTATAGAAGTTTGCGAGGTTTGCATTGATTCTGAGGCAAACTTTATTGAATGAATGAGCTTATCTTCCATCGAGTGTACGTTCGGGCTTATGTTAGCTATACTGATAAGAAGTGTTAAATATTTTGATATACGTGTTAGAAGATTCATTTTATTTCCTTAATTTGTTAAGATGCATGCTACCCATCACTTTTTGTCACTCCACCCTTGTCATTCCCGCGGAGGCGGGAATCCAGAAAAGCCCCTTTAAAAACCGTGAGTTTGGGGAGAGCTAAACAGCCTGGATCCCCGCCTCCGCGGGAATGACAGTAAGAAAAATAAAAGTGACGGGTAGCATGGTTAAGATGTGAATGATAGTTCTAATTAAGATAAATTATGAAGAATATTTTATTAAAATGCAATATTCGAAACAATGACGTTAGATAATTATTTTTAACGTTGTTCTTGCGTTAAAATTGAGGTTGCGTAATATATATTCAATGTTGAAAATTTAACTGGCACTTAAAAATATGTCATTAAAACCAACGCCCGAACGAATTGCTCTGCTTAGCCAAGGTTCCATCGAAACACAACATCTGATGGATGGGCTTGCCGTCGATTTTAATGTGTTACTGCAAGCGGTGTTTCCAAAGCATGTCTTGAAAATTGATAATACACTTGGTATTACACGTCGTATGTTGCATTCAGCCATGGCGATCAATGATCACGTAGGGTTCAGCTGTTTTGAGGCGTTGTGTGCTCACCCAAGCGATACAGTTCGTGGCATTGCGGGGTATCTGCTAGCATTGCAATCATTGCCGCTGGCTGATCAGCTTGCACGTGTTAAACCTTTGGCGGATGACCCGCATTTTGGCGTGCGTGAATGGGCATGGATTGCCATTCGTCCTGCTCTCGCTGCATCCTTAGATGAAGGCTTTTCCTTATTACAGCCCTGGGTTCATGAATCATCTGTATATGTGCAGCGTTTTGCAGTAGAGATCACACGTCCGCGTGGTGTGTGGTGTGGGCACATCGCGCGACTAAAGGCAGAGCCGCACCTCGGTTTAGCATTGCTTGATCCACTAAAGAGTGTTCAGGCTAAGTACGTACAAGATTCAGTGGCTAATTGGTTGAATGATGCCAGTAAAAGTAAGCCTGTTTGGGTGCAATCTGTTTGTGCGCGATGGCTGCAGGCGTCAAATACAGCTGAAACGGCGCGAATTTGTAGGCGCGCGCTTAGAACGCTTACAAAAAAGAATAACGATGCACTCACATAAATTGTGTTCTGTATGGATAAGCTCAGAAAGGTTCGTTTAATTCTGAAACCAATGCATCAATATACGCTTTGGTAACTTCGTGATTTGGAATTTTCCCTGCAAAGTGAAAATCGCGTTTCATTTTATGTGTAACTTCGGAAAATCTAAGTCTACACGCGTCAAGTGCTTTTTGCTGAGTATAATTATTTATAAAAAATTGTTCCATAAGATTAAGAAAAAGAATTGCTGTCTGTGGGTTTTTATTTGTGTAATTCAGTTCTATGAATAAAAAAGATGGATTTATTTCGATTGCCTCTGGGATTACAAAAAGACTGGAAACTAGGTTTAAGATGGATTTCGCCTCTTTTTGTGAGAGTCTAAGATATCTTTCTTTGCTTGGATTTCCCTGGTCCAAACGTTTTGATTGCAGGTAATTAAAAATACGAATCAGATGATTCGTTATGTAATCTCTTTGTTCAGCATCTTTCTTGGATAAGATCGCTTCAATAAGATCAATACTTGCTTGCTTGCGTGGGAAAAGATGTAAATTCAGGATTCTATTAATATTTCTTTCAAAAGAAATCGGATCTTCGGGTTGTTGAATCGGTAGGGGGGCGGACGCGAATGCAGCGATATCCGTTGGTGTCGCGAGCGCGATTGTAGCGGTTTCTGCACGTGCTGTCGGGTCCTCTGCATCCGCTACTGATTTCGCTGTGGTTTGCCTTCTTGCCAGAGGAGATTTTTCTGTTGGTTTAGAAAATAAATTTGCAGGTGGTTCTGTGGGAACGCTTGCGAGCGGAGGCAGTCTGAGGATTCCAGAAGTCGGACTGGCTGAGGCCGTGATTGTCGAAAAATCTATTGGATTTTGCCTGCTACGGCGCCTTGGAGTTGGAGCGTGAAAGATGGCGTTATCTAGCTGGGTTTTTGCGTACGTGCTTGGATCTATACCAGGTAATGAATTTTTCATAACCTCAGCAGTTGCTCCGATAGTTAAATCAGGGAAAGAGATTATTAAAAAAAATATTAAGACAAAATGCATCGGAAATACAATCTTCATTAATTACATTAAAAAAATATTTTTATTATCATACCAATTTAATGTCAAGAGAAAAAAGTATTAAAGAATCATTTTTATGAAAAATATAAACTCATTATTTATATATTTTTTGTTTTTTATTTATCTTGTTATCAATCATCATCTGAAATACCAAATATTTGCACTATCATTTCGGGGATCGTGATGTTAAAAAAAGGGCGGCTTAGGCCAGGGAAAATCATCTGTCCTGCTGCCATCAATGTTGAACTTGGTTCGTCTGGTTCTAATATTGCTGAGATTTGCGAGCTTGTTGAACATGCTGCACTTTCTAATGATGGAAATAGACCCAATAAATGAATTTGTATATAAATGTCTTCGGGCACATCGAGTGCCAATAAAAGCATATTAACATATCTTTCTGTGACGATATGATTTTGAAATTTTCCTTTGAAGTGAAACATGTGTTTTAGCATTTCAGTGATCGTCACAAGTTTATGTCGCATTCGATGGCAATTAATGCGTCTCTCATGTTGGAGTGTGCAAAAAGTATGGATGATAGCAAGAAAGAAAACAGATATTCTGATATCTTTATTTGTGTAGTTTAAGTCAATAAAACGCTGCGCAGGATTGATGCCATTTATCTGTGGTATTTCGAATAATAGGGACATCGATTGAATAATGGATCGTGCATTTTCTGCGTTGATTGTTAGAAACCTTTTGCCAGAAGTGCAATTCTCGAGTCGTTTTTCCTCTAGATAGCTGAAAATTTTTTTTAAGTGATAGAGCATATCCGTTCGCTGCAGCATTTTTTCGTGCTGCAACGCATGCATAATGATACAGAACTTTACAGAATCATCTCTGAAGAGGCGTAAATGACGTAAGCCATATAGATCTCTTTCTAATGAAAGTAGTTCTGGTGATGCTAGCTCTGAATTACATAGAAATATTAACGTCAATCTACTCGTTATATCGTTACGATAGTCGTGATTATTAACGCCAAAACCTGTTGGTGGAGAAAAGAAGGTAGCGCATATTCTATCGATACACTGTTTACTTTCGTGGGTGAGCTGAATCACGTTTGGCAATTCTTGTGATGAAGCGGCATCGTCAAAGAATTCTTCATCATCGATGAGTTCTGAGAATTCAGAAGAAGATGTGGATCGAGATAATGAAAAGAACAGAGGAGAAGATGCTGCGCTGGATTGTGTGGAACTATCGCTTATTTCAAACTCAGGTCTTTCAAACTCAGAGATTAGTAGGTCATCTTGCTCACGTATATGCTTACTTGATGCGGAAGGGGTGGTTATTACCGCTTTTTCTGGTTCTTCAGCGATATTGAAGAATGCTTGTAGATCAAGACATGACCGATGCGAAGCGTAACTTGTTGTGATGCACATTAAAAATAACAAAATTATTTGCATAAACAAAACAATTTAACATAAATTATCTTATAAATAGTATCATTCTTCTTGAGGGGAGGTGTCAATGCTGCATTTTGCAAAAAGCTTGTAAAGATCGGTTGGTGTAGTTGATATAAGTGAACGTTTGGCAGCCTTCTCCCTTCTCAGCTTCTCCTTTTTGGTTTTTGCTTGATTCGATTTTTTGCAACCAGCAGCTGCTTTTCGTGACTTCATTAGCTCTATAAAGTCTCTAGGCGGCTTTCTGTCTCTGAATAAACGGTTCGAGCTGACGTCAGTAGTTTGTTGGTTTTGATGCTCTGTGATGAGCTTATTCGTCTGGGCGGAGCTTGTGGGAATTAACGCCAAACCCGTATGTGACTCACCGAGGGGGTAAGCTGAATTTTTGTTCAAAGATCTATATATTAGCCATTCCGTGGGCGATAGAAACCGAGATATGTCAAGGCTGTAACTTAGATTGCGATCCGTTGCTATAAGGGATAGCTCATTATTTATAGGGAATGACTCATGTTTTTCCTGTTCATGTCTTTTGACACTATTCGAAAAAATTTCTTCTATGGGTTCTTCTGTAGCTATGGTCGTTATCTGAGCTATAAAAGCTTTTTGTGTTGCTATGTCATCATAAGGGATAGTTGCTGCATTCGTTTGATCGCACGTCAACACTGCGCAAATAATGGCTGTGGTAATTTTTAGTTTCATAAAACACTTTGATTGATGATGTTCATAGAGGGGGGGGAGGATTACGTAAAAAGGCGACATGTGAATGCCGCCCTTTAGTGTGGCTTTATATCAACCAGCCACTAAGGCTGTTTCTTTTTTAGTCTCAGGCTTGCTTTTTACAAATATAGGCAAGGCATGGTTTTCAACGACATCTTTACCAATAATTACTTCTTCAATATTTTTCATTGATGGTAATTCGTACATTGTATCGAGTAAGATGTTTTCCATAATCGATCGTAGTCCACGCGCGCCTGTTTTGCGTCCAATAGCCTTTTCTGCGATGGATTCGAGTGCTTCGTCTGTGAAGCTTAGCGTGATATCTTCCATTTCAAAGAGACGCTTGAATTGCTTAACAAGTGCATTCTTTGGTTTTGTTAGAATATCAACGAGCGCTTCTTCCGAAAGGTCTGTGAGCGTTGCAATAACAGGTAAACGACCGATAAATTCAGGAATCAAACCAAAACGAAGTAAATCTTCTGGTTCTACGTCTTTTAATAAATCGCCTGTTTTCCGTTCGTCAGTGGTTCGCACATCCGCACCAAAACCAATAGAGCTACCTTTTCCACGTGCAGAAATGATCTTTTCAAGCCCGGCAAATGCACCGCCACAGATAAACATGATATTGGTTGTGTCTACTTGTAAGAATTCTTGCTGAGGATGCTTACGGCCGCCTTGTGGGGGTACTGATGCAACCGTGCCTTCCATAATTTTGAGAAGCGCTTGCTGCACACCTTCACCAGAGACATCACGTGTAATCGATGGATTATCTGATTTACGTGAAATTTTATCAACTTCATCGATGTAGACAATTCCACGTTGTGCTTTTTCGACGTTATAATCAGCAGCTTGTAAAAGTTTCAAGATAATGTTCTCAACGTCTTCACCAACATAACCGGCTTCGGTCAATGTTGTTGCATCTGCCATTGTAAACGGAACATCAATGATACGTGCCAGTGTTTGCGCAAGTAATGTTTTTCCACTACCGGTTGGCCCAATAAGCAAGATATTTGATTTCGAAATTTCAATATCGCTACCGCTGCCTGCGTGGTTAAGACGTTTGTAATGATTGTGTACGGCTACAGACAGAATGCGCTTCGCACGTTCTTGCTCAATAACGTAATCATTAAGCACATTGCAAATTTCTTGTGGAGTTGGAATCCCCTCATGTTGCGTGAAACGTGCCGATTGGTTTTCTTCACGAATAATGTCGGTACATAATTCTACGCACTCATCACAGATAAACACAGTTGGTCCCGCAATTAGTTTGCGGACTTCATGCTGGCTTTTACCGCAGAATGAGCAGTAGAGTGTGTTTTTTGAATCGCCACCTGTGGTTTTTGACATAACAGTTTACTTTCTTGTTGATGCGCTTAAGGCGCTTCCCCTTCTTATTACCAGTATGAGCCAGTAATTATCAACAAATGATTAACAAAAAGGGGAGAGTTTTAAAAGGTCTTAATCTTTTTGTGTTTTTTCACCCTTTGATAGTTCAGGCCTTGTGGTTATAACTTGATCAATGAGGCCAAAGGCAAGGGCTTCGTCAGCTGACATAAAGCTGTCACGCTCCATTGTTTCTTCAATCTTCTGTAGGGTTTGTCCTGTTGCTTCAACGTACATATCATTTAAGCGAGCGCGTAATTTTAAAATTTCGCGTGCTTGAATTTCAATGTCTGTTGCTTGACCCTGTGCGCCACCGGATGGTTGGTGCAGCATGACACGTGAATTTGTCAATGCTTTGCGTTTGCCTTTTGTTCCTGCTGTTAGTAACAGCGATCCCATTGAGCAAGCTTGCCCTAAACAAACAGTGGATACATCGCAACGTATATAACGCATTGTGTCATAGATGGATAGCCCTGAGGAAACAACGCCTCCAGGAGAGTTGATGTACATTGTTATTTCTTTTTCAGGATTTTCAGATTCCAGGAACAATAGCTGCGCACATATCAATGCAGCCATTTCATCATAAACCTGACCTGTTATGAAAATAATACGTTCTTTTAAAAGACGGGAGTAAATATCGTAGGCACGCTCGCCCCGGCCGGATTGTTCAACAACCATTGGGACGAGTGTAGACATAGGTGCATTCATATGGAGTCTCAACTAAATTATAGGATCAAACTTACTCTATTCTGCCTGAGTTTTCGTTTGATCGGAAGCATTCTCTTTAGTTTTGACGTATTTTTTAGGCTTTTTTAGTCTTTTTTGGCTTTACGGTATCAGCGGATGCCTCTGCGTTTTCTGCCGTAGCTGTATCTTGTTCAGTCTTAGCTTTCTTTTCAGCCTTTTCTTTTGGCTTTTTTGTGGACTTGTTTTCTTCGTCCTCTTCATAACCAGGAAGAATGCCAACAAAACGTTTGTTTAGCTCCTCTTTGCTAAGAACAGTTTCTTTGCTCTCAATTTTATTAAGAATAGAGATAACAACCATGTCTTCTAGTGCAGGTGCTGTAAGCATGTCAATTGATTGCGGTGTATTTCGGTAATAATCAAGGACTTGTCGTTCTTGCCCTGGGTATTTACGTGCTTCTTGAATGATTAAATCTTGAATCATTTTATCTGTGAGACGAATGCCTTCTTTTTGTGAAATTTCAGCAATCAGCAACCCTAAACGTACGCGACGTTCGGCAATTGTCATATATTCTTTTGTTAGTTCTTCATCTGATTTGTCATCTTCGGCATCTAATAAGCCTTGATTGCGCGCATCGTCCATTTCAGTTTTGAGACGTGTCCAAATCGCAGCGAACTCTGACTTGATCATTGATTCAGGTAAGTCGAATGTATAAAGATCAGCTAGAATATCAAGCAAGATACGTTTGTGGTAAAGATGAATTTTATGTTGTTGTTCGTTCTCTAGGTTTATACGTACCTGCTCTTTGAGCGCATCCATTGAATCAAAGCCACATGCTTTTACATACTCAGGACCGACAGGAAGCGTTTTTAAGACATCATGCGAAATAACAGTCACAGTGAATTTAGCCGTTTTCCCTGCAAGTGATTTATGTTGATATTTGGAATCAAACGTATGCTCAATTGTAAAGGTTTCGCCTATTTTCTTAGTCAACAATGCTTCTTCAATAAAATCAAAAAGAAAATTATTTGTTCCGACACGTATGTTTACATCGTTAACGGTGAATGCTTTTATTTGATTCTTACCAACATGTGTCTCAAGGCTGATAATAATTCGGTCATCTTTTGCTGGAACAGCATTCTTTTCTGCAGGGCAGAAGAACATCTTGGCATCAGCATGCTCTTTGATAACGTGATCAACTTCTTTGTCATCAATAACAGAGCTAATTTTTTCAAATTTTATTTTTGTGTAATCAGGTACCGCTATTTCAGGAAGCGTTTCTACATGAAGGTGAAACGAGAAATCTTTACCGTGCTCATATGGATCAAGCTCGTATGTAGGCTGAACCGCTGGCCTAATTTTGTGCTCTTTTAAAAGCGTGCGGCTTGATTCTTGAATAAAATCATTCAATGTTTCTTGAATGATGGAGCCTTCGTACCGTTGACGAACAACGTTCATTGGGACTTTTCCGGGACGGAAACCAGGCATAGATACTTTTTTTGACTTTGATGCCAACGAATCCGTAATGCGATGACTTATTTTATCACTTGCAATGGTTACGTGAAATGCTTGCTTTAATTTCTCAGAGGCGGTCTTCTTAACGTTCATAAGTACTCTAACCCTATTAAATTTTTGGTGCGGACGAAGGGACTTGAACCCCCATAACTCTCGTTACCAGAACCTAAATCT
Organism: Pseudomonadota bacterium; assembly: GCA_040389165.1. Lineage (GTDB taxonomy): Bacteria > Pseudomonadota > Alphaproteobacteria > Paracaedibacterales > CAIOTO01 > CAIOTO01. The sequence continues at coordinate 14,809 of JAZKAK010000039.1, forward strand.
GGCGTGTCTACCAGTTTCACCACGTCCGCGTTAGAAAGTATATTATTAATAGCATATCTCCCATTATGCAAGCAATAAAAACTCACGAACCAAAAGAAAATTTAGTGAAATAAGAAAAACTGTTGACATAAAAACCTAATATGACATAGCCTTAGCTTATGCTTGGGCAAATAATTTTACCAAGTATTTTTTTAACCTTATTTTTTGGAGTTATCTAAAAATGACTAAAGTTCTTTTTACACTTTTCGTTACATCATTTATCGCAACAGTATCATTTGCATCAGAAAAAGCTGCTGAAGCTGCAACTACTACAGTTGCTGTTGAATCAACAGAGACTGCAAAACCTGTAGCTGCTGAACCAACAACTACAAAAGCTGCGTAATAACTGTACGCACTTAGTTTTTTGAGTTTTTTTTAAAAAGCTTATAAGGCCCCTCTTTAGGGGCTTTTTTAATGCGATCTGGTCGGCGTGGGCATAAAAAAACCCGAGCAGAGCTCGAGCTATAACTATTTTCCATTAACGATACGCGCACAGATTAGGCGAAATTCGCTATAGAACCGATTTCAACACATAGTATGATGGGTATTTCTCGCGAATGAAGTCAGTCATTGCTTGAATAACGCGATCTACTGTTGTGTTTGTTGGCTCGTCTAATGTTTGCACATGAATATCTGCTTGTTGATAGAGTGGGTAACGATCTTCTATCATCTTTTCAAGGACTTCACGTTGATTCCCATTTGCTAAAAGTGGACGGTCGTTACGACGCGACACGCGTGCAACAAGTGTGTCAAGATCAGCATTCAACCAAACAGAAATTGCGCTATTCTTAATTAATTCGCGCGTGGGCTCGTAAGCAAACGAGCTGCCACCTGTTGCCAAAATATGCGTAGGTTGTTCGAGCAGTCTGCTAATAACGCGCTGTTCTCCGCTTAGGAAGGCTTCTTCTCCATAGATATTATAAATATCTTTTATGGGGCATCCGGCGGCATCCTCTACTGCATGATCAGAGTCATGAAAGGGGAGCTCGAGCCTTTTTGCCAAGCGTTTTCCGATACTTGTTTTTCCACAACCCATTAATCCAACAAGGACAATCGTCTTTGGAGGCATGAAACTTATTGTTGGTGATGCTGTTTTTGTAAGCAATGTGTAATCCATCTTGCCTATTCAATTTAAAATAAATGTTACTATTCGTGCTTTCGCACATCTAAAATACGTGCGCTTCAAATGATTTTTGCTGCACAAGTTGGAGCATAGCATTTTAGACAATCTTTTGCACGCAGTATTGTTATGTGGGAAGCTGTGATTTATCTGAAATTGGCTATGATTATTTGATAAACTCAGTTTTACGCCATTTTAACATCATTTCTGGTGCATTTCTTCACCGTGCTTCGAAGTTATGCAGGCTGATTAAAAAGCGCATCAAGCTTGTTTTTATTCGCATTGGCTGCAGGCGTGCTTGTTTGCGTAAACAGTTTATCGAGGTTAGTTTTGTCATTGTTCACCACAGTTGCGCCAAGTTTTTTGAAATGTGTTTCGAGCAAGCTTGCCATGCGACGGTCGCGTGCATGCCGCGTTGTGCCACCTAAAACAACGGCAAATAATCGTACAGGATTGCCGGCAGGCGTATAACGTATGGCAGAGGTGCTTAAATTAAAACCCGACGCATTTACCCAGCCAGTCTTGATGCCATCCATTCCGGGGAATGATTTCATTAAATGATTGTGGTTATGATGCGTATTTCCTAAAAAATCAAAAGAGCGCATTTGGAAAAATTTCCAATATTCAGGGAAATCATTGTAAAGTGCTTGCGACAGAATCGCCATGTCACGTGCTGTGGTTATTTGTCGTTGCGCGCCACGCTTTTGAAAAAGACGCCCGCGATCAGGAACGCCAGATGCATTTGTGAACGTTGTGTTTTTCATGCCGAGCGCACGTGATTTAGCATTCATTTTTTCAACAAACTTTTGCAAACTACCCGCTAACCCTTCGGCTGCAACGACTGCCATATCATTTGCTGATTTCGTAACGAGTCCTTTGATGATTGTGTCAACTGTAACAGATTTGCCAGCAGAAACGCCAAGCTTGCATGGAATCGCTTGCGAAGCATGCGAAGATACATTGAAGGTTGTGTTGAGTTGGATTTTCTTATTCTGAAGGGCTTCGAACAATAGATAAAGGGTCATTTTTTTTGTAAGAGATGCAGGATGCCTTGGTGCATCGGCATTCTCACTGTGCAGAACTTTTCCATCTTGTCCATCGATAACAATCGCCGAAATAGCGGAACGTCCACCATACGCGGAGCCGGTTATATAAAAAGAACAGGAAAATAGTATCAAAAATGCACTTAAACGTGTCAATGGTTTCGCCTCCAGGTATACCTTAGTGTAACGAACTGTGGTATTTTTGTCTACGATAATATATTGGAATGTTAGAGAATCTCTGCTAAACGCGAAGCCGTCCGTGCGAAGGGAAGTTTGTTTCCCGCGTCTTGATAAAGCATATCAGGCACGGCTTGTGCTGACATATAAAGTTCCGTACCGCAGTCGTATACGATGTCAATAAAGGCCATGAAACGCCGGCATGCGTCTCTGTTCGTGTGGTTGAAGATAGGCACGTCTGCTACGAAAACCGTGGGAAAAGTTTGAGCCAATGCCCGATAATCATCAAATGCGCACGTGGTTTCAGCGAGTGATGGAAAATCAATAAAGACGGCCGAAGGATGTGTTGTTGAAAGCGCCCACGTGCGGTGATTAAGGTGCAAGGTGAATGGAATAGTCGGTGTGCCGGCGGCAAAGGATTCAAATACTTCTTTCATTTCAATCGTTGATGCCTCTGATGCCAACCAGAAGTGTGCTTTTTGCTGGGGCTTTTTATTTATGTGTGCGTCATTTGATTGGTCAATCTTTGGTCGTGTGCGATAGTCTATGGTTCCATTCAGCGGTAAGCAATAAAAATGTTGGTTGAAATAGGGGATGAAATCGTTGAATTGTTCATGATTGAGCCCGTCTTTATAAAAGTCACTGGGTGCCACGTTGCCAGTCATTAAGATGATAACGTGTTGCTCAATTAGTGCTGGAATCAGGCGACGCAATAACATTGCCGTTGCAATATCGTAAATTTGCAGTTCATCAATCCAAATTACGCGATAGGTATGAGATATGTCCTGGGCAAGTGAATCTATGTCTTTTGATTGCAGCATGCGATGGAGTTCAGTAAAGAATGTGTCACAATGATAGCGTTTCTTAGTGACATGCAATTGATCATATACATGGTTCATGAGCGTCGTTTTTCCACGCCCCACATCGCCGTATATATAAATGCCACTTTGTGTCGGTTTTTGTGTGAATAATGATAATACAGATTTACGCGTGCCATCAGCGCACATCAATGTCAGATGGCGCTGTACGTCGTGTAGAAGTATTTGCTGGCGGGCATCAAAGGTAAAGATCATTTTAATACATATATGAATTTACAACATATGTGATTGTGACATTTGTTTATTAATTATTGATTAAAGGTGATATGTACCTATTTGTATTAGTGATGGCATCAGTGCCTGAAATTACTCATAATGGGGTTGATTCCGCAATAAAAAACCCCCAATCGCGAACGATAGGGGGCATTCTGTAATCTTACGAATGTAAGTAGATTAAAGACTACTCAACAACTGTAACTGCAACGCGGTTTTGTGCGTGCGCCATGTCTGTATCGCCAGGAACTTGTGGACGATCTTTACCATATGAAATTGTCTTCAAGCGGTCAGCAGTAACACCTAGACCAACAAGAGCTTTTTTCGCAGCTTCAGCACGCTTGTTTCCAAGTGCGAGGTTGAATTCACGTGTGCCACGTGCGTCACAATGACCTTCAACTGTTGCATGCGTTGCTTGGTATGTTTTCAACCAATCAGCTTGCTTTTCAAGAGTCGTCTTTGATGTAGCATCGATACTTGAGTGATTGAAGTCAAAGAAAACACGGTCTCTAATGTTTGCTTTGAAATCACCAGCTGTACCAGCTGCTGCGTGCATTGTTACGTCTTGACTGTCTGTGCCATTGTCGCAAGCAACTGTTGCTAGTGCAGCGAAACCAAGTGCAATAATCTTATTCTTCATAACTTATATCCTTCTGTTAGCAGTATTATACTACTGTTAAAACATAATAAACTTAACAAATCGTTAAAAGAAGCAAAAGCCCCTATCTTTATTTTTAGATAACTTGATTCTAGTAGTGTAGATAAAATGCCACACAATCACCCAGAAATAGCCTTAAAAACAAATGAACGACTACAATAGGGACAGTATACAACATCTTTTGTGTTCACGTGAAGGTAAACTGCAGGGTGCCCAATTTTACTGCCAACTGTTGCATTTTTATCACTTTTTTTCCCATCACATTTAACTACAGATTCATAAACAAATTCGTGAGTCATATTTATTTACTACCTTTTTATTTCATGATTATGTCATCTGTTGGTCGAAAAAATAACCTCAAATAAGATGTTCGCGTCGTTCGATTTTCTTTTTAAGCAATAATACGCCATACAAAAGTGCCTCGGCCGTGGGTGGGCAGCCTGGAACGTAAATATCCACTGGAACGATCGTGTCACAGCCACGGACGACAGAATAAGAATAATGGTAATACCCGCCGCCATTTGCGCAACTGCCCATGGAAATCACCCAGCGTGGTTCAGGCATTTGATCGTACACTTTACGTAACGCGGGTGCCATTTTGTTAGTGAGTGTGCCGGCCACGATCATGACATCGGACTGACGCGGACTTGGTCTAAATACAACACCAAAACGATCCATGTCATAGCGACTGGCCGCTGCTTGCATCATTTCGACAGCACAGCACGCTAAACCAAAAGTCATTGGCCAGAGCGATCCACTTTGCGCCCAAGCGGCTAATTTATCAAATTGGGTAATGATGTAACCTTTATTGGATAATTCATTCGTCGTAGCGTTAAATAAAGCGTGTTCGTCTTGCATCTCTTTTGGCAGATAAGCGCGTAGCTCTTCGTAATTTAGTGCCATTCAAGCGCCCCTTTTTTCCATTCATAGATGAAACCAATTGTTAAAACACTCAAGAAAATCATCATCGATGAAAATCCAAACCAACCTATTTTTTGTAATGCGAGTGCCCATGGAAATAAAAATATGATTTCAATATCAAAAATAATAAATAGAATTGATACGACATAAAATTGTATGTCAAAACGTCCACGCGCATTATCTTCGGGCAAATCAAATGCATCAAAGCCACATTCGTATGGCGTTTGCTTAGCTGGATAGGGTGCCTGCTTCGCACGAAGCCATGACACAATCATTAAGGCAACAGCAAGACCTATGGCCAATCCTAGAAATACGAGGATGGGTAGATAACTTGACAAATTTCGCAACATGACGGTTTGTTAGCCTTACGGGGAAAATAAAAAGATACTTTAATAATCATGTATTTTTCATCAAAGGTCAATGGTCGGATAAATGAGCGTGTAGACTAACGTCAAAGAGTGACACTAATAAACAGGTGAAAATTATTGTATATCTGCTTGATTCTGATGTAATATTGCGATCTAACGCAGTGCTCACGTTTTTTAAAATCTAGATTTCTCTTCGTGTATTCATCGGGCGTGATCCGGTGATCTAGATGTCCGGATTAAGTTCGGGCAATGCACAGAGGAGGAAAACGTGCACACTACGTGATCTAAGATAAGGATAGTAAATGCTCGACGATTTAAAAAAATGTTTTGAAAATGCCAACGTCTTGTGTATTGGCGATGTGATGGTTGATCGTTTTGTGTATGGCAAAGTCGAACGCATTTCGCCCGAATCACCCATTCCTGTTTTGCAGATTCAACGAAATTTTACCGTTCTTGGCGGCGCTGGAAACGTGGCGCGTAATATTTTATCCCTTGGTGGATGCTGCCATTTATTAACAGTCTCGGGTAATGATGCGGTAGCCGATGAGCTCGAGCTTCTATTCACCCAAGAGGTTAATCTTAACGCCTTTGTCGTTCGTGATTTAGCACGTACAACCACGTGCAAAACCCGTTTTGTGTCTAATGGTCAGCAGATGTTGCGCGTTGATGATGAAATAACAACACCCATTTCCGAGAGCACGCAAACGTTACTTATCGACGCGTTCACAAAAATTGTAGCGCAAACAAAAGTAGTGATTCTGTCCGATTATGCGAAAGGGATTTTTAACGCAGATTTTTGTCAAACATTGATCAAAATTGCGAAAACTGCTGGCGCCATGATTGTGATTGATCCGAAGGGGAAAACGTACGAGCGTTATCGTGGTGCGACGTTGTTGACGCCTAATATGAAAGAGCTCGCTGAGGCTGTGCCGTACCCTATCGTAACGCAAGATGATATTGTAAAAGCAGCACGGGATATGTGCGCGCAATATGATATTTCAGCGATGCTGGTAACGCAAGGTGCCAATGGCATGACGTTAGTTACCGAATCGGGCGCGCAGCATATTGAGACAGAAGCGAAAGAAGTATTTGACGTTTCTGGTGCTGGCGATACGGTTATTGCAACCCTTTCCGTTGCCTTGTCATCCCAATTAGCATTGAGTGAGGCCGCCGTATTGGCAAATAAAGCAGCTGGCATTGCTGTTGGTAAAATTGGCACAGCAACTGTGACATTGGCTGAATTGCAAGCCGTTTATCATCATAGCGGCATGTTGCATGACGAAACAAAAAAGAACTGCACACGCGAGGCGGCGCTTGATGCGGTTAAAATGTGGCGCCGACAAGGGGTCACCGTGGGCTTTACCAATGGGTGCTTTGATATTTTACATTTAGGACATTTACATATTTTAAAAGAGGCTGCAGCAGCGTGCGATCGCTTGATTGTTGGTGTGAATTCAGATGCATCCGTGCGCAGGCTAAAAGGCGATTCGCGTCCTGTTCAAGATGAAGAAACACGTTCAAATATACTGGCATCGTTAAGTTTTGTGGACGTAGTTGTTATTTTTGACGAAGCAACGCCGCTTGAATTAATTGAATTATTTCAGCCCGATGTGTTGGTTAAAGGTTCGGATTATACAGCTGACCGTGTTGTTGGCTCAGCGGCTGTGCAAGCGCGTGGTGGAAAAGTTGTTTTGGTTGATTTGATGCAAGGGCATAGTACCACCGCAACGATTAAACGGATGGCCTAATACCAATTTCACTAACTTTCGATTAGTGCAGCCCTCTGCAATATCTCCGCTGCTCATGTACGAGCGTACATTGCACTGCTCGAATCTTGATGTCTTACTACTCAAAACTTTTTGAAAACGGTATGAAAATGTAGAGCATTCGCCAAACTTAATGACGAGCAAGCCATGTTTTCAGCGTCAGCATATCTTTCCATACCAATGCTTTTTGACTGGGTGATCGCATAATATAGGATGGATGTAACGTCGGCATTGCTGCGATTGCATTGCCATCCTTGGTTGCGTATTCCAAAATCTCTCCACGTAGTTTCAAAATGCCGTCATTGCGATTAAGTAATGTTTTAACGGCAACGCCACCCAATAAAATTAAGATCTTGGGCGCAACCAGTTCAATATGACGCTTAATAAATGGTAAACAATACGCTATTTCGCTAGTAGTAGGCGGACGGTTTCCTGGTGGGCGCCACGGAATAATATTGCTAATGTAAATTGAATTGCGATCGAGGCCAATCGTTGCCAAAATTGTATCCAGCAATTGCCCGCTCTGCCCAACGAAGGGTTGCCCTAAACGATCTTCGTCTGCTCCGGGTGCTTCGCCAATCAGCATAACATCAGCAGTTGGATTGCCATCAGAAAACACGGTATGCGTCGCTGCTTTGATAAGGTCGCATCCGGTTGCGTGTTCCATTGCATAACGTAGTTGATCGAGCGTTTCGCAGGTTAGGGCAGGATGATCGCCAGATGTAATGACAGGCGCTGAAAAAACGGGCGCCTTAACAGGCGATGCCGGTTTTTGGGCTGATTGCGTGATTGCCCCTGGTTGAGCAACTGGCTCAGGAGTTGATGGCATCGTTGGAAGTGTATGAATGCTGACCATGGCCTGAGATGGTGTGGTGCTTTGCATGACAGGGACAACTGGCTGTGCAGTCCTTTTAAAGGATAGTTTGACCGGCGTCGTTGCAACATAATGATTGCGGGGGGCATCAGACAGAACGGCATCCACGCCACACGCGCGATACCAGTCAAGAATCTGTGAATAATGATGTGTTGTTTCTGTCATAGAGGCAGTATATACCCACCCTCGATGATTTTCAGCATTTTTAGTTGACTTTTTTAATTTAGATGTGGATATTTCTGAAAACAATCGCTATATACATTTATATGTAATTAATTGTTGAGTAAAAATATGAAATTAAAATCAAGATTTAATAAAAAAATACATACTTATTGTGTTCTAAGTCTTTTGTTGGGAGTGGCCGCGCTAAAGGATGGTGTATTTGCAGGTGAGGCTATCGAAACTGAATGTAGAGGGTATGTAAATAACATAAAATTAGTGCAAGCTGAATTTTCAGTTAGAATTAAGAGTGCTGAAAAGAGTGTTGAATCAGCACAAGAGAAGGTTGAATTAGCGCGGTCTAAAGCTGAATGTTCAAAGGCTGAAAGAGAGCTTATAAAATCTGAAAAGGCTCTTAACGTAATTATAGATAAGTTTCATGCTGAAACTGCTGTGCCTAGATATAAACTTGCTCATTGGATTGCTGAGGGTGCAATTCATCATGATGAACGTGGAATACGTATTTATGGCGACAGACTTGATGAAACAGTAGCGCGATTGTTAAGAGAAAGCATAAGCTGTCCAGAAGCTAAAAATAAACTCGCTCTGTTGATTTCTGAAGAAAAGACGGATCTTGATGAAAAAGGGAACGACATTGATCTTTATGAAACTGATGCGGATGGAAATAAGTCTATTACACCGCGGCCAGAGTATCGAAATGAAATCGTTGCGCGATTGTATAGAGAATCTAAAACGCTTCCTATGAATTTGTATAACATTGCTACACTGATTCGTGGGGGTAAAACGAATTTTGATGAAAACGGAGGCACCATTAGCACGCCAGAACAGCGATGTGCAGCGGAGGCAAGGTTATATAGAAATTCAAAAGGAGTGCCACAGTCTTTATGCAATCTTGCTTTTATGATTCGTGAGGGTAAAACGAATTTTGATGAAAACGGAGCCTCAATTATTACGCTAGCACAGCGAGATGAAGTAGTAGCTCGCTTATATAGAAAATCAAAAAGAGAACCGCAGTCTTTACTCAATCTTGCTATAATTATTGATGAGGGTAAAACGAATTTTGATGAAAACGAAGCCCCCATTACTACGCCAGCACAGCGACATGAAGTGATTGCTCGTTTATATAGAAATTCAAAAGAAATACCAGAGTCTCTACGCAATCTTGCTGATATGATTTATAATGGTCAAACGGATCTTGATGAAAACGGAGCTACCATTAGTACGCCAGAACAGCGATGTGCAGCGGAGGCAAAATTATATAGAAATTCAAAAGAAGTACCAGAATCTTTATGCAATCTTGCAGTTAGGATTCATCAGGAAAAAACGAATCTTGATGAAAACGGAGCCACCATTAGGACGCAAGAACAGCGATATGAAACGGTAGCACGCTTATGTAGAAATTCAAAAGAAGTACCAGAGTCTTTAAGGAATCTTGCGCACATGATTCTTGACAAAACGACGAATCTTGATGAAAATGGATCCATTTTAAATAATAACAGTGAAAAACTGGTCGCTATTGAAAGAATTTTGCAAAAAGTGGCTACTTCAGAAAAAAATTACATAAAAGCTCTTGCCTATCGTAAATATGGTGGAGATACGATGGAAAATTTAAGGGAAATAAAAACTAATCTAGAGCGTGCACTTGCAGAGGGATGTTCTGCAGCTTTGCCAGTCTATTCTTCGATGGAGGAGCAATTCAAAAGCTTAGAGCCAAGTGAGCCGTCAGCTGAATTGACAGTGTCTGAATTATCTGCAGGTGGTGAGGCAATAGCAGGTTATATGTCGCTTGCTGCATCTGGTGCAGAAGAAACAAAAGAAGATGATGTCAGTGATGATTATACGAGTGATGAAGATGACGAAGAATCGCAGTTAGATACCAAGGCTTCTTCTTCTTCGGAGATTATCTCGCAAGAACTTACGTTTGCTTCTTCGACGCTCTCGCCAGAAGAATTTCACGTTGAACAACGAGCACGTGCAATTAACTGGAAAGAGACGGCAAAAAGGCAAAGACAAACAGCGCAAGCGCATTGGCAAGAAAAAGTTGAAAACGCTAGAAATTGTGTTTTTGATTTAAAAATGAACGTGTATGCAAGTAAAGTTCCTACGTTAAAAGAACATTGGGAGAAAGCTGCGATACAAGGTCGTTTAAGATTGGCCGAATTAGGCCGTGCTGAGTGCGTTGAATTGTTAATAGGGGATATTAACATAGATGGCAGACTTGGCAGGCCTGAAACGTTAAGTGGTGATTATACTGAATGGATGTCGCGGCGCATTACTAAAAAACATCGTTTGGTTTATCGCGTTGCTGTTATTGATGGGCAACGCACTGTTCTGATTAAAGAGTGCGGTGGGCATTATAGTGGAAAATAGCCGCTCTCGGTCTTGGGCTATCAATAGAGGCTTTTTGCCTTGTTGGCCGTCAGGAGCACGTGTCTGTGAATAATGATGAGGACGCTGACACAGTTTGATGAACACTCCCAACACTCCCGTTGATTTGGAAAATTTCATGTGCGTTGCGTCAGGTGGTTCAGGCAAAAATCTGCTGCAGTGCATTTGCTTAAAATGCGCTTACTTCTTGCGAAGAGTGCTATTTTTCTTTGTTTATTTCGCACAAAAATTCATACGCACATTTTTGGCGATGATGTTTTCTCGTATGAGCAATAATGGAAAAGCTCAACACACTATCGGCTTTATCCTCTTTGTTTCCATAAAAATATAACACCATGAGCGCTTCATATAGCTTTGGATGGCTTTGAATTTGCGCAATTTTACGGAATAAAGGAATGTTCACATCAGCCTTCCACATTGGATAGAATATGGCGACATTCTTTAACAGATCAACACTATGCAGATCCTCTGGGCATGTATCAACAAACGTATATATTGCATAAATGGCGTCTGCGTAAGATTCGTGCGTTTTTGCATCATAATAAGTATGAGTCAATCTATTATAGTTTTCAGTTGAATCAAAATCATTCGTGAGCTCTGATGGAACAGAAGGAGGGATCCTTTTTGAATAGGATGGATTAAAAAAGCCTAAATTCTTTTCGTCATCCTGTGCAGCTAATGCTAACGATATTAAAGTTGTAAATACTACGTATTTTATAAGAAGGTTCATGAAATTCAGTCATATGAGATGAGTTTATAATTTCATATGCATAACACATTGGTTCTTAATATTTAGTTAATACCACACTGTTAATTATTATTTTGGTTGCTAATTATTCCTCACTTCTGGCAAAAAACCACCCACTTGCGCATCCCACAGAGTTTTGTATAAACCTGCATGCTCCAGTAATGCGACGATAATAACCCATCACCTTCTGCATGACGAGGGGAAAAGGGTTATATAAAAACAACCATGAAGGTTTTACCCTTCCGCATGCACCCTGCGTAATGTCTCAAAATCGCCCGTTGAAATTGCGGCAACATGCTGTGTGATCTTTTCAATTGGCCAATCCCACCATGCAAGTTCCAACAAAAACGCAATCGTTTCGTCATCGAATCGTTTGCGAATGGGCCTTGCTGGGTTGCCACCCACAATCGTGTAGGGCTCAACATCTTTTGTCACCAATGCGTTTGTCCCAATGATGGCGCCGTGGCCAATTTTGACACCCTGCATAATCATTGCAGAATTACCAAACCATACGTCATTACCGATAACTGTATCACCTTTGCTGCTGGTGTGTGATGGGCAATCTTTCCAGCCAAATACAGTGAAAGGATACGTTGAAACACCCGTCATCACATGGTTCGCACCATTCATAAGAAAACGGACGCCTGTTGCGATTTGACAGAATTTGCCAAAAATCAGCTTGTCGCCCATAAATTCAAAAAGATACAGTACATTTTGTTCGAAATTATGAACATCATCTGGGTCATCATAATACGTGTAATCACCTGCAATGATTTGCGGGCTTTTAATGATGTTTTTTAGAAAGCATGTTCTTTCTACGCCTTCAATGGGGTGAAGCGTGTTTGGATTTGGATGAATATTTTGTGTCATATTATGTCTTTCACTGAAAGCCTAGATTGCCACGCCATCTCAGGGCTAGCAATGACGGCGGTCTATAATCAAATTAAACGTGTATTGCTTTCTTTTAAACTGCTTCCGAGCCTGTGGAGATACCGTATTGAGTCTTAAATGCTTCTAAAGATTCTGTAGTTAGACACGCTGCGACCGCGGGGCACGCTTCTGAGATTGCTTTTTCGAGCATAAAATTAACCCAGCTTTGCAATTCCGTTGGTCGTTGGGATGAATTATACCATTTTACGCAATAAATTAGCCTAATTTTATTGAAAAGCAACTCTA
>JAZKAK010000040.1:0-33517 GCA_040389165.1 Pseudomonadota bacterium
TCCCCCCTCAAACGTCAACACCTTTTTCACGCTAAAGATGCTTTTTAAACGATTTTTCTCAAAAAATAGAAACTAGGCAGATTTGTTGGTGGTTTTACTGGCTTTCCAAGGGCGGAGCAACACTACATAACGGAGCCTACTGCAAGATTATGAACACAAGCCATCTTGACTTATATAAAAGTCCACCCCTTCGTCTGTCTCTTATTATATGACAGAACGCTTGTTATCAGATTCTTTAATAACACACCTTGTAATGCCTGATTTTACAGAGATCCATCATACCTAATATGCCATTCTAGTAGAGAACTTCATTTTTCTGCTCTGTTTTAACTGTCCTAATTCCGTCACGCAGAGAACCAAAATTATCACCTATATATTAAAACCATATTGGCGACGAACATATGAGAATAAGTCCTCAATTATCACCCTAAAATAGGGATATCATTTTAAAGAAAAGCCCGATATAATTTCACCAGTTTTGCGTTGATTGAATTGCCATACGTGCAAAAAAACAATTCAAAATAAAAGCAATGACTCTTTATTTTAATAATTCATTGAACCAATATGGCATTATAATAAACATGAAAGTTTTTAACTTATGAAAAATAAACCTAAAAATACAACAAACGAAATGGATCTAGATATGAATGACGCACATGAATATGATGAAATGAATGATGTCGAGCTTGATGAGAATGATTCAGAGGATGATATCGATGACGAATCCAGCGAAATGCTTTTTATACTCGAGACAATATATGAATTCATCACAACTATGCTTTCAAAGGGCGTTCATCCACATTTGATTCAAAGCTCGTTGCTTGCAAATTGGTTGCAAATTGTTGTCATGAATTGCGATGAAACTGAAGAATTCTTTTTGACCCAAATCGAAAAGATAGAAACATTCATTCCTGTTATTGTTTCGAAAATCAGTGAAATTTCAAAAATGTTACCAGACGAAATCACTGATTTCTTAAGTGATGAAGCGCGCTCACATTTTACTGAAATGCAAACAACAATACGAGATATGTCAAAGCAAGAGATGTCACCGGAAGATTTTACCAATCAAGAATCTATTGTCGAAGCCGCCACCGAGAAACTATTTGAGGTTTTTGAACAATCAAACGCGCATCCATTAGACGTTGAAGCAGCCTTTTTGTTTTATTGGATTCATTTCTTGGGAATGGATCATGAATTTTCTGACGCGAAAATTGAAAAACTTATCTATTATTGGGGCGATGTTTTTGAGCCAATGGCCATTTTTGTGCGTTCACAAATGGGTCTTGAAGACGCGTTCTAGATATGTTGCCAGACGAATATGTTGCGCTAATAAAGCAAGCGCTAACCGTGACCGGACACTATGCTTCGAATACAAAAGAAGCATATACGGATCTTACAGAGCGCTATCGCAATTCAAACGCGTCTGGCTTCAACTCAAAAGCAGAGATGGCGGCTTATATAGAAGCGCGCTTTCCTGCCACATTTTCAGTTGTTGCTCATATATTGGGCGCAGAAATTACTGCAGATACACCTATTCAATCTACTCTTGATCTGGGTGCCGGGCCCGGCACAGCAACACTTGCAGCAATCAATCATTTTCCTATATTATATGCGACACTTGTTGAGCAAACGCCTGAATTCATGTCAGCGGCAAAAGTGGTGTTAACGCCAACTTATCCAAGCACTTCGTTTACGTATTCATGCGAGTCTGTACATAACGCCAATTTTCCAAAGGTCGATTTGGTGCTATTGTCATATTTGCTGACTGAAATGCACGAACGGCAAGCGCTGCGCCTGTACGAATCATCGTTAAACGCAACAAAGATTTTCAATCTCGTTATTTTACCCGGAACACCAGCTGCTTTTAAATTATTACTGCAACTTAGAGATCAAGCAATTGCCCTAGGATATACGATTGTGGCGCCATGCCCACACGGCATGATTTGCCCAATGACACAACAAACAGACCAATGGTGTCATTTCAGACAACGGTTGAGCCGAAGTCGCGCGCATCAAGCTATAAAAAAGGGCAGTCTCGGCTATGAAGACGAGCCCTATTGTTATTTACTCGTTACGCCTGGCAAGAGCGATCATGCTGCTGATAAAAACGTCATCACTGAAAATAGGATCATCAACACACCTAGACATCGCCCTGGGCACATCTATGTTGATGTCTGCACAAAATCTGGCGCTCGTGAAACGCAATGCGTGACGAAAAAAGATAAGAGTGTATTTAAAACAGCAAAAGATTTAAAATGGGGTGATCGAATTTAGCAGAAAATTAGAATTCCAATGTAAAAGCTTTTTGCTCAGCTAAAAACATAATAGCTACCTAGCTTAGCCGAATGACATAATAGAATTCACTATATACTCGATGAACAGCACCAAATGGTGTACAAAGAAAGACATACTCACAAATAAAAATATATAAGCATGTCTGTCATCACATCATCATCAACTTCATTCCAAAACTTAAATCACGAAATATACTCATCTTCTCGCCCTATCATTCGCCAATTGGATGCAACGCTTATCAACCAAATTGCTGCTGGTGAGGTCATTGAACGCCCTGCGGCCGCGTTAAAAGAGCTTGTTGAAAATGCGATTGATGCTAAGGCCACTCGTATCGATATCGTAATACGAGATGGTGGAAAAAGCCTTATCCAAGTCATTGATGATGGCGTCGGTATGACGGGGGCAGATATGATGATCGCCATTCAACGCCATGCGACATCAAAACTACCTACTGGTGATTTGTTCAATATTATGACATTGGGCTTTCGTGGTGAAGCTTTGCCATCGATTGGTTCCATAAGTCGCCTATCAATCACAAGTTCACCAAAAGACAGCATGCAAACCATGGCGATGGAATTATGTGTTGAGGGAGGTGTTTTAAATGAACCGCGTCCAACTTCTTTTCCAACGCACGGCACGCGCATTATTATTAAAGATTTGTTTTACGCAACACCTGCACGGCTTAAATTTTTAAAATCAGATACAACAGAACTTTCCGCCTGCATCGATATCGTCAAACGACTCGCTCTGGCATACCCAGCTGTTTCTTTTAAATTCAGATCAGAAGATCGCACCCTATTTGATTACACTGCACGCGAAACACTTGGCGAACGTTTTGCTGATGTATTAGGGCAGAAAACCCTCGATAATTTACGTTTAACCGATGCTACACGGGATGGCATCTCCATTAGCGGCGTTATTTCGTTGCCTACCTTTCACAAAAGCCAATCAACAGAACAATTTTTCTTTGTTAATCAACGCCCTGTACGCGACAAACTTCTATTCGGTGTTTTAAAAGCGGCTTATCAAGACTATTTAGAAACAGGTCGCCATCCTGTGGTCGCACTGTTCGTGACCGTTGATCCAGCCGAAGTCGATGTTAATGTGCATCCATCAAAAGCAGAAGTCCGATTTCGTGATATGCAAGGCGTGCGATCACTTATGATTGGCGCATTAAAAACAACACTACAACGGCACGGTCAAGAAACGGCATCGCATTTAACAGGTGAAGCACTAATGCGTTTTCAACGGCAGCCTGAACAAGCACATAATACCCCTGATATGGCACGAATGGATTATCGCAATTCTCCTTATAATGCCAACAACGCACAACCCAACACTATGCGACAAAGTGTGCATCCGTTCATGACATCATCACTACAAAATGGATTATCAATGCATTCATATGTACCCCCTATGCATTCAGATGATGTGCCTGATTTTGATGAACCAACAAACTCCGTCAATCTACCATATTATCCTTTAGGCAATGCCAAAGCACAAATTGCAAAAACATATATTATATCTGAAACCACTGATGGTCTAATCATCATTGACCAACACGCGGCGCATGAACGTATTGTGTATGAAAAACTTAAAGGACAATATCTTACAGGTGGTGCGACGCGTCAATTGCTTGTCGTGCCACTTTTATTCACGATCGATGAACGCCAATGCGAGGCCCTCGTCCAGCGGAAAGAGCATCTGCAACAACTGGGATTTGATATTGAAATCTTTGGCAATCAGGCAGCCTTTCGATCAATCCCTGCAATATTACAACGTGCCGACCCCGAACCCATGATTCACGATTTATTAACTGATTTAAGCGATGAACATGCCACATTGACATCCCACGAAATGTTATTGAATTTTCTGTCAACGCATGCCTGTCACACCAGTATTCGAGCTGGGCAGAATTTATCCATAACTGAAATGAATGCGTTACTACGACAAATTGAAGCAACGCCTAATTCAGGTCAATGCAATCACGGCCGTCCGACCTATGTAACACTGCATCAAAATGATATTGAACGGCTGTTTGGACGAACGTAATAGTATCAAAATCAATCGCCATAGCACCCTTCTGTTAATGAAAAATAGCGAACAATTATAAGAGCTAATGTCATTCCTGCCCTCTCTCCTCCCTTTATTCTATAGACTTTTATTATATTAGTATCTATATTCAAAGGGAAGGAGCTTTCAACAATGCCATCTACAACTAAATTAGTGTTAACCGCAGGCTTTGCCATGTTTTCTATGTTCTTTGGGTCTGGGAATCTAATTTTTCCATTACTTATTGGATTTCAATCTAAAAGCCTTTATATATATGCGATTATTGGTTTCAGCATCACTGCTGTATGCGTCCCGTTTCTGGGGATGCTCGGCATGATGAAATTCAAAGGTGATCGCAAAGAATATTTTTCTGTTTTAGGTAAAACACCTGCCTTTGTTTTAATACTTCTTATGCTAATGCTTATGGGACCCTTTGGGATTATTCCACGTTGCGTCGACGTTTCTTATGGTGGATTTGAATTAATGTATCCAGCGTTACCGCTATGGTTGTTTAGTGCTTTCTTTTGCAGCCTTATTGGCGCACTCATTTGGCGTACTAATAGTATTGTGGATATTATTGGCTTATTCTTAACACCAATAAAACTGGGCAGCTATATCCTTCTTATTGTTGTTGGCATCTTATTTTCCAACCCAATTAATCACTCTGAAATGGTACCTACTTCTTCATTTTTTCTTGGTCTCCACAAGGGGTATCAAACAATGGATTTATTGGCGAGCTTCTTCTTTGCTAGCACAATTTATTATTATTTGAAAAATGCGCTTGGCAAGAACGCTACGGACGCAAAACTTGTTCATATGGGGATGTTGGCAAGTTTAGTTGGTGGAATTCTCTTGGCAGCCTGCTATATTGGCCTCGTAATGCTTGGTCATTTGTACAGCCCATTCTTAGTTAATGTACCCCACGAATCCATGCTTACTGTCATTGCACAGAAAACACTTGGTGCATACGCCGTTCCTTTCATCGCCGTAACAATGGCAGTTTCATGTCTTGCAACCGCAACCATATTAGCAGCTTTATTCGCTGATTTTGTTAAAGAAGATATCTGCAAAAATAAGATCTCCCGTCCGCAAGCGATTGTATTTACCATCATTGCAAGCTTTTCTATGTCTTTGCTTGGTTTTGATGCTATTTGCAATTGGCTTGGTTATATTTTAGAGTTTATTTATCCATTTTTGATGGCATTCTCAATCTATCAACTTCTAAATAAATATAGATCACGTTCCAACGCTATCGAGGCATAAACATAATGTTAACGTCGCCATTTATGCTTGATGGAATAGAAAAAGGCGCACGCATCGCCGTTGCTATGTCCGGTGGAGTTGATTCTTCGGTAGCAGCAGCCCTGATGGTTGAGGCTGGTTACGATGTGGTAGGCATCACATTACAGCTTTATGACCACGGAGCAATGATTCAGAAAAAGGGCGCCTGCTGCGCAGGGCAAGATATCTATGATGCACGGCAAGTAGCAGAACGTCTTGGTTTTCCGCATTACATACTTGATTATGAAACACTTTTTCGTCAAAACGTAATCGATGACTTTGCAGATTCTTACCTTCGCGGTGAAACACCAATTCCATGCATTCGTTGCAATCAAAAAGTGAAATTCAGAGATCTTCTGAGCACCGCTCAAGACCTAGGAGCAAAAGCGCTTGTGACAGGGCATTATGTCAAACGCGTAGTTAATGGAAAAGCCGAACTTCATCAAGCCATCGACAAAACACGTGACCAAAGCTATTTCCTGTTCACAACAACACAAGACCAGCTCGATTACTTACGTTTTCCACTTGGCTCATTTGCGAGCAAAGCCGAAACACGTGAGCATGCACAGCGCTTCTCACTAAATGTTGCAGAAAAACCTGATAGTCAAGATATTTGCTTTGTTCCCAATGGAAATTATGCGGCTATTGTTTCTAAATTACGTCCGGGTGCACTTGATCCAGGTGAAATCATGCATATAGACGGGCGCGTACTTGGCAAACATGAAGGTATAATCAACTTTACCGTTGGTCAACGAAAAGGCATCGGCATTTCAAGCGCAGAACCACTTTATGTGATACGTCTTGATGCATCATCAAAAAGAGTATATGTGGGGCCAAAAGAAGCCTTGGCAAAAAACGACATTCACTTAAAAGAAGTCAATTGGTTAATTGATATCAGGCAATTCAAAGAGGAATACGCATGCCAGATAAAAATAAGATCTTCCGCCACACCTATTAATGCCACCGTAAAGGCTACATCACCGACAGAAGCACACGTCACATTTAGCTTACCTGAATATGGCATTGCAGCAGGACAAGCTGGCGTATTTTATGATGGAGATCGCGTTCTTGGTGGCGGGTGGATTTTCAACAAAGAAGATTAGTTTTTCTTTCTAATCTCACCTGATTGTCATCTTCCTAACCTCACCTGATTGTCATCTTTCTAACCTCACCTGATTGTCATTTTTCTAATCTCACCTGATTGTCATCTTCGGACTTGATCCGAAGATCTCTATTATTTCAACAGGTACGCTCTCGTCTTTGCGAGGAACGGCAGTGAAGCAGCAATCCAGAGAAATATTCACTATTGAAACAGCCACTGGTTCACCACGCTTGCTTCGCAAACTCGTGATGATGGATGAGGTTCTGCTCTATAGGTATTTTATATCGATAGGTATTAATCAATCCAAGTAAATGTACTTGGCGTTGCAAACAATGCACGTAATAACTGATTATTAAGTCCATGCCCAGGATTGTGCGCACGAAATGCCCCCACGATAGCGCAGCCAGACAGCGCTAAATCACCAATTGCATCAAGCACTTTATGACGTACAAGCTCGTCCTTTGAACGAAGCCCACCCTCGTTCAACACACCTTTCTCGTGAAATACAACTGTATTTTCAAGTGAAGCACCTTGGGCAAGACCTGCTTGTTGCAAACGAATAGCATCCTCATACAGACCAAACGTTCGTGCATCTGATAATAGCGTATGAAAATCATCATAATCTAAATCAAAATTAAACTGAGTACCAAAATTGGTATCAGACAAACGCCCGCCAAAATCAAAACTAACATCAAACGTCCGCGAGTTAGATGGAACAAACTCAGCGAATCCACCATCATGTGAAACACGAACAGGCGATAGGATCTTGAGTGTACGCTGCCGTGCTGATTGACTTGATTTCCCAACACGCACTAGCTGTGCTGTGTACATGCAAGAACTTCCATCCATAATGGGAACTTCAGCGCCAGAAACTGTAATTTCAGCGTTCGTAATCCCCATTCCTTGGAGCGCTGCGATCACGTGTTCAATGGTTGAAACAGTTACACCAGAAGCATTAGAAATTTTAGTACACATTGTCGTATCAACAACGCAGTCATACGCCGCAGCAATGCGTGCATCACTGCCCTGAATATCACTTCGAATAAAAACAAATCCTGTATATGGCGCAGCAGGGCGGATTGTCATGCTAACAGGCAAACCTGAATGAATACCGACCCCATCAAATGTAACCTCATGCGCAAGTGTTGCTTGAACAAAGAGCGCTTGATTAACAGCCATTACCGGCATCGAAAAGACGGCTGGCTGGATGTTGCTGACAGTATTTACTTGCGTGCGCATAACTTAAAACAGAAAAAATCTCTTATGATAAGAATACGAGATGGATGCACAAACCTCAATGTGTGGTTTGTTACAAAGTATTACAGATACGACAAGCGGCTCTAAACTTTATTTTGAGAACGCCCAATCACAAGGCGCTCAATAATGCTTTCATCGGCAAGTGCGCTGACATCACCCAATGCATCTACGTCACCTTCTGCAATTTTACGCAAGATACGGCGCATAACTTTACCCGATCGCGTTTTGGGTAAAACATCTGTCCATTGGATAACATCGAGCATCGCAATTGGACCAATGATCTTACGCATGTGTGCTATTAATTCTTTTTTTAATGCATCTCCGGCATCTTTTTTGTTATATGGCGCAATAAAAGCGTAAATCCCCTGCCCTTTTATAGGATGGGGATACCCTACAACTGCAGCTTCGGCAACTTTTTCATGTTTAGACAAGGCTGACTCCAGCTCATTTGTGCCCAAGCGGTGTCCCGACACGTTCAACACATCATCAACGCGCCCAGTAATCCAATAATAACCGTTCGCATCTCGTTCGGCACCATCACCAGTTATATAATATCCATCAAATGGAGAGAAATAAATTTGCTCGAATTGCTTATGCGCATTATACATCGTTCGTGCTTGGCCTGGCCAAGAATCCGCTATACATAAATTACCGCGTCCAACGCCGTTAATTACGGTACCATCATTATTCAAGAGCGCAGGTTGCACGCCAAAAAAAGGCAAGGCCACAGAGCCGGGTTTGTTCTCAATAGTATAACGTGCCATCGGTGCGATCATATGCCCACCTGTTTCTGTTTGCCACCACGTATCGGTAACATAAGCCTTTTTATTTCCTACTTTATCAAAGTACCATTGCCATGTAGTTGGATCGATAGGCTCACCTACCGTACCAAGTACCCGTAGCGTCGCACGTGAAGTTGTTGCAAGGTATTCATCACCCGCACTTTTTAACGTACGAAGCGCAGTTGGCGCTGTATAAAAAAGTGAAACATTATAACGATCAATAATTTGCCAGAAACGACTCGCATCGGGATAGTTAGGGACACCTTCGAACATAAGCGTTGTTGTGCCGTTACAAAGTGGTCCATAAACAACATACGAATGTCCCGTAATCCACCCCACATCGGCAGTGCACCAGAAAACATCATTTTCTTGCACATCAAAAACGTACTCATGCGTAATAGCTGCATACACTAAATAACCACCCGTTGTGTGTACAAGCCCTTTTGGTTTACCTGTTGAGCCTGAGGTGTACAAAATAAAAAGAGGATCTTCGGCATTCATAGACTCGTATGGGCATATTTCGCTTTGCGAATTAACAAGAGCGTTATAATCGACATCTCGATCAGATGAAGCCATCCATGCATCGCCCGCTATTACCAGTACTTTATCAACAGAATGAACTCCTGCATGAGCTAAAGCTTTATCAATGTTTGTTTTAAATGAAATTTCCTTACCACCACGATAACTAACATCTGTTGTAATAATAAGCCTAGGTGTGCAATCCATAATACGGGAATCTAATGATTCAGATGAGAATCCACCGAAAACAACACAATGAACAGCCCCGATGCGCGCGCAGGCTAACATTGAAATAGCAGCTTCAGGAATCATAGGCAGGTAGATAATAACGCGATCACCTTTTGTTACACCAAGCATCTTCAATGCATTAGCACATCTAGAAACTTCAATTTGCAGCTGGCTAAACGTTAACGTTCCGTGATTGGAAGGTTCATCCCCCTCGTATATAATAGCCGTTTTATCGCCCTTAGTTGCGACATGCCGATCAACGCAGTTATAGCAAGCGTTCAGCTCGCCATCTTCAAACCATTTTATGCTGATATTATTAGGCAAAAAAGATGTGTTTTTTGCAATTGTATAGGGCTTAGACCAATCAAGGCGTTTCCCTTGTGCAAACCAGAATGCTTCAGGATTTGTAATAGATTCAGTGTACAAAGAAAAATATGTATCAAAAGTGGCGCTTGAAGCGGTGGAAATTGATGCGAGAGCCAGATGCGTCATGGAATTTTATGATTTCAATAAATTTTCACACTCATTATTAAGGCTTAAAAAACCGCATTTGGCAAGTGTGTTTTTACTACTATGGCGGCTTATATTAATTATGAAATTTTCCCGCGCACTGACAAAATTATTATTTTTTCTGTGCGAAAATTATATAAAAATGCTCAGACTGACCGTTTTCTTTACTCTCTTTTTTAACTTCTTCAAAATGAATGATATTAAAATCTTTAAATAGTAAACCGACCCCCTTTGTCTAGACCACTAAGCAGCTAATTTTAAGGAGAGCTTCCTTTCATTTTTAGAATGTTTAAACTTCTTTTTTGTGGTGGTTGCGTTGATAAAATTGTGTGTAAACTCACTTGAGTTTTCCACATCTTTATCAACAGTTAAAAATGCTTCTTTTGATGCCATTTTTCCTCCAGTCATCACTTCATGTGGTCGGTTTTTACCAAGAGAACTATGACGTCGTTCATGGTTATACCAATGAATATACGTAGCCAATGATTGTCTTTCTTCGGCAACCGAATCGTAGGTCTTTAAATAAACCTCTTCATATTTTAATGTCCGCCAAAAACGTTCGATCGGAATGTTGTCTAAACAGGGGCCTTTTCCATCCATGCTAATCTTGATCCCAAGCAGGCTAAGTGAATAGGTCCAATCATGACTGGTAAACTGACAGCCCTGATCTGAGTTGATAATACGCGGCACATAGCCGCTCTTTAAAGCCATCTCTAGCGCATTCAAGCAACTCTCCGTATCAAGGAAAGTAATTAAACCCCATTGCTGCCATCTTAAAACCCAGTTACACTAATCTTCATCGTTCGCAATCTGGCATTCAACTATGTCCTCTTTTTGGCAAGCTACCCCCTTTGTCGGCGCGCTGCTCAGCTTATCTCTTTTGCCGCTGCTTGTACCTGCATTCTGGCATCGGTTTGAAAATTATATTCTTGGTTTCTGGGGGGTATTAAGCGTTGCAGCCATCATAAAGTCTACAGGCACAAACTCCACTGAAACATACGGTGCCGCGCATATTATTTTCGAGACGCTATGGGATGAATACATACCATTTGTCGCACTCATTTTTGCTTTATTCACCATTACAGGCGGCGTACACATACATCTGCACTCACGTGGCACACCTTTTAAAAATGTCTTCCTTTTAGCCACAGCATCATTTATGGCAAGTTTTGTCGGAACTACAGGTGCATCAATTTTATTCATCAGGCCGCTACTGCACTTTAATAAAGATCGTACCTACATTATACATACTGTCGTTTTTTTCATATTTATTGTGTCAAACATTGCTGGATGCTTAACGCCACTTGGTGATCCGCCATTATTTCTTGGGTACCTTATGAAAGTTCCATTCTTCTGGCCATTGACACATTTGTGGCAACCATTCTTATTTGTTTTTGTTGCGTTAATCACCGTGTATTGGGGTGTTGATACGTATTTCTTCAAACACGAAGCTTCTCATTCTGCAGATATACCTTTTAAAATGAGCATTGAAGGAAAACGAAATATTGCACTTCTCCTCCTTATCATCATTACAGTTGTAGCTGCACCTAGCTTACCTGCAATCCAAATTACTGAAATCTTTGGGGTATATATTACGCTCCCTGATTGCATTTCAGTTCTTCTTTTTCTTGGCATAGGGCTTTTATCATATTGTATAACACCTCATCATATTCACAAAAAGCAACACTTTAACTTTCACCCAGTATCTGAAATTGCACGCGTGTTTTTATGCATTTTCATAACGCTCGCACCTGTCAGTCAAATGTTAGCCTCAGGAAAGAATGGTCCATTTGCGCCACTATTAGCTATCATGGCAACAGCAGATCCAGCACCGTACTATTTTTGGCTAACTGGGCTCTTTTCATCTTTCCTTGATAACGCACCTACGTATGTTGTGTTTTTCGAACTTGCTGGTGGAAACGCAGTTGAACTTACAACCACACATTCGCCTATCCTTGTGGCAATTTCACTTGGTGCCGTCTTCATGGGTGCGCTAACCTATATCGGTAATGCGCCGAATTTCATGGTACGCAGCATTGCCAAACAACATGGCATCAGCATGCCCAGCTTTTTAGGATATATGGCTTGGTCATTAATAATATTACTTCCCCTCTTTTTAATCATGAGTTTAATATGGATATAGATGAATTATTGAATCAAACACCACCCTTTCACCTTTTACATAACGCGGATGGTACAGAATTCTTATTGGATGCTTACAAAGGACAGCCAATTGTGCTTTATTTTTATCCTAAAGATAACACGTCAGGTTGCACAGCTCAGGCATGTGATTTGCGTGACCTCATGGCTGAATTCAAGCGCCAAAACTGCGTAGTTTTTGGCATTTCAAAAGATAGCTACACGTCCCATCAACGATTCTCAGAAAAATTTGGCTTGAACTTCCCATTATTAAGTGATCCATCTGGTGAATTTTGTGAAGCATTTGGCGTCTGGAAACAAAAGTCAATGTATGGAAAAATTTATTTTGGTATAGAACGATCAACATTTTATATTGACGATTCATTTATTATCCGTCATATTTGGCGTAAAGTAAAAGTACCTGGACATTGGGATCATGTTTTACACATAATCAACTCTTTTTAACAAAATGGTTAATTATATTCTTAAACATATAAAACCTAATTTTACGCATTTACACATAAATCTTTATAAAAACAGAATTTAAGGACCCTACAATTTGAAACCACTCTCATTTGAATATTTGGGTTTAAACGAACGTTTGTGCCAACAATTAGCGACCTTAGGTTTTAATACACCGACACCTATCCAAGAGGAAGCAATTCCGCTTGTATTGCAAGGACAAGATGTCATTGCATCAGCACAGACAGGCAGCGGAAAAACAGCCTCATTTTTACTACCATTGCTACATATCTTGAATGAGATCCCTCTAAAAGCGCGTATGCCACGCGCCATCATCATGGAACCAACACGCGAACTTGCTTTGCAAGTATTTGAACAGTTCACGCGTTTTTCAGATGGCTCTTTAAAGGCAGCATTATTAGTCGGCGGCGAGTCCATGACACAACAAGAACGCGTCCTTAGAACGAACCCTGATGTACTTATTGCAACCCCAGGTCGCCTGCTCGATCTATGTGAACGCGAAAAACTAATGTTATTTGGCATTCGTTATGTGGTCATTGACGAGGCCGACCGTATGCTTGATATGGGCTTTTTGCCTGATGTTAAGCGTATTATGGAAAAAATACCGTTATCCCGCCAAACAATGCTTTTCAGTGCTACCTTTGATGATGAAATTAGAAAGATGACGCATCAATTCATGCTCGCACCTAAAATCGTCAACATATCACGCGCAGGCAGTACGGTTGCATCGATTGAACAATATTTTGTGATGGCTGCAGACAAACAAAAACGCGGTATCACACGCTACCTCATCAAAAAACATGGCATGCAAAATGAGTTGAAAATCCCAACCATAATTTTTTGCAATCGAAAGACCCAAGTTACGACACTTGTTTCATCGCTCAGACGTCATAAATTTGCCGCAGATAGTTTGCATGGTGACTTACAACAATCTACTCGTAATCAAACGGTCGAACGTTTTAAAAGTGGTGAAATACATATTCTTGTCGCAAGTGATATTGCAGCACGCGGCCTTGATGTTGAAGATCTTGGCCTTGTCATCAACTTTGATGTACCAGTCAATGCAGAAGATTATATTCACCGTATCGGTCGGACGGGACGTGCTGGCAAATCAGGCTTTGCATTTACGCTTGTTGAAAAACGTGATCAAAAACAGTGGAAAGCCATTGAAGCGCTTACGCAGCAAGATATTCGTGAAGATGTTCTCCCTGATGAAATTCTTAATGCTCCACCTCCAGTTAAAAAAGTACCCCATAAAACAAAAAAACCTGAGATGGATTTTAATGTAGAACAAGATGTTGATGTAAATATAGCGTCGGTATTGCCTGATTCTCGCAAGCGCCGTCCACTTCGTGCGCCACGCAAAGCAGCAACAGCATCAGAAACAACAGCACCTGTTGAGATAACGTCAATAAATGCACCAAGTGAAGCTATTGCTTCTGACTTTATCGATGTAATTTTAAAGAATTCTCCTCCAAAGAATGCACAACAGAATCAACGTAATCGTCAAAAATCAAACATGAATGATCGGAATGCAACGCGAACAGAACCGACACACGTCGATCGTAGCTCAAACCAATCGCGACCACGTCACAGTACAAATGATTCATTCTTTGAAAATACATTTGCAAAAGGTTTTGGTGATGAAATGCCAGCATTCTTTAAGCAAGATAGCTATCGTAAATTCTTAACTGCCATCGAAACAGCAACACAAACTGTTGATAGCGATCATGATGAACCAATGATTACACATCCTAAAAAAAATATTAGTGTAAAAAGTGAGATCACAGTATGAACTTAAATATACAACGTTTGCCACACGCTGCTGATTTACCATTGCCATCGTATGCAACTGAAGGTAGCGCCGGGCTTGATTTGCAAGCAGCCATTCAAACTGATCTTATTATCGGTTCCGGTAAACGTGCCCTGATTCCAACAGGTTTTGCCATTCAATTACCACAAGGATATGAAGCACAAATTCGTTCGCGGTCAGGCCTCGCCCTCAAGCATGGCCTCTTTGTGCTTAATTCTCCAGCAACAATTGACTCGGACTATCGTGGTGAACTCTTTGTGCTCATCATGAATACTGGCGATGAAGCATTTGTTATTACTCCAGGTATGCGTTTTGCACAAATGATTATTGCCCCGTACACAACGGCTACGTTATGTGAAGTTGAAGCATTAACAGAAACAGAACGTGGTGTAGGCAGATTTGGCTCAACAGGTGTATAACCCCACAGCTTCACATATTTACAACGGATAGAGTTGTATCCAAGTGCAAAATTCGCACTAGATATACTAATAAAATTACCACATAATTAAACTAATAGAAAATTTTGTACGCGCAATTTTATGAACAATCGAATTTTATCAATTTCTATTATGTTAATCATTTTCGTGGCAGGCTTGTGTGCGCAACCAGCAACGACACAGCTTCCCTTGCCACGCTTTGCGACATTACGTGCAATAAAAGCGAACCTACACGTAGGACCTGGCCCCAACTATCCTATAAATTGGCTCTTACTTCGTAAAGGCATGCCTGTTGAAATCATCGCCGAATTTGACACCTGGAGACAAATTCGTGACTGGCAAGGCACAGAAGGATGGATTCATAAAAGCTTGTTGAGCGGAAAACGATCATTTTGGACACTCGGAAAAACGCAAGAATTAAAAAATAAACCTGATGAAAATTCAAAAACAATTGCCTTTATTGAAGCCACAGTGGTTGGTATTATTCTTGAATGTCAGGCAAAATGGTGCAAAGTTGACATAAAATCAACAACAGAAGCAACCAAAAACCAAACATTCAAAGGCTGGTTACCACGTCAAGCCGTTTGGGGAACTTACCCACATGAGAGTAAGTTTTGAGCCTTATCACATTGTCACAGGTTACATACCAATCCCCAACCACACAACAATGCCTAATTGATGATGTGTCTTTTGATATCGCTCATAAAACCATCACAACAATTATAGGTCCTAATGGTGCAGGAAAAAGCACATTGCTACGCTTGATATTGGGATTAATCTCACCCTCAATAGGTATTGTTTTGCGTAAAAAAGGAATCAAACTTGGTTACATGCCACAAAAACTTAGCTTGAACGCAAGCTTACCGCTGACAGTGGAACATTTTTTATCGTTATCTCAAACAACAAATAACGCTCGCATACAGATTATGAGCGTTCTTGAGCAAGTCAATGCTTGCTACACACTCAAACAAAGCGTCCACACCTTATCAGGCGGCGAGTGGCAACGCGTTTTATTAGCACGTGCGCTGTTACAGTCACCTGACTTATTGGTTCTAGACGAGCCCGTACAAGGACTTGACCTCGCAGGACAAACAGAATTCTACCGCATGCTGCATCATATCAGACATACACTTGGCTGCGCCGTTGTTCATGTTTCACATGACTTGCATCTAGTCTGGGATGCAAGTGATACAGTTATTTGTCTTAATAAGCATATTTGCTGCCTGGGACATCCCGACCATGTGCGTCAAGATCCCATTGTACAGCGGCTTTTTGGTGGTTTTTTACCGTATACCCACCACCACGATCATACGCATGATAACGCGGATCACTCAAATTGTGAGCACAATCATGTTTGACCATTTTATTTTACTTTCATTAGTTGCCGCTGTTTGCTTATCGTTTAGCCTTGCACCACTTGGATGCTTTCTCTTATGGCGACGCCAAGCCTTTTTTGGCGATGCGATGGCACACAGTGCAATGCTTGGTGTTGCAGTTAGCCTGATCTGGGGCGCTGCACCGTTATGGGGTATATTATTAATATGTGCCATTCTTTCTGCATTGCTTGCATACGGTCCCCTTGTATTCAAACTACCGTCAGATGCGTGGCTTGGGCTTTTATCGTATACGCTAATGGCCATCGCATTTATTGTCATACGATCCCTACCACGCGGTGGAGCAAAAGGCGGGGCGAGCGTCGAACAGTTTCTATTCGGTGATTTACTTTTGCTCAATACAACTGACATAACTATTTTAATCGGAATAACCCTAGTTGTAATGGCATTTCTATATATATTTTGGCGAAAGCTGATTCTAATTACACTTGATCCCGACTGGGCGTCTGTTGAAGGAATCTCCCCGCATCACACGACATTCGTATTTTTGCTGATGTTGTCGTGCGTGGTAGCAGCTACACTACCAATCGTCGGTGCATTACTTGTTCCGGGATTGATGTTGTTACCTGGTGCATCTGCCGCGCAGTTTTCACGATCACCCGAAGGAATGATCAAACGCGCCATCTTTATAGCACTTCTTATGCTTATTGGTGGTATTAGTCTTGGATTTCATATGGACTGGCCGGTTGGACCAGCCAGTGTCGTTGTTGGGTTTGGATTGTTTTTGAGTGGGCGATTGTTAGCAAGCGCTTTTAGAAAGAAATCTTAATTGCGTTTCTAATACTCAGGCAAATCTGTTTGCTCTTCTTTCGCTAAATTCCCAAATTTTGTCAAGGAACCATCAAAGAACAAACGCACAGTACCAATAGGACCATGACGTTGTTTTGCAATGATGACCTCAGCCTTGTTATGAACATTAGCCATATTTGTACACCATTCTTCGTGCTTCGGCGTGCCTGGCGTTGGCTCCTTACGTGATTCATAATACTCTTCACGATACACAAACATAACGACGTCCGAGTCTTGCTCGATCGAACCCGATTCACGTAAATCGGATAATTGTGGACGCTTATCGTCACGTTGTTCAACCGCACGTGATAACTGTGACAATGCCAAAACGGGTATGTTTAATTCCTTAGCGAGCGCTTTTAATGATCGTGTGATTTCTGAAATTTCCTGCACACGATTACCTTCATTGCTTTTGCTACTACCGGACAATAACTGCAAATAATCGATCACAATCATACCAATACCATGTTGACGTTGCAATCGACGCGCACGATTTCGAACAGCTGTAACGGTTAACGCTGGTGTATCATCAATAAACAAAGGCACTTCACCCAAACGACGGCTCACATCAACTAAACGCGGAAAATCATCGGCACGAATGGCACCTCTACGTATCAGATCTGACGATACGCCTGATTCACTCGATAAAATACGATTTGCTAATTGCTCTGATGACATCTCGAGTGAGAAAAATAGCACGGGCGCGCCATCATTATTCTTTTCGGCGTAACATTTTGCTGCATTAAAAGCGATGTTCGTAGCAAGTGCCGTTTTTCCCATGGATGGACGTCCAGCTAGAATAAGTAAGTCAGATGGATGCAAACCGCCAAGCCATTTGTCCATATCCGTAAAACCAGAGGTAACCCCCACAACATGGCTATCACGTTTAAAAGCACCTTCGGCTGTTGTAATCGCTTGCGCGAGTGCATGACCAAAAGAAACAGCTCCATTCGTCGAATTACCAAGGGTTGCCAAGTTATACAAGCGGCGCTCAGCATCTTCAATCACATTTGTTGCAACACGTTCTCCGTCTAATAAACGTGCATCAATAATCGTTTCATGCCCAATGGCAATGAGCTGACGGCGCATATACATATCGTAAATTAAGCGTCCATAGTCAGCAACGCTCACCAGTGAATAGACAGAATCTGACAAATCAACCAGATACTGGTATCCACCAAGCTCAATAAATTCAGCATCGTTGTTCAATACATCTTTTAACGTAATAGGGTCTGCCAGGCGTCCACGTTCTAACGAATGGGAAATAGCCCCAAAAATAAGCCCATGTACTTTTTGTGAAAAATGATCTGCGCGCAGAAAATCGGCAATATGTTCAAACGTGCCATTATTCAAAATAAGCGCACCCAAAAGCGCTTGCTCTGCCTCTATATTATAAGGGACAGTTTCTGTGCCGCCTGCACTTTGCATGAGCCCATTTGTTTTATCAGTTTGACCATCACCTTGAAATAGCGATACGATGGCGGCAGCATTGTGGGGTTGCATGGGTGACTCCTATTCTTGATGGTGTACAATAACATAAAAGTTGTTACACAGCAAAGAGTATGTTAGCAATATAAAATATATTATTAAATATGTAAATGTGTTTATTTCAGACGTATATTTCGTCTAAACAGGATGTGAATCAATTTAATTATGCCCCTTCTCTACCCTACTATTCTTGTGATTTCCAATGGCGAATTAATTGGTGACGGACTCGTAAAATTACCATTCATTCGTGCTTTACGAAGAGAATTTCCAGCGTCACATATCACCTGGTTAACGCGCAATGGATGCGTTTATGCAAACGTGCTAAAAGACATTGCCAGCTCGAGCATAGATTCAGTGATTACACACACACGTCTTGGGTCATCACTCTCGCATATCGTGCGTCCCATCATAAGACCTGTCCAGAAACAATTCGATTTAATCATAAACCCTGAACTCCGCTGGAATCGCACACTTGCAGCCTATCGCATTCCACATGGCACCTTTTATTCACGATTTAAGAATTTTGCCTTATCAGATATTAAGCAAAGATGGTCTATTCCAAATCGCCCGCCGCACGTGCTCGGCGATCTAATGTGGCTTTTATCAAACTTATTGGAACGCGACATCGAACCTGATCATTCACCGATCAACGTGCCTGCTGAATATAGGGCGTTAGCAGAGACACTCATTCCAGAAGACACCCGCCCAACCATCGGGCTAGCGCCGGGATCAGGGGGACGTAACAAATGTTGGCCACTTGCATCGTATATCGCACTTGGTCAAAAATTATTACAAAATGGTTTTATACCAGCTTATCTGATCGGTCCACAAGAACTCGAATGGCATCCTATAATTCGGGATGCTGTTCCGAACGCTCTTTTCCCATTACAGGCCACAGCAGACCGTTCAGTATACGTCACACTTGCTGTTGCCAGGCGCTTGCACGTCGGCGTTGCAAATGATGCGGGCGGTGCACATTTAATGGCAACGGCAAAAGAATTGCCTTTAATTGTGCTTTATGGCCCGACGCCATCAACGGAATTTGTACCTAACACGCAACATTTTCATCCATTATCCATACACGAATTAGGGCATTTATCACTTGATCAATTGCCTGTGAATACGGTGTATAAGCAGATAAAATTATGTTTGCAAGCGTCTTCGATTGTATAAACAAAAAAATAGGTCTATTGCATTGCAGATTCGGAAATGATCTTGATAAAGTTATATTCGTTTTAAAAAGGGTTTATGCTAGAATCGCAAAATAGACAGCGATCTATAGCGTTTCAAGGATAATTTGAGTATAAAGAACCTAAGAATCGAGCAGCGGAATGTACTGAAGTACTTGAGCAGCGGAGATTTCGAAAGTTTCTGCCATAATCAATTTATAATTGAAGTGTTATACAACACCCTTAATGAATAGACAATGAATGCTCCAAATCAATAACCTATGCGTCGGTTTTAAAGACGCCCTTAATAAAAATGCAGCCGGGAAACTTGTCGTACGTGATGTATCATTCACCTTAAATAAAGGCGAAACGGTTGCACTCGTTGGCGAAAGCGGATCAGGCAAATCAGTAACCGCGTTATCTATTTTAGGGCTACTTCCATACCCAACTGCGTTTCACCCACGTGGGTCAATCAAACTAGATGGCACCGAATTGCTGAACTTGCCTGAATCAGACTTGATTCCCTTCCGTGGACGTCGTATTGGCATGATTTTCCAAGAACCGATGACCGCGCTCAATCCACTGCATACTATTTTTCAACAAATTTCCGAGCCGCTCATTTTACACTTGGGAATGAACAAAAAAACGGCAAGGCCACGCGTTATTGACTTACTGCACCTTGTGGGGTTTGACGATGCCGAGGATCGTTTGAATGCCTATCCACACCAATTATCAGGCGGTCAACGCCAGCGCGTGATGATCGCCATGGCTCTGGCCTGTGAGCCAGATATTTTAATTGCAGATGAACCCACAACGGCCCTTGATGTTACCCTGCAAACCACAATCTTAGATCTCATTAAATCAATTCAAAATCGATTCAAAATGGGAATTCTTTTAATTACGCACGACTTGGGTGTGGTCAGCAAAATGGCTGACCGGATGGTCGTCATGAAAGATGGAAACGTTGTTGAACAGGGCACGACACAGCAGGTTATTCAAAATCCACAACATCCATACACGAAACATTTAATCGAGAGCGAACCAAGCGGTTCTCCGACCCCAGTACCAGAAGAATCAACAGAAGTCCTTGCTGCACACAACCTAACCGTTGCATTCGACAAACCTGCCTCGTTACTAACCCGCATGCTTCAATTCAAGCAAGAAGCCAATTTTATTGCCGTAAATAAAGTCAGTTTAAGCCTTCGTCAAGGCGAAACGATCGGAATCGTAGGGGAAAGCGGATCTGGGAAAAGCACTCTTGCGTATGCTTTGCTCCGTCTCATCAGCAGTCGCGGAGAGATTCGCCTTGAAGGGAAACGCATTGATGGCGCCATCATAAAGGATTTACGCCCATTACGTTCAAGCTTTCAAATTATTTTTCAAGATCCCTTTAGTGCGCTTAATCCGAGATTCTCTGTTGATCAATTAATTTCTGAAGGCTTAGTTGTACACCAGCCAAATTTAAAAGAACATGAACGTGATCGTCTTGTTGCCAATATTCTAATAGAAGTCGGCCTTAGTCCAGATATGCGCCATCGCTTTCCACATGAGTTTTCTGGTGGACAACGTCAACGTATTGCCATTGCACGCGCGTTGATTTTAAAACCACGCATTCTCGTGCTAGACGAACCAACATCAGCACTTGATCGTTCGATCCAGGCAGAAGTAATCGACTTACTGCGTAACTTACAAACAAAGCATGGATTTAGCTATCTGTTCATCAGTCACGATTTAAAAGTCGTTCGCGCCATGAGCCATCGAATTTTGGTCATGCGTAATGGACAGATTGTAGAGGAAGGTGCCGTTAATGAGTTGTTTGAGCACCCTAAGGAACTGTACACAAAGGAGTTGTTAAAGGCAGCTTTTGCATTGCGAAGTTGATACGCCGTTAAGTGTGTGGACAGTAATACATTGAGTTTTTAAAACATCAAGAAGAAATGATATTTTTTGTCTCTTATGAAAAAAACGAAATTCATCTATAATGCAACAAAACCATTGCTTCGTAAAAGATAGATTCATGCAACTCAATGCCCTCCTCCAACAAGCCGGTCTTATCGAGGCTCCGCTGCCATCACCGTTTGGTCAGCGCGTCATTCAAGCTGTTCGCGCAGATTCACGCAGTGTTGAGCCATTCGATAT
This sequence comes from Pseudomonadota bacterium, assembly GCA_040389165.1. Taxonomy (GTDB): domain Bacteria; phylum Pseudomonadota; class Alphaproteobacteria; order Paracaedibacterales; family CAIOTO01; genus CAIOTO01. The sequence continues at coordinate 21,878 of JAZKAK010000040.1, forward strand.
ATTTGTATCGACTCCCTGCCCCATGGCCATTGATTATCTCGAAGACGTCATCAGCAAAGGATGCCGCGTTGTTATTGTTGAATCCGAGCTAGCCGATCACCCACTCTTTCAAGAACATGATGTGCTCGTTGTTCCACATTTCAATCCACGTTTGGCATTGGCAAAACTTGCTGCTATTTTCTACCATGGCATGCCAGAACAAAGCGTTGCCGTAACAGGCACCAATGGTAAAAGTTCAACTGTTCACTATGTACGACAATTTTGGGAAGGCGCTGCCCGTGCATGCGCAAGTGTAGGAACACTTGGACTTACCCTCTCATCAACGATTGATGAGAACGTGCTCAATGAATTTGCACCTATAATGAAGGGTGCATCGCTGACAACACTCGATTCAATTCGACTTCATCAACTCATGCAACGCTTGACGCAAAATGGAATTAATTATTTGGCTTTCGAGGCATCCAGTCACGGCCTTGATCAATATCGTGTGCATGGAGTTTCACTAAAGGCGGCCGCATTCACCAATTTAACGCAAGATCATCTCGATTATCACCAAACAATGAACGATTATTTTCACGCAAAGACACGTCTTTTTACCGAAGTATTAGGTGAGGGCATGACGGCTGTAATCAACAAAGACTCGCCGTACTATGATGCACTTGCTGAGCTATGCCTAAAGCGCAATCAAAAAGTGATTAGTTTTTCCCGTTTAAGTGATGCCACATTATCAGCCAAGAATTGCCGCATTGAAGGGCAAGCGCAAGTATTTGACTTGGTGGTATATGGCGAGACATTTACGAATGTGCGCATCAATATCAGTGGTGACTTTCAGATTGAGAATATTCTGGCAGCCTTAGGACTTGTGTTGGCATCAGGGCTCACCATTCACGATTGTTTGCCGACTTTTCCTACGCTTACATGCGCCACAGGCCGGTTAGAACGTGTTGCAACTAAAAATAATGCGCATTATTATGTTGATTTTGCCCATACGCCAGATGCATTAGAAAAAGCACTGACGAACCTTCGTCCCTTTGCAACGGGGAAATTATGGGTTGTTTTTGGATGCGGCGGTAACCGTGATGCAGGAAAGCGCCCAATTATGGGTAAAATTGCAGCGTCACTTGCCGATGCATGCATTGTGACTGATGATAACCCTCGGTTTGAAGAACCTGGCCATGTCAGAGCAGAAATTTTAAGCGCATGTCCTAGCGGCATCGAAATTGCAAACCGTCGAGATGCAATCGCGTACGTAATGAACAAAGCAGAGCCAGGTGACGTGGTATTAATCGCTGGTAAAGGGCACGAACAAGGGCAAATAATTGGCAATACGACATTTCCATTTGATGATCGTGAAGAAATTTTAAAGAGCTTATAAAACATCATATTTAAAGAAGTATGCACCATGACGATACATCGCGAACCACATTGGCACTTAAACGAATTAGTCTCGGCGATGGGTTTACCTTCGCTCGCGATTGATGCGCCTATTTTTGGTGTCTCCATCGATACACGCACGCTAAAACCTGGTGATCTATACATCCCCATGGTAGGCGAGCGCGATGGACATAACTTTGTGTCGGATGCCTTTGCTAAAGGTGCTGCAGCTGCAATCGTTGCAGTGACATTTGATATCTCCACCGTAAAGGGCATTTGCATTTCTGTGCCTAACACGCTGGTGGCTCTGCAGCAACTTGGTATTTATAACCGCAGCCTTTCACGCGCAAAAGTGATTGCTGTAACGGGCAGTGTTGGCAAAACAACCACAAAAGAAATGCTCGGGCATATGTTAACGAATTTTGGCAAAACGGTTATTTCAAAAGCCAGCTACAACAATTGCTGGGGCGTTCCGTTAAGTCTGCTCGAACTTAGGTCAGACACTGAATTCGGCGTTTTTGAAGTGGGCATGAACAATCCAGGCGAGATTGAACCACTTGCGCATATGATTGCACCTGACATAGCCATTATCACAAAAATTGTCGAAGCACATATCGGACATATGGGAACGATCGAAGCCATCGCTGTTGAGAAAAGCATGCTTATAAAAGCACTCAAACCAGGTGGCACTACACTGATTTATGGTGGTGGTTCGTGTGACCAACTGCTTAAAGATCAATCTAAAAATCACAAACACACGTTGTTTGATATAGAATCAATTAAAGCCAATGTCCTAACTGGCACCACGCACATCGACACAAAAATTGACGGCACACCTGTACACTACACATTGCCATTTTCGGGCATGCACCACGTCGGAAATAGCATTTTAGCATTAGAGGCATGTCATCTATTGGGCATTGATAATGCAAAAGCAGCAAAAACTCTCGAAACATTTACCTTGCCAGCAGGCAGAGGCGTAACGCATGCACTCACGCTAACCAATGGTATTTCAATTAAGTTGATTGATGATGCATATAACGCAAATCCAGCATCCATGCGCGCTGGATTACACGCGTTAAAAGCGATAGAAAAAACGGGTCGCCGCATCGCCGTTCTTGGTGAAATGCGAGAACTTGGGGCAGACTCTGCTATGTATCACCGTGACTTGCTGAGTGCAATTGTTGATGCTGATATCGATTTGGTGTTTTGTTGCTGTGAAGCAATGCAGTATTTATATAGTGTTCTTCCTGAATCAATACGCGGAGCCTACACAGATACATCAGATGCACTTATCACACACGTAACGGCCGCGCTTCAAACAGGTGACCTTGTATTTGCAAAAGGCTCTAACGGTAGCAAAGTAAGCCATGTAGTGAATGCGCTGATCGCCAGCTAAACTCGCCTGCCACATAAAAGCATTAGCAAATCTCATTAAAATCCACTACAGTACAATCTATCCAATACTAATTTATATATTTTTCATTTCGTGACGCAAATCTCCTTACAGTTAATACAGCGCAACGACGCGCTAAAAATGGCCATTGCTAGATTGCAGGCCAAAACACCAACGTTTCTCGCAATAGATACTGAATTCACGCGCCGCACAACGTATTGGCCGCGCCTTGAACTCATTCAAATTGGCATCCCTGGCGAGCCAATTTTGGTTATTGACTGCAAAGCTATAACTGATTGGTCGCCGTTATTATCGCTTTTGACCGACACATCCATCGTGAAAGTTTTTCATTCAGCACGTCAGGATTTAGAAGGATTTTTAAGGCTTTTTCAAACACTGCCTTCTCCCCTATTTGACTTGCAAATAGCGGCGGCATTTATGGGGTTTGGGCATAGCATCGGCCTGGGTGATTTGGTCGAGCAACTCCTCTATGAATCGCCAAACAAGTCAGAGCAACACAGCAATTGGGAACTGCGCCCTCTTCGCCCTGCACAAATTTCGTATGCCGCCATGGATGCACATTATTTGATTGAACTTTATCCTATTGTGCTTGAGCAACTTGAATCGCTTGAACGCCGCACATGGATAACTGAATTTTGCGAATCACTTGAACAGCCCTCGAGACTCGTGACAAATCCGAAACACGCCTGGGTTAAATTACGATCACACTTCAAAAATGAAAATGAGTTGTTCTTTTGTCAAGAATTTGCTGCCCTTAGGGAACAGCTCGCGCAAAAAGCAAACTACAATCGAACACGCGTCATAAACGATACTGACTTGATCCAATTATGTCAGCAAATGGCACTCTATGTACGCGATCAAAAAGAGGCCGCACAAGATCTTGAATGCGAAGAATACATTACCTTATTATCACTTCCCCCTCTACCATCGCTTGAGAAAGTCACACCAGAATTTCACACTGCTTTTAGCAATGCACAAAATGCAAGCCTGACAGCTTTTAATGCAATCACTAACTTTCGACAACTACGTACACATCTACGCCATGGCCTTGGCATTCTGTTTAGTAGCACGCAACAGAGACAACTTTTTGATGCAAAAACACGTCTTAATGCCGAAGCCAATCGTTTGGTAATCCCAATGCATTATTTGGCACCATCGGCAATGATTGATGATTATATTCTGACGCCGTGCGAGACACATCCATTGGTGTCTGGCTGGAGAGAACCTCTTGTGCAACCAATAATGGCAGAAATCATAGCTGGCGAACAAGAAGAGCCGGTCTAAGAAATATTTTCAATTATGTTTGTATAGAGCGAAAAAGAAAAACATCGGCATAATGCCATCCGTTATTCCACTTCAGCATAATATTCCCTATAATGATAAAAAAGGGGTTAGACAACAAATGCGCACACTGTATCATTTTCCATTATGTCCATTTTCGCGTAAAGTGCGATTGGTTTTACATGAAAAGAAACTTGATTTCGCGCTCGAATTGGAACAATTTTGGGAAAAACGACCTGAATTCCAGAAGCTAAATATTGCGGGGCAAGTTCCTGTGCTGATTGATCTTAACGGCTCAGTTTTATGTGACAGCAGTGCAATTTGTGAATATCTCGAAGATGCTTACCCTGACAGACCTCTTATTGGCGATGGACTTGTACTCAGAGCTGAAGTAAGACGACTTTCAGCATGGTTTGATGGCAAGGGCGCGGGAGAATTCAGCTTACCTCTTATTTTTGAAAAAGTAATCAAACGAAATATTACCAGCATGAATACACTAGGGCCAAACTCTCCCCTCATCAGACAGGCAAAGGCCGCAATTAATTATCATCTTGAATATATAGCTTGGCTCGTTGATCGTCGTAACTGGCTGGCTGGAGACGAGTTCTCGTTGGCAGACCTTGCAGCGGCAGCCCATTTATCAGTCGTTGATTATCTTGGTGATGTGCCATGGGATAAACATGAAAATGCAAAAAGCTGGTACGCACGCATTAAATCACGCCCTAGTTTCAGAGCACTTTTACAGGATAGGCTACCAGGAATCACTCCCTCAGCGACATATGCAGATCTTGATTTTTAGAAGTTGGAAGCACGAAGAACCGTGCTCCCAAAGAATTAGTTATTATTACTTTATAAGTTTTCTAATCCATGTTTTCGCAATATCGCTTACCTTATCATCATCAAGCGCTATTTGATAAATCTTCGATTTTAATTCATCTGAATCACCATACATATCAGTTAGCACGGCGTGCCATTCAGACAAAACAACCTCATGTAGTTCAATTCCAACTTTATCCAAAACGCCATATAATTGCTGACGTCTATGTGCACGAAAGGCTTTATCCATCCAATCAACCATCTCAGGTGGCAATTCATGTTCACCTTCCATTTTTCCTGGCCTATACCCTTTTTCCCAAATGCTTGCTCGAAGGGCAGCATGTTCTCGTCCATACAATGTATCCACGAGTGTCATAACGTTCTTACCCATCGCAATGCCAAACTCACTTGCTGGATCTTTATCCAAATTTATTCCAATTTGGCCAATTAATTCAGCCCAGCTGTGTTCAAAAGATTTTCGTTCAGATTCTGTAAATCTGCTTCTCAATCCTTGCTCGTACTGTGCATACTCTACTAATTCATCTGGGCTTAATATCTTAGCAATCCAGGCGTGTTCTAACTTCTGTGTCATATGATATACCTCTATCGTTTTAATAATCATTTCCCATGGCAAATGGGACTCTGAAGATTCACGAGGCGTTACAGAACTAATCACCGTATCTAACACTTGGCTTGCATCGAATAGAGACTGTGCTTTCTCTTTTAACTGCTGAGATTGTGCAGATAAATGTTCTACTGAATCGGTGTTAGCCGAAAGTAGTCTTTTAATCTGAGCAAGTTCAAAACCAAAAAATTTTAACGCGACGATTTGCTGTAATCTCGATAAATCCATTTCAGAATAGATTCGATAGCCATTGGCATGCCGCAAAGACGGTTTAAGTAAACCAAATTTATCATAATGATACAGTGTTTGCACCGAAACTTGGGTTAACTTACTAAAGTCTTTGATGTACCATTGTGCCATGTTCTCTCTCCCTTAACTAAAACGGTAAGGTCTGTGGTAACCCTAAGGTCAACACCTTTTTTTGGCTTTTCTATATTTTTTTCGCAATTTCAATTGCGGTCTTAGTGATACGCTTAATCACCGATGTCAAAATGGGATATGTGGCAGCTAAATCAACGCCAGCCTCAGCGTTTGCAACATCGTGATGTTCACATTCCTCTTTGTGGCATTTTACAACGAGATCGTTAAGTTCGTTATCGGCTGAAAATGCAAGTTCATCCATTTGCGCCTTATAATGCGTATCAATAACCGTTTCAACGGCAGCCGTACACACATGGGCCACGTTGCGCCCCATCGCCGCCGTTAATGCCCCCATAACAAAACCACCGACATACCAAACAGGTTGCAGCACAGATGGACGCACACGGCGCTCAATGATCATGCGCTGGAATGCATCAAGGTGTTCTTGTTCTTGGCTTTCCATATGCTTGATGGTTGGATCGTTCCTTAATACAAACAGCTGCCCCGCATAAATACGTGTTGCTCCATATTCACCCGCGTGATTAACACGGATCATTTCATCGTTTTTCATAGAGTTTTATCCCTTCTCGTTCAATTGATTGTTTAATCGCCGAATCTTCACTCAATTCATCAAGCCTCAAACAATCAATTTTAAGCAATGTGTCAGCGTCATCAATAATATCAAGGATATGCAACCAATCCTTAGCGTTTGCCGTGGGGCAATAAAGCGCAATATCAATATCGGCACGATCTTGATTGTCGCCACGTGCACGTGACCCAAACAACCAAATTTGTTCGACAAAAGGTTGCTGTGTCAATTCATTATAAAATACGTAATCGGTAATTTTCATGTGCTTATTTTTATTGTAAGAACTAAAATATTATAAACATAATGCCATGAAATACTATGAGTAACAACGTTTTCTGCAAACACATCCCATACCTAAGAATCCCAATAATCCTAGATACAACACAAACGTCCAAATCGTTGCTGACACACCAAGGATGCGCCAATTGACTTCATCACATCGCGTGATTGTTGTGGGTTGTTGATTCATCTTCGCGCGGAATGCCTTGATTTGATCGGCCTGAGACGCCTTTGCATCGACCACAGGCGCGCTGGCACTGCATGCATCAGGGCCTTTCCACCAATGCTGCTCAACACCAATATGATATCCAGAAATTGAAAGCCCTGCCACCACAATAAGTGCATAAACCCAACTAAAAACACGTGCTTGAGCAAAAAAACCAACAACCGCCGCACCTATCAGAGCAAGCATTATATAGCGTTGATACATGCACAGGACACACGGCTTTACACGCCAGAAATGCTCGGCGGCAAGTGCGAACAGAAGGGCTGCAAATGCAACCACAAATAAAACAAGGGCAATCCCTCTTGGTGTTGTTAAGCCGTCAAAAATCTTCTTAGAATAATGTGTAGTCGTCATCCGCTAATCAATTTTATTAAAATGAATCCACCTATAATTAGAGCAAAAGATGCCATCAAACACCAGCCTAAATAACGATCCATTAATTGTTTAGCAAGGGCGCCGAATTTCCATAAAAGACCAGCCAGCAAAAAGAAACGAAATGAACGCGCAATAACCGATGCAGCGATAAATGACCAAAATGGATAATTCGCCATGCCACTCGCGATCGTCACGATTTTATACGGCACAGGCGTCAGACCTTTCAGAACAATAATCCAAAAGCCCCATTCATTGTAGCCTTGGTGAAACTTCTCGGCTCCAGATTGCAAATGATAAACCTCAATCAACCACTGCCCAACGGTCGCATATAAAACAGAACCTATGAAATATCCAAGAATTCCGCCAAGCACTGAGGCAACAGTCCCCCAAAAAGCCAAACGCCACGCAAGAGATTTATTGGCAACCACCATTGGAATCATCATCAGGTCTGGCGGCAATGGAAAAAATGAACTCTCCGCAAACGCCACACCTAGAAATATCCAAAAAGCTTTTGGTGAGTTAGCGTTATCCAGCGTCTTTTGATACAAACGATAGAGCCAGCCTTGTTTCTTTTTTTCTGGCACATGGCCTTCACATGGAATCGCTGGAATAGTCATCAGTCATCACCCATCTTAAGCGCTGCAATAAACGCACTTTGCGGGATCTCGACGTTTCCAAACTGACGCATGCGCTTTTTACCCGCTTTTTGTTTATCGAGCAATTTACGTTTACGACTAATATCACCGCCATAACATTTTGCTGTCACGTCTTTACTCATTGCTGAAATATTCTCACGTGCAATAATTTTACCGCCAATGGCCGCTTGCACCGCAATTTTAAAGAGCTGCTTTGGAATAAGATCTTTCAAACGCACACAGAGCATACGACCACGCGTTTCAGCTTGCCCTTTATGAAGAATCATCGCCAATGCATCGACAGGTTCAGCATTAACAAGGATATTCACCTTAACCAAATCACCTTCGCGATACTCATCCACTTGATAGTCAAACGAGGCATAACCGCGACTCACTGATTTTAGACGATCGTAAAAATCAAACACAACTTCGTTCAGTGGTAACTTATAGATCGCCATCGCACGATTTCCGACATACGTTAAATCGATTTGCTCGCCACGACGTTCAGTACATAGCGTTAGAATCGACCCCAAATACTCGTCTGGCACCAAAATGGTTGCACGAATCCAAGGCTCTTCGATCATCTCGATTTTAACGACATCTGGCATATCTGCTGGGTTATGCAGTTCAAGCATCGTGCCATTTGTCATGTGCATCCGGTACACAACGCTTGGCGCAGTCGTAATCAGATCTAAGTCAAACTCACGTTCCAGACGCTCTTGAATAATCTCAAGATGAAGGAGTCCCAAAAAGCCACAACGAAAACCATATCCAAGCGCGGTTGAGCTCTCTGCCTCAAAATGGAAACTGGCGTCATTCAAATGAAGTTTCGCAAGACAATCACGAAGACGCTCAAATTCAGCCGCATCACTTGGAAACAAACCACAAAACACAACAGGAACAGATGGCTTGAAACCCGTTAGTGCTGCCTCCGTTGGACGTCTTTCTTCTGTAATAGTGTCACCCACGTTACAATCAGCAACATGCTTAATACTGGCGGTGAAAAAACCGATTTCACCGGGATAAAGCGCCGGCACAATCGTTTGCTTTGGCGTAAAATAACCAACACGATCAACTTCATGTGTGGAACCGCTATTCATCATGCGAATTTTCTGACCAGCCTTTAATGTGCCTTCCATAATGCGAACAAGAATAATAACACCAAGATACGTATCATACCAACTGTCAACCAACAATGCTTTTAACGGTCTATTCTTTGTATCATCGCCAAACTCTGATTTCGGTGCCGGCAAACGTGTTACGATCGCTTCGAGCACATCTTGAATACCAAGTCCCGTTTTTGCGGAAATATGCACAGCTTCTGATGCATCGATGCCTATTACTTCTTCAATCTGTGCAATCACGCGCTCAGGCTCCGCCGCTGGCAAATCAATTTTATTGAGAATTGTCACAATCTCATGATTATTGTCCATTGCTTGGTATACGTTTGCGAGTGTTTGCGCCTCGACACCTTGGCTGGCATCCACCACCAAAAGCGATCCCTCACACGCAGCAAGTGAACGACTCACCTCATACGCAAAGTCAACGTGACCTGGAGTGTCCATCAAGTTCAAAAAGTACGTCTCACCATCTTTGGCCTTATACGTTAATCGAACCGTCTGCGCTTTAATGGTAATTCCGCGTTCGCGTTCAATATCCATTGAATCCAGAACTTGTTCTTTCATCTCACGCGTTTCAAGACCACCGCAGAATTGAATAAGGCGATCAGCAAGCGTTGATTTTCCGTGGTCAATGTGGGCAACGATCGAAAAGTTTCTAATATTTTTCATAAGGTTTTATACTTTATCAATTCTGATTATGTGGGAATAAAAATGTCACCTTAAAGATAGCGGAGACACCCCGCAGTTTCAATAGAATTCACGAAAGCTAATTCAGTTGCATTTTAAACCTCAGATGCCGCCAATTCTTTTTTGTAAATCTCTCTTCAATGCAAGAAGACGTTGTGTGATTGTATAATCCCCGTCTTCATCGCTTAATCCTGATGCTAATGTTTCCAAGGTAAGTCCCGCTGACGTTTCAAAACTTAATAATGCCGGATTCGTGGTAACCAACTCCATGACTAAATTCTCATGTAAGCCATAAAAAAGTGGCCAACCTGTTTCATCAAGTTCACCAAGAATTTCTATATGGTGATGTGCAAGTTTTTTAATTTGATCTTTAGGAAGATAATTTAAAGCTGTCTTTAGAAAATCCCTACCAGGCTCTCTTATGCCAAACACATCAAAGGCTTCATTAAAAATCCAATAAGAATCCTCTTTTTCATATTCTCTGCACAAAACGTTCGCTAATTGGTTTTGTGTCATTTGTTTTAATACATCGACACAACCTGCCCATTTCAATATTTCAATGATTGTTTTTTGTTGGGATCTGCATATTATACTCATTATAAAGGGCTCGTAACTTTCATAACATCCATTTTTACCAATAGGCTTTAAAACCGCCTCTGCTCTCTTTTCTATCGCGACATCTTTGAAAATTAGGTTAAGAAAGCGCTCTACATGAGGCGCGTATTCATCTTTAAAAATACTTGAAAAGAAATGACAGCTAAACAATGAAAAATCAATGTCGTCGATGTCAAACACATGCGATATAAGTGTTTCAGGACTGTCTCTAAATTCTTTTTCGAGCTGATCTCTCAGCACATTATGCCGCACTTTTCGTTGCCTTTTCTCTTCAGACTGTATACGTACTTTTTGCTTTATTTCAGCACCAAAATCTGTTATTTCCAGATCAGGATCAGGAAGATTCGTCATTGCTTGTTTTAATCCCATATAGCTTTGACTTTGTAAAGCACTTGCTAATAGGGCTTCCCATGTTTCACGTATTTGTTTCCTTTGTTCGGCACGCACAGGCACTCTTGTTTGAAATTCTTGATAGAAAGAAGGCGCCAATTCCGCATAATACTCTGGCACATCACAAAAGAGTGGGATAGTATTTAACGTTTCATTAGACAATAATCCTTTCGAACGAGCCTCGTATAAAGAACCGAACCAATTATCCCTTTCCTTTACCAATTGCCAGTGTTTAGTCATAGCAATATCGTATGGTCTTTCAATTTTATAATATTCATAAAGTCCTGCTGGAGATTCTGCAAGCGTCTTTTCGATTTCAAAATAATTATCACTTTCCAAAGCATGTTCCATTTGTCGCACCCAATTTTGTGCTTTTTCATCTTTAAATGGATTGATGTAATATGAATCTTCGATCAAACCATGAATAGATCCACGTTGTAGATTAAAGAATATATATAAGTCCGGTGAAATCAATGATTCAAGTGAAATACCTTGATCTTTTATAAATTCATTACATGTCTGAACAAAATAACGTCCATAAGGACTGCGCCCTTTTTTATATTCTGTAAACATATGATCAAGCACTGTTAGTCCATTTGCATTTCTGATAGTCAGAAAGTTTGGATCACGTTTTAAATAATCAAAAATCTCTTCTGAATGATTTTGCACATAAGGCAAATCAAATAAAATTGGATTTCCTGTCACAGGGTTAATTGTTGAACAATTTAAACCATTTTTAAGAAAGCATTTTAGGAACCCCATTAAGCAATGCTGTTTTTCTCGCAGAGTCTTTTTAAAGGCTCTTATGAAAAATAGGTGGGTAGATAGGGATTGAATCTTTTCAAGTTGA
>JAZKAK010000041.1:0-3908 GCA_040389165.1 Pseudomonadota bacterium
CCCCGCCTCCGCGGGAATGACAGTAAGAAAAATAAAAGTGACGGGTAGCATGGTGGATAATACAACATAAATGCTAAAAAACATCTTGTTTCAAGATTGTCGGAACGCACTGCCATTAAGTTAATGAACTTCACAATCTATCCGTCATCATCACGAGGAGCGCCAGCTCCATGGTGATCCAGGGAAAGAGCCAACTGGATGGCCACACCCCGCTTTGGGGCATTCGCCATGACGATAGCGGGAACGTCTTAACTTAATAGCAGGGCTCGATGCAGCGGCTGTCATTTAAGCCTTCCGCAAGAAACATGCTTTCAACATAAATTGACCAATATCTGTCTTGCAATCTACTTCGTGATCGCCATCGACTAAGCGAATGCTTTTGATTTTCGTTCCTACTTTAAGCGTGGTGGATGAGCCTTTAACTTTGAGATCTTTGATGATGACAACTGAATCACCATCTGATAGTATGGTCCCATTGGAATCTTTTACGACTAATTCATTTTCGTCGCTTGGCGCAGCTGATTGGTCCATTGACCATTCATGTCCACAGTCCGCGCACATGAAAGAGGCACCGTCTGGATATGTGTTTGTCATGCCGCACTGGGGGCAAGCTGGAATCGTCGTTGTCATGGTTTTCTCTTACTGAAATTCTTTATGGTTCAATATACATCTTATTTATGGTTTTTTAAACGTTTTATTAATCATTTAACATGTATGACGTATGTATGGGTTTATAATTTCTTAATAGGTTTTTTATTATGTATACACGTGTTAAAATTAGTTTATGTACGTTTATGTGCGTACTACAGTTACATATCGTAAGCTCAAGTGCAGCCGCCACAGAAGTAACCCGAGATCTTGGTGCAAATTTGTTTCCAGATATCCGAAAATTGGATGATGAGCGCTATATAGCAGCAATCCCTGGTAGAAATCTCTATCTGGTAATGGAACGACTGACGTCAGCTAATATAGATAAATGGTATTCTTATCTAAAAGTACAGCATGATGTAGCCCTGGCTTCGGGTATGTGGGGCAGTCTTGTATATCTTCAACAGATGGTTACAGATCAAACAACGAAAATTCGTGAAAACACTCGTGGGTCGGAGCCCGCTCTTGGTGTCCTTGAGGATGGGATTCCTGGATATACTCCTTACCTAGATCGCCCCGCCCTGGCGCATGCAGCTCGAAATGGTGACGAAAAATGGATTGCATACATAACAACTGAACCAAACGAAAGAATAAGCTATTACAGACCTAAAATCCCGCAAAGTCGAGAATATATTGTTGGATCGGGCCCTTTTTATTATCCGCAAAGTCGAGAAGATATTGTTGGACCGGAAAATACAAATGCACATATCAAAATGTTTATGACTGTTACATCTTCGACTGGCGCACTTGTTACTACCCACTTAGGAATAGCACGATCAATTGAAGACACAATTAGTAAATTGCCAACAAAAAACGTTTCAATGTGTTTACACAAATTTGCTGCGCAGGTAATGTTAATGCGAAATCCAGAACTGCGCTATATGTTTAATAGACCGTATACAGAAATGGCGAAGATTCTAAAAAAAGTGATGCCTAAGAGTGCTCTTTTTCTTGGAACAAAAGATCGTCTTGTATCACCAGAAAATCCACCACTTCTTGATTACACGAAGGTGGACGGAAAAATCACCAATTATCGTGTTTTTAAAAAAGACCAACCAAATGAGGTTGACTTTGAAATGAAAGAAGATGGCCCGTATAACTGGTTGTTCCGAGAAGCATTTTCGGTGGCGGGCATTAATGCTTTATGTGATTTGCCTGCTTTAGCAAACTTAGTACACTATGAACCTCTGGATACGAGAATTAAGAACGCGGTTGAAAAATATGATTTGCCCGAAACGCTCTCTATTTTGAACGAATCTAATGAATTCCCTAATGTAGAATTATGCAGAAAAATACTCGTATATGCAGCGCAAAGCTATGGAAATGTCGAAATTAATCTTGCTGTTATACGAAAAATATTAACACAGAATTCACAGGCATTTGATCAATCTAGTATAGATAAGGCCTTTGAAAGAGCTGTGCAAGGTAGCGTTAATCCCAAAATTGTACAATTTCTATTAAGCTCAACAAACATTTCCCTAAAACCTAGTTTTGAAGAAATTAAAATAGAATTAAAACATGTAAAGAAACGCATTTATGAAGCGCGTTATAATATAGAGTACGCTGTCGGTCGTGTGGAAGGAACGAGAGAGCCATGGCCGGAATTCTTAGAAATTGAACAAATTGTTGAAACGTATTTGGCTTCGTTAGGAGCACAAGCAGGTGCTGTTTTGCCTGGGAGCACGCTATAGTATACTGGCAGGCCGAGCTTTTTTAATTCCGGGAAAATACAATTAATCTGGAATAGAGCTCCGCCGAATCGTAGGATTTGCTTGCGTTAATGATAGGCTGATGGCTTTATTCTTTTGTCGGCAACTTGCTCGATACCCAACAGCACGCCACGATGATCACGACCAACGATGATAAGGCCAGCGTGTAATCGCTATTGCTGTACAAACGATGTCCATGTGCATCTAGTGATCCGTTCCAAAGGAATCGATCCAGCAAAAACCCAATGATTTGTTGTGCCATGGCGCCGCCAAGCATATTGGCCGTATTGGTAATACCGAATGTCACACCCGTTTTGCCGGCCGGCGCATATTTGACAATGCCAGTGAAGCACAGCATTTCCGCGCCACAAAAAAGTCCTAGCAACAAGAATAATGTTGAAATCTGCCACGTGCCAAGATTTGGCAAGAATAGAATCGCGCATAACGTCGACAGAATCCCAAAAATACAAATGCGTATCGTCCTATTAAGTGCGTTATATTTTTCCGCAATATAGGGCAGGGCAAGACTGCCAATACAAAGACCAACAGACATCATCATGCTTACTTCTGCTGCACTTGATCGATCAATGCCGAACTTTGACATAATATAGGCGACACCCCATAGATCAGCCATCACGGATAGGGGAGTATAAAGACCAACGGCAAGGAATGCATAAATTAAAACCATGCGGGTGGCTAAAATCGCGCGAATACCTGCGAAAACATCGCTTGCTGTTGTTTTCTCTGCGGTGCCCTGATTACTATTTTTCTCGCGTGGGAATACAATGAAGACCAAAAAAAAGATGGATGCACCAATAAGCGTGGTGAGCAATAGCGCATGCCGCCAGCCGAAAAGATCCATTGCAATACTAAATGGTTTTCCAGCAGTAAGTGCGCCTGCAACGCCGAGCGTTAATGTTGCGCCCATCCAGACACCTCTGCCTTTTTCAGGAAGATAATCAACAACAGTCTTTAATGTGCACATGAACGCACACGCAGAGCCGGCGCCCATCATGATGCGACTGAGATACGCTAGATATAGGTCATGTGTAAAGGATGCAAGGGCTGTGGCCCCTAGACAAAGCGCAATTGATATAAGGACCATACGTTTCACGCCATATTTGTCAACCAGCAAGCCAACCGGAATTTGCAGCAGTGAATACGCATATAAGTTGAATGCGCCGAAATAGGAAAACTGCTCTGCGGTGAGCGCGAAATCAAACCGCAGCTCATTCACCATAACGCTCGGGTAAACACGCAAGATGTATTGATAGAAGAAGAATAAGGCAACAGAGGCCCAGACAAGATAGCCGTTGGTGGTTTTGTTAACATGTGCCGTTTTGTGTTGGCTTGTTTTGTCTGCCATTTTCATTGCCCTATATATGTAGATAGCGAAGTTTGCCATTTTGAGGAGAAAAAGACAATTGTTTGCGTGATATATAGTGCGAAATTCAATTTTTTTAAGACATTTCAGCCTATTTTGAGGAAAATGCGAGAAATCGTTTAAAAAGCATCTTTAGCGTGAAAAAGGTGTTGACGTTTGAGGGGGGA
>JAZKAK010000042.1:0-21923 GCA_040389165.1 Pseudomonadota bacterium
AACATGGTTTTACAGTTTTTCAAATCGTGTAAGTTATTTTTGCACAATTCCTTAACCGTACCCAAACGTGGCTACATATCATAAGTCAAACTAATAAGTCAGAATATTATGCGACACATATGTATAAATTCATCCCTTTTTTAGATGAAGAGTCATTTTGGTCTGTTTTTTCTGATTATAGCGATGAAATACCATCAAAAGAACATTTGGATTGCGCATTTAATCTATTTTATGAACGAATAAAAGGCGTATATTTCTTACCCAAATCGCAAGAAGCACATGACACGCTGCGATGGTATTTATCGCCTTGGTATCCTGTTTCTTTCGTTTGCAAAATACGACATTAAAATAATACGACCAAGACGATTCACACTTTAACGCAGTGGGATCACGTCCGGGGACGGGCAATGCACAGAGGAGGAAAACGTACACACTGCGTACTTTACTAAACGTGCACGCTTATACATATAGATCTTCACTCTTTGTCATTTCAGCAAAGGCTGTGAATCCAGATTCAGCATAGAATTCAATGTGATAAATGTGCAAATTACCTACACTGAATTCATAGCCAAGCAAGTGAAAAATCAGAGAATATTAATTACTCAACGCCAAGCAATTCAACATCAAATTCAAGTGTTGCATGTGGTGGAATCGAGCTACCAGCGCCACGTGCACCATAACCAAGCTCTGGTGGAATTGTTAATGTACGCGTACCACCAACTTTCATTGTGATAACGCCTTCATCCCAACCTTTAATGACTTGACCAACACCAATTTGGAATTTAAAAGGTTGATTGCGTTTGTGTGAGCTATCAAAAACTTGGCCATCCGTCAAACGCCCTGTATAATGCACGATAACAGTCTGGCCTTTCTTTGGGCTAACGCCGTCACCAACTTTTGTGTCTTTGAATTGAAGGCCGCTTGGGCTTTGTGTATGATCCAGATTTGTAGGCATAAAGAAATAGGCTCCTGTAATAAGTGATATAATCCCAAAAAGGATAATTAGATTTATTTTTAAGCGCATAGGGTGCCTCTTGCAAGATTTTTTTGATTACCAACTCTAATTTGTCATCTTCAGGCTTGACCTGAAGATCTATAAAGCTTAAAAGGCAAATAGTTGCTAATAAAAAAACAACTTACGTACGTCTTCAACTATAGAGATTCTCGGATCAAGTCCGAGGATGACACGGGGTGGATGGTAATTTTCTACTATAGGTCAAAGTGTAAAACGTTATGAACATTTTAGGTATTGAAACAAGCTGCGATGAAACAGCAGCAGCTGTTGTGTGTGATGCAAATGTCGCGTCGGAACGTGTACGCAGCAATATTGTATTCTCACAAATCAGTGAACACATTGAATATGGCGGCGTTGTGCCTGAAATTGCTGCACGCGCACACTTACATTACATTCGCCCAACAATTGAACGTGCCCTTACTGAAGCAAACCTAACGCTGGCTGAAATTGATGCGATTGCCGTTACGGCAGGCCCTGGCCTTATTGGCGGCGTGCTTGTTGGTGTGATGGCTGCAAAAGCGATGGCAATGGCACATCATAAGCCCTTTCTGGGGATAAATCATTTAGAAGGGCACGCGCTTACTGTGCGTTTAACGCACGATGTGCCTTTCCCTTATTTATTGTTGCTTGTATCGGGCGGGCATTGCCAATTCGTCGCCGTTGAGGGGCTTGGCCGTTATTCCGTATTAGGGCGCACATTGGATGACGCAGCTGGCGAGGCATTTGATAAAGTAGCCAAAATGATGGGCGCAGGTTATCCGGGCGGCCCTGCAGTTGAACGATTAGCACTCACAGGGAACGCCGAACAGTATGCACTTACCCGTCCATTAATTGGCCGAAAGGGATGTGACTTCTCATTCTCAGGACTAAAAACATCAATACGTACAATCTTGCAAAAAGGCATTGTTATAACCGATCAAGACAAAGCCGATCTTGCCGCAAGTTTTCAAAAAGTTGTTGGTGACCATATCGTTGATCGCACAAAAAATGCATTTGCACTCGTAGATGAGCGTTATCGGCACCTGGTTGTGGCTGGCGGTGTGGCGGCCAATAATTATCTCCGCGGACGCCTTGATGAGCTAGCCAGGGAAAGAGGGCGTACGTTTGTGGCACCGCCAATGGGATTGTGCACGGATAATGCCGCTATGATTGCTTGGGCGGGGTTGGAGCGTTTTAAGGCTGGACTGGTGTCGGATTTAAACATTAGCCCTAGACCGCGCTGGCCGTTGGAATCACTAGAGGGCAATCGTTAAATACAAAACAATACTACCCTGAACGATTGTCATCTTCGGACTTGATCCGAAGATCTCTACATGTAGAAGCGCATGCACTTGCTCTCTATTTGTACAATCCTCACCTATTTACCTTTCAAATATTATAGATCTTCGGATCAAGTCCGAAGATGACAATATGGGAGTCCGAAGATGACAATATGGGAGTACGAAGATGAGAATGCGAGGTTGAGTTTTTAAAAGTAACGGGTAGCATGATAATAAGCTCACTTAATTCATTCATAATTAACTACTTATTAACAATAATACATTAAAATTTATATTAACAAGAGCACATGTATTAACGTCACAATGCAAATGTATCGTAAAAATATTGACATTTAGTGCATTCATATATATACATTAAGAAGATATGCGCACATTAACAATCAAAAAAACTAAATAAAATAAAAAGGAATTTAAGTTAAAATGAAACATAACTTTTATGCAAAATTCATAATATGTGCGCTTGCGCTTGCAGTGCAAGGTTTTGCTGCTGAGAAACAACGGATTGAGCAAACAGTCGGAATCATCAAGACTGAACATGATCTTCGCTGCGGTGAATTTAATCGGAACATTAAGGTATTACAGCGCACCGAAAAGATAAATGATCTTTTGAAGAATGAAGGCATTGTTAGCAGAACACAGGCAGAGACTGATCAAAAGAAAACAATTCTGCAGGCAGTGATGGCGGGCCAACTGATACATTTTCCAGAATTAAGAGAGCAAAAATTTGCAGCTTCTATCTATGACAAACGTGCAACACTAGGCGCAACTGATTATCGTTACAAGCACTTTGAAATTCTTCGTCTGACGGAAGAGCTCTCTTTTAAGATTGCTGGGCTTACTCGTGGAACAGGCCACTATGATGGACTTACAATATTAGGCGAACTTAATGACGCGTATAAAGATATATCAACGTATAGCGGCGTAGCAATTAGGGATCTTGCAGGTTGGTTTGCGCAAGCTTATAAGGATCATGAACAAGGTTTTCAACTCAGTAAAGACCATTCAGCAAAAGCCGCTTTACCACTAAAACAAGGTTATGGAGCCGCCATTTTGCAAGCACAGCCGGATCCTTTTGGCGCTGCTGGCAGCAGCAGTGGCGGTAGCATGTTCCCCAGAAAAGAAGTGCACGAAGAAATGGGAGGAGATCCTATGGAACACAGAGCGTTAGCTATCAGTTTATCAAAGAAACCAGGAGATTACATTTCTGATGAAGATGATACAGATCTAGCTGCTGCGATTGCAGCAAGCTTAGAAAGTGCGGCAGCAGCTGGAGGAAAAGCCTCAGGAAAAATGCAAAGAGGGTACAGGGCTCCTGGTGATGAAGCTCCATCACACAATAACGAAGATTGCGCATACTTTCCATTGGGTGCAGCAGTTGACTATGAATACCAACAAGATCACATTTTTGAAAATGTGGAATATAATCCTGAAGATGAAGATGATATGGTCCGTCATGCAATTCAGTTAAGCTTAGGAATTACACCTAAGCCCTTTAGTCAGGAAAAAATACTTCGTCAACGCCAAAAAGAAGCTAAAAACCTGAAAGCAGCTCTGGTTTTTCAAGCAGAAGAAGACCGTATCGAACGTGAACGACTAGCACAACTTGAAGCAGAACGCGCAGAACTTGCAGAACGTGAACTACGTATAAAAAATGAAAAAGAGCAACGTGCAACCTACGAAGCAAAAGTCAGAGCAGCTGAAAGACGTCGTCAGGATGAATTAGCAGCACAAAACCGTAAAATAAAAGTAATAATGACAATTATCGAACGTCAGACCGCTGGACGAAGTATAGAGGAGATTCTCTATCAAAACCCTGGTATTACAGAACAAGATATTATCGACTACACTAAGGAAAATGGTGACGAAGTTAAACATAAATTCACAATCGAACCTGTGTACCCAAAAGAGAACAATGCAGAAATTTTCAGAATAAAAATAAAAGACTTAATAACCCCTGCATTCGAAGAAGAATCAATAATAATTAATGGGATTACATGGACTATTAATAATAGTGGCGAATTCGGTGCAGCCTACCGCGGAGAAGCTGACAAAGAAGCTTTTATCACACCAGACCAAACTAGTTCAGGAAAGGAAGTAACACTAACTTACACGTTCAAAACAAAAGATGGTGAAGCAAAATTAAAATTAACCAGAACTATCCCCTAACAGAAACGCCTGCTTTCTTTCCATCAAAGAAATACAACAGCACACCGGGCATGACGGCCAATAGACTGACCAGCCCATAGGCTACCGATAATGACAACGCTTGCTCACTTGGCAAACCGAAGAATTTAAACAAGCTCACAAAAGCAACTTCGCGCACCCCCCATCCCGCAAAAGAAATGGGCAAAAAAGACAGCAAGAACACCGTTGGCAACACAAACAATACCGCCGCCAATGAAAGTTGATAGCCAAGCTCGCACGCAAACAGATAGACAGGTAAATAAAGAAAAAAAGTAAGTGCAAATCCCACAAGGATGAATGGCATATTTTGCACATGGAAAAGCTGCCGGCTAATAACAGCCATCGTTTGAATAGGTGCCACTAATTTCTGTATTTTTCCCGTTAACGGCAGGCGGTCGAGCTGGCAAAACAGACTAAATCCAAGGCAAATACTAAACAACACAGCGTACATCGGAAAGAGTTCTTTTTGGCTTAGAAAGGCGACATCGAAACTAAACAACGAAAGTACGCCCATCAATCCCATGAAAAATAGACCTATTATGCGATCAAGTATCAGGCTTTGAATCGCCCACGTACGTGAAAACCCAAGGCGCGTAAGTGCAAATCCCCGGTAAACATCTCCGCCAACAGACCCAGGCAAACCTTGATTTAGAAAATTACCAATGGCTACGATAAGCAAGCTGTCTTTAAATCGAAAGGTCCCATTTTCACGTTTCAAAAGAATGCATCTCCATCGCCACGCACCAAGTATGTACGAACACCAAAGTGATGCAAAGGCGGCAGCAAACGTCTGCCACGAAAAGGTCTTGAACGTCTTAATCATGGCAACACTATCGACATTATTAATGAGCCAACGCACAAGGATAATGCTGACAACAAGTTTTACAAAAAAATAGACAAAAGCTTTGTTTTTGAAAGGCATCTTAAAAAATACTTAGATTTATAGTTTCATGTATGCCAGATAAATCAAAAAAATGCCAAGGATAATGCGATAAACGGCAAAAGGTTGGTACGAATAACGTGAAACGTACCATTTTAACACATTCAGAATAAGCAAACTAATCACACACACAAGCAAAATAGCTGGCACGAACGGCAACAGCGTAGCTGTGTGGCCGGCATTTATAACATCAATCCCCGTCAATACAACAGCACCAAGTATCGTTGGAATGGCAAGCAGAAAAGCAAACTGAGTGGCCTGCCACCGTTGAATATTCAAAAAACGTGCGGCAGTAAGACACGCACCTAACCGACTGGCCCCTGGAATAAAGGCCAACGTTTGCGCAGCACCGATACATAATGCATGAGACAGGGTTATCTTTGATTTTGCTTCGGTGCCTATTTTCTCTGATATCAAGAGCAATATCCCAAAAACAAGACTTACAATACCAATACCCAAAACAGTTTGAGGCAATTCAAAATAACGTTTAACCAAAAATCCAGCCAGCACCGAAGGTAATGTCGCCAATACCATAACAAGCGCCATACCAAATCCATCTGTCATGCGAAACGTCATGCATGCCTTAAACGACCCATCAATCATCCGCCAGAGGGGACCTGCCAAGAACGTGCACAACGCAAGCAAGCTACCTAGATGCAAGACAACTTCAACCTCAAGCGTTGTCGGCGGATAGCCCCCAAACAACGACAGAAAATACAAATGTGCGCTCGAGCTAATTGGCAAACATTCACCAACACCTTGAATAATACATAAAAATAAGATGTACATCATGAATTCACCACACCAAGCTGAGCGCGAGAAAGCATCGGCCCAAGTTTATCTCCACCTAAAATATGCACATGATAGTGTGGGACCTCTTGCCCCCCGTTAACACCACAATTGCTAATCTGACGAAAACCAGCAGCATACACACCAAGCATATCCACAACATGTGCCACACCTTTGTAAAAACCTACGATCTCTTCAATGCCAGCATTTTTGTGAAAATCTTGAGCATCCACAAATGCCCCCTTTGGAATAATCAAGGCATGAACAGGCGCATGCGGTGCAATATCATGAAACGCTAGAAAATAAGTATCTTCAGCGATTTTATGGCACGGGATCTCGCTACGCAGAATACGTGCAAAAATGTTAGATGAATCATAGGTCATAAATAGTTCTTTATCATGTGTTATTACGAATAATTTACACTATAGCTGCTCACGTATAAATTGGGTATTAATTCACCGTCATAACGAGCTTCGTAAGAGGCGTGGTGATCCAGGAGAGAAGCCCCTGGATGGCCACCCCCCCGCGTGGCTCGCCATGACGGAAACCTAATCAAATTAACGTTGAACCTCTATAGTGTGAATTTGGCAGTTTAATTTACAAAAATACACACGCCCGCCATCGTGATAAGCATCGATGATAAGCACGAAGAGCTTCCCTCTTACATCATTTTATTTAACACATCCAACCTTGCTTGTATCTGTTGCTTGTCAATAGCAGAAATCCTGTTATCGCTCAACAATTCCATAAGCAAACTTGCTGCCTCGCTTCTTGCCTTACTTGGCAACATGCTGAATGCGTTATTTTGGAAAAGAATTGCTAAATTCAATTTGAATTGATTTATCGTTTCAAATCCAACTTTTGGATCATTAATGATGAACTTAATAAGCGTAAGCCCCTCTGACTTCCCGTCAACGCCCCCCTGTGGATCCAATTGCTTCATGATATAAAGATTTGCAACAATCCAATATATCTCCGCACGTTGTTGAATCGTTAACGTCGTATCATTCATTAAACTTTTATAAATCTTAGTAGCAATTTGTTTAGATACAATTGGGTCTTCGTGAAAAGCGTTAATTACGCAATAATGCGCAAGTTCTTTTTGATAAACATAGCTTTGCAAGGCATTAAGCTGAATCTTAGACGGCAAATCATTGTACATTTTAAGTGCTTCTGCACGTGATTCAGTTGGCTTTAAATCCAGCTTAACATGAATGTAATGCTCAGCAAGTTGAATATAATGATTAATGCGATCCTGTGCGCCAAGACTTGTATCTGCCGCCAGTTCTTTCAATAATGTGTGCGCTTGCGCGTGCGCTTCATCAATAGAAACATCAAAGGTACGCGCTAAATAATAATGCGCAAGCCTCTCTTTTACTTTAGCTTTTTCTACTGATGAAATGTTCGAATCAGCAATAATCTCACGCAATAAGGCCAAACGTTTTTCGTTTATACTATCGTCATAAGGATTTTCTATGCTTGCTAGCAAGAATTTTGCATCAACACGCAATGGCTCACGTACAGCTTTGTCTTCAAAAACAGCTTTCAATAATTTTGTTGCTTGTTGCAAAGCATCTTTATCAGAGACATCAAACGCCAAACTCACATAATGATATGCTAATTGGATCATCGCACGCGCTTTGGTCTCGGCCAATACAGTTGAGTCTGCGATAACTTCTTCGAGTAAAGCGAGCGCTTGTCTTTTTGCCTGCACTGGCTCAAGGTCAAACCCTCCAACCAAGTAAAGCTTCGCCAAATGCCGTTTCGCCCACCCCTTAACATCAGCTGAATAGGATGTATTTTGTGTAACTTCAACGATTCGGTGAAAGGCTTCAAGTCTTTTTTCAAGCGTTGTATCGCCAAGTGGTGACCACACTGTCATTTCAACAAGATTAATGATGGCACGCGCTTTTAAGTCTGGACTAATTGCAATCTGTGTTGCTGCCACTTCTTGATAAAGACGGATAGCCTCTTTCCATGATTCAAGTGCAGAAAACTGTGTCCGGTGATTTCTATGATTGTCAGCAATCTCCAGCATTGATTTTGCATGCGCATCAATTTCCGTTTCTTTAATCACCGATGTCGCAGGCTTATCCGTCACTGGAACTGCAGGCGCAGCTGTTGTTCCTGAGCTATCTGCTACGGATGCCATTGTAGACTCTGCTTTCTCAACGGCCTCAGATTTTAAATGCTCTTTCTCAATTTCACCTTCAATTTCGGCTTCCATTTCCGCGCTACCTTGTTCAGCACTGGCGTCGGCATCAGCACTTGGGTTAGCTGTTTTCTTTTCGGTCTCAACATTATCTGATTCAGATTCAACTGAATCTACAGGCTCAATTTTCTTCGGCTTAGGCGTAGCCTTAGTTGCATCTTTTGATTCAGGTTTTGCTTTAGCAGTCGCTTCAGACTTAGCTGTAGCGCTTGATTTTACAGATGATTTTGATGCGTCCTTAGTGGACGTTGGTGTTGCTTGCGTAGCAGAAGTGACTTCGGTAACAACCTCTTCAGTTTTGGTAAAACCAATTTCACTGCTTGCCCCCAGAACGATGCCGCTAATTATAAAATTGGTAAAGTGAGTTGGCCATATTTTTTTCATAAAAAATCATCTCCGCGCATAGTCATTTAAATTATATAGTTACCATCAGTCTCTAATACGTAACACACAATGTCAATCCCTTGAGGCGTGATTTTCCTTGAAATAACTTAAAATTCACCATTTTCATCTAAGAGACATACTGCCTAATATCGATACACCCAACTTACCCCCGCGCCACTACCTGCATTTTTCTCGCCAACTTCAAGATCCAAGTAGACATTCTTAACAAGCGCCGTTGATACCGTAGCCTTACTACCAGTGCTGCCCACACTTTGATCAATAGAAATACGCATGTTTTCAAATTCTTTTCCAACACGAAGCGCCTGTGATGCAGTTTGCCCAGACTCTGACGTGCTCGCCTTCATATCATTTTCCTTAAGCTCAAACGTATCGAACCCAAATGAATTTCGAAGACTTTCTAGAAAATTAAGACCTTGCTTATTATTAAGCGAAGCACCAACAGATGCTAATTGCACACTTTGGCCAGCTGAAATTTTACTCAGCTCTTTCCCAAAAAGAAGCCGTGACAGCACTTCATCTTCAGGCAATGCAGGGTCTGATGTGAATAAAAGTTTAGTAGAAGTAGCATATCCCGAGAACTGCAATTGCACCGTAACATCTTCAACTTCACGTGTCCCTACAAACCAAACGTTTGGAATGTTTCGGTGATCACTATCATACGTAATCTTTGCTTCTTTAATTTTGAGAGGCTTGCCAAAGAATGAGAGTTTACCTTTTGTCGCTGTCAGCGTGCCTTCTAAGTACGGTGCAGACAAGTCTCCCTTCACCGTCATTGAGCCAATCCATTGACTCATCAACCCGAGATTCAGATTGCGTATATAAAAATTCTTATCAATATTAAGTGTAAGCTCAATTGGAAATACCGGCTGACCAGAATCTTTCTTCTTCTTTTTATGTGTTTCAAGTGATTCAATTTCAATATGAGTCAGATCATCATCTGTAAATTCTTCAAGCATAACAAGCGAGGGCGTTAGCGCTACTGCCCCTGTGATCTTACTTTGCAGGCCTGGCCCGTGTATTTTAATATCGCCTGTTGCGCGCATCGTCATGTCATCACGATGCACAACAATCAAGTCATTCAACTTAAGATCAAGTGCAAAGATGGGCAACGCTAAGCCTGCGAATTCAAAATGTCCTGTGATATCAAGTTCTCCCACATGCGCATCTTTGCGCGTACTTTCAAGATTACGCACATCACTCCCGGTCAGCGTCTCAATTACTAATCTCTTGCCAACTGCTTTTAATGTGCCAGCGATATTCGCTATATAGGTGCCATTATCCGCACTGTCATATAAACCGTCACGCACCTGAACATGTCCTGAAACATTAGCATTTGAAAGCTCTCCTCCGACGACCAAATTTATATTAAGAATGCCCCCCAAGCGATCAGGCGTATTAAACAAAGATGAAACCAGTGATACGTCAAGTTCCCCTGTAATTTTAAAATCAATGGCGTTCTTCAACAGAGCATCAGCATCCGTTGAAACGAACCCTTTTGCTTTAAAAATGTGCACATTATGTCGTTGCATATACGTATCGATCAATACTTTCTTTTCTTGACGTTCAAACAAAACTGTCCATGAAAAATCTTTAAAAAGCGCCGTATTGCTTAATGGTCTTGATAAATAAGGCACAAGCTGTGTAAGAATAATATGCCCTTTCCATTGATCAAAATGGGATGTTAGCTCAACAGAACCATTCAATAAGCCACCCATGTCCCATGACGAATCAAGTATGCGCGCTGCCACCAATGGTACATTTTCAAAGGCAATCTTCTGCGTTTTATCAAAACCTTGGATAACGCCCTTTTCACCAACACCAATTAAAAAACTGGGGATTTTATGCGTCTTAAAATCAATGGATACAGGTGACTTTAGCGCTATATTTTGTTGGTGATGCGTGACCTTAAATGCTTCTAATTGCAGCGTTTGCTTGTGCAACGATACTTGCCCTTTGCCTATTCCATAGGGTAAATGCAGGATTGATTCCTTGCCCGTTGTAACGACAAGTGAACCATTTCCCTGATTAAATTCCACATGAGCAGTTGTATGTCCTAAAGAAGCGCCGCCAGCTACGCCATCCGACAGCGTGCACGAAAACGAACCATTTAATGCATGATTTAATTGAATAGCTGCACGCCCATTCCCATGAAGAACGCCATTTGTCAACTTTGCATAATCAATAGCCAACGATCCATCAATATGCGCGCCATCACCATGCACATGAATTTTCAAGGCACTGTCTTTTACCCATTCCCATGCGGGTTTTAAATCGATCTTACAGCCAGTTTTGTCAAACAAAGCCGTGCCTGTAAAACGATGATCATTAACCATCAATACAAATGCGCCGCCAGATGCATCAAATAAAATGCCCTTCTCACTGGCAATGTCAATCACATGCCCATCGATTGTTATCATTGCGTGTCCAAGCGCGCTATTGATACCTACATCGTTAATCGCGCCATCGAATTTAAAAGGCATCTCTTGAAAACTACCGGCGCCATTGATATGCAACGTGCGTATTGGCAATAACATGGTGACCGCACCCTTAATCGACACGTCCGCATCACTTGATCCCTCGTAATCGAATGTAATACGCTCTACATCGAACGCCAGATTACCCGATCCTTTAACAAGACCGCCGTTTTGCACAACAACATTCTGAATAGGTGTAGTGTGCTGTTCGAGCATTTGCTTAAGTTTAAGATCAAACGTCACCGTATTTTTTCCAGTAATAAGCTGAACGCGGGTATCACCATCAATCGTTGCAAGCTGAACCATCGTTTTTTGTTGATCAGCGACAATCGAAAAACTGCCACTCGGCAACAGTGCATCTAAATCGGCAATTTGCACGTCACCTTCTACTGTTAATGGAAAGCCGCCCATCACGCCATCGAGATCGTTCAAACGAAGTGTGACCACGGCCCCCTTCCCTTTAGGAGACAAACGGAACGTCCCTTCCACTGGCGCCTCATTCTTGCGCGTGCTGTCCACTATTGATTTCAATTCAACAAGCGATTCTACGCCATCTTTTTGGAAATGAAATGAAAGATTCGCCGTCGGAGTTTTTAACACGTCAATGTGCGCGCGTTTCAACATAGTTTGATCAAGTATAATCGGCGCCATCGTTGTTATGATTGCCGATAACTGACCATCTATTTTAGGTGCTGGGTGAGCATTAACACTACGGAGCCATTCAAAACGGCTTAATGCGATCTGTTCGATATGTACTTTTCCGCGCAATAACATGGACGCAGCAAGATCAATGCGCAAATCATGCATCTGCGCCAAATCACCTGATCCATCGGAAATATTAAGTGTGTTAATCGCAAGATGAAATGGCAAGACACCACTCACGCCGTCTATTTTCACCGACATGCCATGTGGTTTGATCAATCGTGTTATAATATATTGCACAACGTGTGATTTAATGTACGGAATTTGAACGCAACCCAGCATCACCATCACAGAAATGCTCAGTGTTACGATTGTATTTCGAAAATAACGTATCAATGATGACACAGAAGACCCCTTGGTCCTAAGGGTAAAGGTTCGTTGCAAATGGAGCAAGGAGATTTGTCAACGCACCCTTAATGGTGAACATAAACATCCCGGCGATGCCCGACATCAATAGCCACTATTGTGAAGGTTTCGTCTTCAATATCAGCAATGACACGATAATCACCAATCCGATATGACCAATACCCTGACAATTCACCCGTCAAAGGCTTTCCATAAAGACGCGGCTCATCAGCACTCAAAACACGATACTTTAAAAACGCTAGAATGCGAATTTTAGTGACTTGATCAATTCGCTTTAATTGCTTATCAAATAGCTTTGTTGATCTCAGCTGCCAAGTCATCATGTGAAATCTCGTTTCTGTGCATTAATTCATCTAATGTATACGTTTCAAGCATGCCGTTTTTCTTGGCAATTTCATAGTCAGAGACAGCCTGATAGATTCTTTCATATTCATCAAGGTACTCAGATATAGCTTCTTTCATGTAATAACTCTTTGATCGATGGGTTTTCTCAGCTAATGCACTTAAGCGAATATCCAAGTCTTCGGGTAAACGTACGCCTGCCATGATACATGCTCCTTTTCATATCTCATTTTCCTAATGATAACATGTTTTACATGTTTCACAAATTATTTAATCATCCGAGCAGAGCGAACGAAGACATCAAGATTCGAGCAGCACAGTGTACACGTGTACATGAGCAGCACAAATATCGCAGAGGGCTGCACTAATCGAAAGTTAGTGAAAATGGTAGTAGTATGATATTCTGCCCACACCGCTTAAAGCAAAAATCACAAACAAACACGAGCCACACATGACTAAACCGCACTTGCCATCACTAGAAACCATTATTGGTTACACATTTAAAACGCCCACATTGCTTGAAAAAGCGTTAGCGCACCCCAGCGCAAAGCCCCGCAACAAAGACTTCGAGCGATTTGAATTTCTTGGGGATCGTGTGTTGGGACTAACCATGGCCGCTGTGCTGTTGGAACTGTTCCCCAATGAACCAGAAGGACATCTGGCAAAACGCCAAGCGGTTCTGGTATCGAGGGAATCTTGCCAAACGGTGGCAGGTTTAATCCAATTGGAAACTTATATTCATGCTATTTGTGACTCTGGTGTGCACGCATCTAACATGATGGCTATTTTAGCGGATGCGGTGGAATCACTATTGGGCGCGATGTATTTAGATGGAGGAATTGATCCTTGTCACGTCTTCGTGCGACGCTTTTGGGCAGATTTATTTCACGATTCAAAAGAACCGCCTAAAGACGCCAAATCAAGTTTGCAAGAATGGCTGCAAAAACGAGGAAAACCAACGCCGGTGTATACGCCCATTGGGATTACGGGACCCGCGCACAACCCAACATTTGAATGTGAATTACAGTTAACAGGATTGCCAACGTTCAACGGAACGGGACGCAATCGACGCATGGCCGAACAAGATGCAGCCAAAGCAGCGATGGAGTTTATAAATAACGCACGAAATAAATTGAAATGAAAAAAATCGGGCTTCTGATTAAGAAACCCAATGGTGATACCTGAACTTTTGTCATCCTCGTGCTTGACACGAGGATCTCTACAATTAAAGCGGCATATAGTTGGGTTTTTAAAGCACAGCTATATTAGCACCCATAGAGACAATTTCATCTGTTGTTAGCCCATTTACATTAGCACTACCTAAGCGACTAAACACAGCCGATGTCAACTGGCTTAATTGATTGGCGGATAAGCCAGGCATAGCTACTGCTGGTATCTTCGCAATTACACTTGATTTTAGTCCACAAAACGTATCTGTTGCTATTCCACTTATGTTTGTGCTGTTAAGCCCTAAAACATTTGCCGTTGTAAGACCGCTTGCAAGGTCGCTACTTGCAAAGGCAGCCAATTGAGCCGTCGTTAAGCCTGCAACGCCACCAGATGTTAAGCCAATCAGCTGAGAACTAACCAGCAAAGTCATAGCTGCAGTTGTAAGTCCTGAGATATTAGCACTTGTAAATCCTGATATATTTGCTGACGTTAACCCTCCCGTCACGACATCGGAAAAAAGAGCTGCCACTTGATCAGTGGTTAAACCACTTATAGCACTACTTGTTAATTCTGCCACTCGTGTAGAGCTAAACACAGTGGACGTAAGCATCGTAGTCGGTATTCCAGAGATATTAGCTGCATTAAATCCAGCAAAAGCTGAGGCTGTTAAGCCAGTCAAAACTTTTGATTGAATTCCTTGAAGTGCAGAACTTGTAAGAGCGGCTACTTGGCTGGAAGAAAAAGCTAACACTCGACTGGAAACGAGAGAAGACACTTGTGTTGAGCTTAACGCAGCCATTTGAGTTGGAGTAAGGGCTTTTAGCTGAACGGTTGTAAGCGCTGCTATGCCAGTGATTGGAATTGCTGCGATTCTATCTGTTGTTAAAAGGTTAATAGAGGTTGCAAATAACTCTGCATTCAAGCCCGAAGCTGCCAATATAATTGGTAAATACTTAATATAATTTCTCATTTTAATGACTCCATAATTTGATTTAATAAACATGTTGAGATACCAAAAATTCTAAATTATGAACTTCCTCTCAATTATCATTTTATTGCCAATTCATTAATAAATGATTAATTAGGTGAAAATCTTAAGATGTATATAATATGAAGATATTTTGGCTGCGTATGCAGAACGCTCGCGTCTAAAAATATGCTGCCCGTCACTTTGTCATCTTCGGACTCGATCCAAGATCTCTGCGGTGAAAGAAGCATACAGTTTGATTTTTTACACTTATACTATTTGCCGTTGAACCTTTATAGATCCTCGGATCAAGTCCGAGGATGACAAGAAAGGGAGTCCGAGGATGACAAGAAAGGGAGTCCGAGGATGACAAGAAAGAGAGTTCGAGGATGACAAGAAAGAGAGTTCGAGGATAACAAGAAAGGGAGTTCGAGGATAACAAGAAAGGGAGTCCAAAGATGGCACAGAAGATGGGAGTTTAAAAATAACGAGCAGTATGATTTTCAAGCTCCGCCTAAGGATTAACAACGTATTAACCATTTGTTAACTATTTATCGTTACGAATAAATTAAGGTTCCATCGAATTCAGCAGAACCAAAATATGGCAATTTTGAGTGACCTGCGAACAAGATGAATTCTAAATTCTTATTCATATCTTACATAAAATTATAATTAAATTTTCTTCAAAAGTTTTATTAAAAGGAGTACATCATGATTCATCTAATTCTTTTTATTACATTATTTCTTACGGGGTCGCACAAAACATATGGGGCTGTTGAATATGTGAATTCAGCTCTTTATGGTGGTCCTGATTCCAATAGGATTTATCAAGAAAAAGCCGCTATTATGCCTTATTTCTTATGTCATAATATTGAAGCCATAGAAAATTACTCATTTCCACAACTGTTAGATCAATCAATCGGCGTGCGGCATGAAGTTGCCTTAAATTCAGGTACATCAAAAGCAGAACAATTCAGGCAAATGCGCACAAATCCTAATACGGCACTTGTTGCATCCATTACGCCCATGTGCAAATACAAAGTAATGAGGGACAATTTATTAAAAAACATTATCTCACTTGCAAAGTGCAATGAATTCGTTGAATTGGACGATCAGCTTGAATATCGCTATCGCGAACTTTCAGTTGCTAAATGGCTTGAAATCATAACGAAAGAATATGACGAATACAATCAATTAGGTTCATATATAAATCGTATAATTAATGGCCCTGACGGAGAAGGCGATGCATCCATGTTGCCAATTGACTTTGAAAATGGATGGGCACTTGATGGAAACGGAGAACGCACACTCTCTATTGACAAACGTTATCAAGTTGCATTGCTGGACGCGCAAGAAAAATCAAAGCAAGGCATTGATATTCAAAGCATTCGAATAGGTCATATTGATTTAAGAATAAAAGGAAGCAATATAACAACGCGCAGTTTTATGTATGCAATAGACGATGCTTCGAAAGCTGATTTTAGTGATGTTCCCTTTGCATTGCTTCACCCCCCAGTAAAAGCAGTCAATTATCATTTGGCATTATGCAATCTTTATTTCGAAGAAGCCCGTCATTGCATGGGAACTGCAGCAAGGATAATGCAAAAAATCCACCAATTCTCGTACATGTTTGCCATAACAATGCCTGTAATCAGAGGATCAGCTGCCAACAATGAATGGTTCAGTAAAGCTTTTTATTTGTTACATGATTTAGGTCTTCCTGCGCCCGAATGCATTACAAAGCTGGATGAATTAGCGCAATCGTCACTGACAATGGCACAATTTTCTCACGCACTTATGGATATACGCATTGATCAATTGTATCCTATAATATTCACGCTTGAGGATTTCAGAAAATTAGTGGCCCCTAAACCGAGTGTCGTTGTTCCCGTTGAAGAAGCATCCGTTGTCACGCCTGTTGCTGAAGTTGGAGACAACGTTGTCGCTGGAGGCGAGGCAATTTCGTCTGTTGAAAAGCCCTTAGTTAGTGGCGATACAGAAGAAGTTTAACCTCATAATTTCTAGAAAAAGGATTTCAAAATGAAAATATCACCATCAAAAATGAAAAAAATGTTTGTGTTGGCGACTTTGCTATTCATGAATAATCCACAGACATCCAATGCAGCAGATTACCCAGATTATGTTTTTGGTGTATCGGCAAAACCAGGATTCTACATGTTGGACCTTGTCGTTAATAACCTAGGCGCTGAACGTCCCTATTCTGAAATTTTAAGTGATGTACTTGGGGCAACAAAAACGATCGCAGCAAGACAAATAATGGGCGATCCAGAAGATATTACGCGATCAAAAGTAACCGCTGAAGAATTGACCAAATGTGAAATCGCTTTTGCAACCGCACGCGTATATCAAACAGATGACGCAACAACATTTGCAAATATACAATCATATTATCAAACCTATAAGGATACTGATCCCTTTGTTCGCGGCAATGCAGTCGTGAATCAATTGCTTTTTGACAGCCTCTGTTTATATCACAATATTTTTCCCAAATTAATGGATGGTAGCACGCTAAGCAGAGCACTCTTCAAGGGACGACACGTTGTTGCCTCCACTCAGGCAATAGCTGATCGAATAAGTGGATTTTTAGATGAAACTTTTGATCTAGCTGTGCGCGGAACTCCGCTCTGCCAGATAATGAAAGACTGTGGTTCCGATAAAAGCACAGTTCATAATTACACAAAAATGTATCATTTCTTGCTCGAATCTATGCGCGAAACAGCTACAAAAATTTTTGAAATTGGCATCGGCTCTACCGACCCTCAATTTGCATACACGATGGGTAAAGATGGCACGGTTGGTGCATCATTACGAGGATGGAGAGCCTACTTCCCAAATGCACATATTTACGGTGCAGATATTGATGCAGCAGCCTTATTTCAAGAAGATCGCATCAATACCTATTATGTAGATCAATTAAAGACAGATGTTATTGCATCAATGTTTGCGCAGATTCCAGTCGAAGGATTTGACGTGATTGTTGATGACGGACTGCATTGTTTTGAAGCGAATGATATTTTCTTTAAAGCAGCGATTGAAAAATTAGCACCCAGAGGGATCTATATTATCGAAGATATTGCGCCACGGGGAATCCCTCTTGTTCTTAAATTATTAGAAGGCATTTCGTATGATGCTGCGCTTATTCAATTACCAACTACACCTGCGCGGTTTGACAATAATATCTTTGTGGTGTTCAAACAATAAAACAGCTTGCGGCAACCTTTGTTGCTTACAAAACTAACGCTAACCCTCAATTGGCTTGCCAACTGAGGGTTTTTATCATCTCGTGCCGACACCCTTGCTTTCTCTTTCAAAACAAGACTAGAATTTTGTAAAGACAGATAACTATACTGTTTGAACGCTAACTACCTGTCACTTTTATTTTTTCTTATTGTCATTCCCGCGGAGGCGGGGATCTAGGCTGCTTAGCTCTCCTCAAAATCCACGGTTTTTGAAGGGGCTTTTTCTGGGTTCCCGCCTCCGCGGGAATGACAAGGATTGTTTTTAAAAGTGACGAGTAGCATGGTTTGAACGATTATCGCTCTTGGGCTTGATCCAACAGCGGTTTAGGGACATGAGATGGATAAAGATCTATGCACGGGCTAATAGTCGGACTTATCCTGGCAATTTTTCTAACGATTGTCATGGCCAGCATTGCTTCGTATTATTACAAAGCTTACTGGCGTTTATCGCTTGAAAATCATCGATTGACACTTGAACTTATGCAAAGTCAAAACGTGCTCGAGGCCCTGCCCCACCCGTGGTGCTGTTGGATTGATGGTGATTTAAGCATTCATACATCGCACAGCTTTAAAAATCAATTCCGCATTGACTCTCTTTATAAGCTTCAGCTCAACGATATTGCAAAGATCTTTGGCGAAGCTACTCTTTCGCCTTTTCAACGCGCACTACAGCACATCACCTCTTTCGGTGGAAATTTCACACTCGAAATCAATATCTTTGATAACACACACCATTTTGAAGTCTATGGCTGCTGCCTCCCTTATAATCCCCCAGTAATGCCAGGGCTTTATCGCAAAGCGCCAGGGCCGCAACAAATGGTGATTCTTACATTCCGGGACGTTAGCCAACGATTATCGGATCGAACAAAATTCAATGCCATGCAGCAAACAAAAAATCATGAACTGGAAATGCTGCGCATTCTCACTGATATTGCGCCAATGGCTCTATGGTATCGTAATGCTAATGGTCGCATACAGTA
Source organism: Pseudomonadota bacterium (assembly GCA_040389165.1). Lineage (GTDB taxonomy): Bacteria > Pseudomonadota > Alphaproteobacteria > Paracaedibacterales > CAIOTO01 > CAIOTO01. The sequence goes on from JAZKAK010000042.1 coordinate 19,087, forward strand.
TTGTAATATGGGATACGCAGGCGCGCTCGATACAACTGTGAATCGTGTGATTGCAGAGAATCGTGAATTGGTAGATCGCTACGGCGAAATGAGCACGTATGAATTATCGCGGCAAGCCTTGCAGCGCAAAGAAAAAGTAACGATTCGCACGCACATTGTGATTTCAGGACAACGACGTTTTCTTGAACTTACGGAAATCCCAATTCCTGACTCGTCACAAACCGTTGGATATGCGCTAGACATCACTGAAATAGAAGAAATAGAAAAAGAAATCAGTCAATCACAACTAGCTCACGCAGAGGTTCTCAATTACCTATCAACCCCACTTGTTATTTATGGTTCCGACACCAGGCTCGAGTTCTTTAATAGCGCGTATCGGACAATGTTTGAACATGACGAAAACTGGTTACTCACAAAGCCGACACTTGGTGAAGTTATGGAACAACTCCGTGAAAAACGTAAAATGCAGGAATACACAAACTTCCAAGCCCATAAACGTGAACGACTCGAATTGTTTAACACACTCATGGAGCCGCTTCACGAAATCATGCATCAACCGGACGGTCTTACATGTCGTGTTGTCATTGCGCCAACACCAGCAGGCGGGCTTGTTTATCTCTTTGATAACATCACAGATAAGCTTGCCCTAGAACGCCGATACAACACATTGACAGCTGTGCAAAAAGAAACAATTGATCACCTATATGAAGGAGTCATTGTGTTCGGCACAGACTATCGTTTGCGATTATCAAATCCGGCAATGGATTATATTTGGGGATTAAAACCGGATGACCGCACCGAAGGCGTTCACATCAATGAAATCTTAAAAGTTGTTTCGCGTCAGTTTAAAGATTCACGCCAAAGCAAAGCCTGGCGAACAAAGATGCTGGACGTTATTTCAAGACGCAATCCTGAACGTCAACGAATCAGCCTTAAAAAAGATCGAATGCTGGAATATTCATATGTACCTTTACCCGATGGCAGCCACTTACTCAGTTTTATTGACATTAGCGATACCTGGCGATTTGAGCGTTCATTGAAAGAGCGAAATCAAACATTAGAGCGTGAAGATCGATTGAAATCCGACTTTATCTCACACGTTTCGTATGAGCTTAGATCCCCACTTAATAGCATTGCTGGCTTCAGTGAGATATTGCTCAATCAATATTTTGGAACACTCAATGAAAAACAATTGGACTATTGTAAAGGCATAGCTGAATCAACGGATCGGTTGATGAACCTAATTAATGATATGGTCGATTTAGCAAGCATTGAATCTGGCAAATTTAATTTGAATTACCAAGATGTTCAAGTAGAGCATTTATTAAACAGCGTGCTTGTTCTCGTGCAAAATCGCGCAAATGACCAAGGACTCGAACTATTGGTTGAAAATCAAGTTGCATCTGACGTTTTGCGTATCGATTTAAGGCGCCTTAAACATGGGTTGTTTAACCTGCTCACAAATGCAATCAAATTCACCCCCAATGGTGGACGCATCACACTTGGTGCATACAAAAGCAAAACAGAAGGCGCTATTGACATCGTCGTCGAGGATACAGGCGTTGGCATATCAATCGAAGATCAATCACGTTTATTCCCACCAAGCCTGCTCAACTTAACTGGACAAGCTGGCGTTGGACTTGGGCTAACTCTCGCCAAAAGTTTAGTGGAACTACATGCAGGGCATCTTGAACTTGAATCTGAAATCAATAAAGGAACAAAAGTTCGTTGCACCATCCCTATGTTGCCAGCCATGCCGACGAAAGCCATCGAAAACAAACATGCAAGAAGCGAGTAGTGTCATATTGAACCAACCCATTCATAACGCATTAATCGTGCCTGAAATAAAGCCAGCCGTTCAAAAAAATCAGTTTGCCTTACCGTCAATAAAGATCTGATATCTGTTGAAAACACCTTTAAATTCGGCAACATGGTCGATTCAGCAAAATTGAGTAAACCTTTTTCTGTCAGGCGACTCTTTTCAACAGATAAACCAACCAGGCTTTGCAGATTCTCGCATTCTGAGATTTTATGAGCAACGTCATCGTTTAATTTGCGCAATGCCAGGTAATAGAGATTGAAATCTTTTGATTTAGCCAACAATCTTTCTATATCGGAAAAAGAAATGCCTTTATGCGTACGATCACTTAAAGCGATTTTAATTCGAGGATCAAGCTTTTCGGAAATTTTTATAAAGCGGTTCAAATTACTTTTTTTATCTGTTGTAACAAGAATTACAAATTGTGCAGGGGAGGAATTCATTTTTTCAATAAGTGAATTTGTTAACGTGTGCTCGCCAACTTGAATCAGAAAATGATCCGTAGGTAATGTTTCTAAAAGATATTGCTCAAAACAAGTTTTTGTCTGTTCATCGAGTCTTTTTGACAGTTCGATAAGTTGATCAGGAATCTCTGGATTACATGGCGGAGGAGAGTGTTTCGAATAATCATCTTCATCACATTCTTCTTGGTCTAATTTACATACTAAGATGCCTCTCGTTCTATGCCGATAGGTATCAAAATACGCCATAACGGATAGGCTAAATTTCGCAGTTGCACGATGCTCCGCAAACGGTGGATCATCCATACCATATCCACAAAACACAAAACTATGCAGGGCGGCAATAACACGTACGATCTTTTTCATAAGCAATTCCTTTTGACTGATTGAATGTAGTTCAATAGAGAAAATTAAAATTTGCAGATAAATATAAATGCGCTATGGTTCTTTATTTATTATGTATTTAATATGATTAATATTTCATTAATTTATGCGTATAAGTGTAAGCGTCCTTTTCCCCCTATAAAAGCTTAAAAGTCCGCAGAAACGCTTGCTTT
>JAZKAK010000043.1:0-6054 GCA_040389165.1 Pseudomonadota bacterium
AATTACACAATATCACACAAAGTTATGTAAGTTATTTTTGCACAGTTCCTAAGTTGTGGAAAGAAGCTACTTTCTTTGAAGATACTATGACGATGTTCTTTTGGAATTTCTGAAATTCGTCTTGCCAGATAACTAAAATTTGGAAGATTTAGATTCTTTCGATGATTCTTTGTGATCTGATTGGCATACCAATACACAGAATCTTTGTCGTCTGGCGAAATACTTAAAACAGCCTTTCTCATAAGAACGACCTTTTGTAATGTCTCTTTGAAATCAGTAATCGCAAGCGATCTCAACGTAGAATCTTCTTTCTTGCCATAGTGTAATGCACGCTTAATCTCCATATGGCAATAAATATGAGAAACTGGCAGCGTCGCAAAGAAAATATCTGTAATTTTATGTAAAAAATCATAATAGAATGATTGCGAATATCTGTCAATAATATGCACATTCTCTTTTGATTCACATAAAGTCATATAATTTAAATAAGGTGTATATGAATCGGCAAGTTCGCAGACAGAATTTATTTCTATATTAAGATTTTTTCGTTTAACGAGAGAAGATTGCTGATTCTGTTCATATCGTTCGCGTATGGTTGTGTGGATTCTATCGTGCATGGCAGCGAGTTGATCTTCATTGCTCCATGCTAAACCTGTTTGGAAATAATCACTTGCCAATATGCTTGCAGAAAAATAGATGGTAGTGGAAATATTAGTCATCACAAACGATAAAATTTTCCGAAACATACGTTTGGTATCCTTTTAAAAAAATAATCATTTAAATAAACTGCAAAAATATAAACAATATTATATTATATATATTTAATATAATATATTTTTATTAATGTAGGATTAAGAACGTACAGAAAAATACACGCTGTGACATTGCATGTCGTCCTATTTTATTGTACAAACGAACTAGACCAAGACATTGGGTTACAGAAAAATCTTGAAAAATACTGATATTATTACTCAGCAACGAGGTGCGCTTGGCATTATTATGCTAAATCGGCCTGAGGCGCTTAATGCAACGAGTTATGAAATGGTGTTAGCCATCGATGCCGCGCTGACAACTTTTGTTAATAATGATTCCCTAAAACATATTGCGATTATGTCGCGTTCTGATCGTGCATTTTGTGCAGGCGGTGATATTCGTGCGGCATACACAGCGATGAAGGCAGGAGATATGGACGCGTGCGAAGCTTATTTTCGTGCGGAATATCAGCTGATGTATCGTTTAGCAACGTTTCCAAAGCCTGTTCATGCATTTATCAACGGTCTTTGTCTGGGCGGGGGGATGGGGCTTTCCGCGCATTGCACAGCGCGCATTGCGGGTGAGAATGCTGTATTTGGTATGCCCGAAACTAGAATTGGCTTTTTTCCAGATGTTGGGGCGGCGTATTTTTATAATCAATGTGATGATCCTGCTGAGGGAATGTATTTAGCCCTTACAGGAAATAAATTCGATCGTGATCATGCAATACGAAATGGCATCGCAACGCATGCAATTGATCAATCACAATGGGAATCGGTCATAGAACAACTGATCTGTGGTAAGTCACTTGATGAATGCGTATTCAAATCTGCAGAAGTGCGACCCAATTATCTACCGCAAGATGTTCACGTCGCTTTTTCGCATGAGACCTTGTCAGAATTAATAGCTGCGCTGCCATCAACTGTATTGGCAGAAATGCGCACAAAATCACCTTTAAGTATTGCTGTAACACATGCCTATATACAGCGCGCACGTGGCTTATCATTACAGGCTGTGTTAGAGCAAGATTTTGCACTAGCTATGAACTTTGTTCGTCATGGTGAGTTTAAAGAAGGCATTCGTGCCTTGCTGATCGATAAAGATAAAACGCCGAAGTGGTCGTATGCATGGTGGAATCAAGCCGAACCATACGATGCGATTTCAGAGGAAATTCTCTTGGCGATGTTTAATCCCCCTAAAATGCAATTATTTTCATAGAAAGAGGAACGCGCATGATTGATGCAATGACAACTACGCTCATTAACGATAAAAACTCAAAATGGTTCAATCAGAAACTTGTTATTGCTAGCCATAACAAGGGAAAAGTTGTTGAAATCAGAGAACTTTTATCACCTTTAGGATTTTCTGTTTCCTCTGCTGCTGATTATGATCTGGCTGAGCCTGAAGAAACAGAGGATACCTTTGAAGGAAATGCTTTGCTAAAAGCGCGCTTTGTTTATAAGGCAACTCAGCTTTCTGTATTGGCAGATGATTCAGGTCTTGTTATTCCAGCATTAGGCGGAGATCCGGGAGTGTATTCAGCACGATGGGCAGAAAATGGTGACTTTAATGTTGCCATGGAAAAAGTTCAGTCACGTTTGTTGCCAGATATGGATCCTGCAGCTTATTTTGTATGCGTGCTTGCTTTTGTGGATGTTAATGGAACGGAAGCTCTGTTTAAGGGTACGTGTCATGGCCACATTCAATTTCCACAGAAAGGAACATTTGGCTTTGGCTATTGCCCCATCTTTGTGCCAGATGGAGAAACACGCACCTTCGGGGAAATGCCTTATTCTGATAAACAGAAATATTCCCACCGAAGTCGCGCGTTTGAACAGTTTCAACAATTTTTGTTAGCATCGTAATGCTTTTTTAGTGTTAACTAAATAGTTACTGATAGATGCAGGTTTTGTTTACATAACCGTTGCTTTTACAGCCAGGTGTTTTGTCACATTTCTCTCCTGCTGCCATCTCAGTACACTTGAATTTGCAGAATCCATTGTGCATAGCGCAATTTTTAGCATTTTGTTCGCACGTTTTTTTAGTAAGTTCATCGCATGGCGTCTCTGTTGTAGCTGTTGTTGGTTCAACTGCAGGCTCAGTTGCTGGAGCCGCTACTTTTGTCGTCGTTGTGGTAATTGCAGGTTCAGTTGCTGGAGCCGCTACTTTTGTTGTTGTGGGTGTTTCAACTGCAGGTTTCTCGGCTGAGGGTGTTGTTTTCGCTTCAGTCGCTGTCTTAGCTACAGATTCAGCTGCTGGAGTGACTGCTTTCTTTGTTTCAACTACAGGTTCTGCTGCTGTAGTCGTTGCTGAGGTTGTTGTTTTCGTTTCAGTCGCCGTCTTAGCTATAGGTTCTGCCGCTGGTGCCGCTGCTTTCTTTGTAGCAGTAGTTTCGACTACAGGTTCCGCTGCTGGAACCACTGCTGATGTTGTTGTTTTCGTTTCAGTCGCCGTCTTAGCTACAGGTTCTGCCGCTGGTGCCGCTGTTGAGGTTGTTGTTTTCGTTTCAGTTACCTTCTTAGCTACAGGTTCCGCTGCTGGAACCACTATTGGAGCTGCCGTTTTCTTTGTTGTTTCAACTGCAGGTTCTGCTGGAACCGCTGCTGAGGTTGTCGTTTTCGTTTCAGTCGCTGTCTTAACTACAGGTTCTGCTGCTGGAGCAACTGCTTTCTTTGTTTCAACTACAGGTTCCGCTGCCGAGGTTGTTGTATCGATGGCCGCTTCTTCAGCTGCTGCTTTATCTGCCTCTGCTTTGGCTGCAGCTGCCTTATCCGCAGCTGCCTTAGCTGCTGCTTTTTTTTCTTTCTTTATTTGCTTTTTAGATTTTGGTGTTGTTCCTGTTTTCTCGACCGTTGCAGAAGCAGCTAGTGTTTCTGTTTTTTCAACAGGAGCCGCAGTTGTTGCGGCTGTAGATTTAGCGACTTTTTGTGTGGCTTCTTCGGCTGTTGTAGCTACTGGCGCTGCTGTCTCAGCTACTGGCGCTGCCGTCGTGCCAAATGCAGTATTTAGCATAAAAATGCTTGTGCATATACCTACAAAAGCATACTTAAGTTCAACGCAACGTGAGGAAATACATGATTGTTTTGACTTCATAACAGTTTAATCCTTTAGAACATGAAACATATCTTTAAAATAATATAACAGTTAATATGTTAACAAATTCTTAATAATCATCGTATGAAACATGTTAGTAAACATTTCTTTATGGCATTAAAATCATTATCAATCACTGTGGACAGGACTGGTTTCTCTGCAACTGCAGAAATTTCCTTTGGCAAAGGAATGTCCACACCTAAAATATCAAGAATACTTTGTTTGAATTTAGCGGGATGAGCCGTACATAGAAATATGCCGTTTTCCGATGATTTAAGGTTATCACTTAGCGCTTTATAGGCTATAGCACTATGAGGATCAGCGATATAACCAAGGTCTTTGAGCTCGTGCATGGCTTGTTTTGTCGTGTCTTCATTTATTGAAACACCGCGCACAACATCGTGTATATTCTCTTCCTTGTGTGCAAAGAATTCTTCAACACGTGGCCAGTTGTTTGGCTGACTTACATCCATCGCATTCGAAATTGTTGCAATTGTATCATTTGGCATCCATTCGTCCGTTGATAAATAGCGTGGCACCGTGTCATTCGCGTTTGTTGCCGCAATAAATGATTGAGTTGGCAAGCCCATCTGACGTGCAAAAAGACCTGCGGTTAGATTGCCAAAATTACCGCTTGGAACAGATATCACCTGGCATGGAATGCCCATTTGTGCAATAGCCTCAAAATAATAAAGTGACTGAGCGATCACACGACTTATATTAATAGAATTTGCAGAATTAAGACGGAATTGATCTGTCAAATCATCATCTTGCAGGCATTGTTTTACTAACGTTTGGCAGGCATCGAAGTCTCCCTTTATGGCGAACGTATGAATATTTCCACCCATTGTGCAAAACATTTTTTCCTGTAATTCAGAAATACGTTGATACGGGTAGAGGATTGCCACTTCTAGATTTGGCATGCCGTAAAATGCATGCGCAACTGCGGCGCCTGTATCGCCTGAGGTTGCGGTTATAATACGAATTGGCTTTGTGTTCTTGGCCTTTTTATTGATTTCTGTTAACATTTGCGCCATAAAACGTGCACCAAAATCTTTAAAGGCCAAGGTTGGACCATGAAATAATTCAAGCGCAAAAATATTATCCTTAATCCGCCTTACATGTATTGGGAAATTAAACGCGGCTTTGATACATTTTTTAGTAATGTCCAGCGGTATCTCATCATTTATCATTGTGTTTACTATGTGTGCAGATCGGGTTACAAAGTCCTTACTAAGCAGCGTATTTATATCGTCAAAATGTGGCAGAGTTGTTGGAAAATAAAGTCCACCGCCTGCGCCAATACCTTTTGTTATGGCTTCTGAAAATGTGACGCATTCATTCTCGTTTTTGATGTTGTAAAACTTCATGCTGTTTTTTTGCTTGATAAGTAGGGCCTAGCAATTATGGTAAAGCGCACAGATCGAGGTTGTCTAGCTGGATTTCTGGATTTTTTAAAAATATGGATAAATTTGAATTTTAACGTTAATAATTTTGTCATTTGAAAATCAGAGCCATATCCAATAATTTTTTTTATCTTGTTTTGTTTTTGAAATTTTATATCTAAAAATAGAAATATTAGAACATATAAAATATCTTGCACGTCCTTTTTAATTCTAATATGATACTTTCGTAGAGAAAGACGCCCCGCTATCGCATTAAGATTTTAAAGGATAATGTTGAATGCTAATAAAATTTATTATCTGTTTAATCGTATTGATAATGCCTCTCTTATCATCAACACCTAAGCGCATAGATAACGAACTCATTATACAATCAAGAATATTCGGAAACTGGAAAGGTTCATTTGAGCTAACAGATGGATCAGTTCTTATACATGAACCAGAGGGTATATTATACCATTTTCACTAACTTTCAATTAGTGCAGTCCTCTGCAATATCTCTGTTGCTCATGTACAAGTGTACACTGCGCACCTCGAATTTTGATGTCTTACTACTCAAAACTTTTTGAAAACGGTATTAGTACTTGATAGAACGCGATGCTGGGCACAAAATCCATGGGTGGCTCCAGCAGAACTTACGGATACGTTAACACCAGAAGAATTTATTGATGTATTAGTAATGTCAAATGCGTATTCACATGCTTACGAACTTATGCTTAAAGAAATACATATTGTTTGTTATAGCAAAGAACATGCTACCCGTCACTTTTTGTCACTCCACCCTTGTCATTCCCGCGGAGGCGGG
>JAZKAK010000044.1:0-6895 GCA_040389165.1 Pseudomonadota bacterium
TCCCCGCCTCCGCGGGAATGACAGTAAGAAAAATAAAAGTGACGGGTAGCATGAACCAAAAGTCAACATTTTGAAATCAGGTAGGTATACAAGAAAACAAACGATAGTATTCTTGCATAACTCAAAAATCCCCCTCCCCTCGCGTAACATTTTCGTGCTATAGTCTGAACTTAAAATTATAGTTTTTCGTTGTCTTTCCCACGCAGGTAGGAATCCAGAGGGATTTTGCACCAAAACCTTTAGAGGCCTGGATCCCCGCCTACGCGGGGGGTGACACAAGAATGGCAAATAAAAAGTGCGAAACAAATAAAAAAGGAAAAGAAATGATCTTCGTTACTGGCTGCGCAGGTTTTATTGGCTTTCATATGTGTAAGAAATTGCTCGAAAGCGGCCATTGCGTTCTTGGGATAGATAACTTAAGTGATTATTACGATGTGTCTTTAAAGCAAACACGCCTGGATATGCTAAAGGAATATCCACATTTCACCTTTCGAAAGGTAGATGTTGCCGATAAAGATGCAATGACTATATTAGGTCATGATTTCCCAAGCATTACGCACATTATTCACTTGGCAGCACAGGCTGGCGTTCGTTATTCATTGATTAATCCATATATCTATGTACAAACAAATGTAATGGGGCAGCTATGTATTTTAGAATTAGCAAAAACGTTACCAAACCTAAAGCATATGATGTATGCAAGTACATCGTCAGTCTATGGCGCCAACGAAAAAATGCCTTTTTCCATCACTGACCGTACAGATACCCCTGTATCCCTGTACGCTGCCAGTAAAAAAGGATGCGAATTAATGTCTGAAAGTTATGCACGCATGTTCAAGTTACCGATCACGGGCTTGCGTTATTTTACCGTGTATGGCCCATGGGGACGCCCTGATATGGCTTTATTCATGTTTACAAAAGCTATTTTGAATGATGAAGAAATTCCCGTGTTTAACAACGGCGATATGTATCGAAATTTTTCTTATGTAGATGACATTGTAAATGGCACGATCGCATGCGTACTTTCAGAACGCGCGCCAGGCACACATAAAATTTACAATCTTGGCAATGATAAATCTGAAACACTCATGGAATATATTCAAACAATAGAAGCAACACTTGGTAAAAAAGCAAAAATTCGCTTTGAGCCCATGCAAAATGGGGATGTCAGAGGCACAGTTGCCGACATCAGTGAAACCGTTGCTGATTATGGATTTTCTCCGAAAACCAATATAAATAAAGGCGTGCCAAACTTTATAAAATGGTATCGTGATTACTATCGCGTATAACTCATACTTCTTACAGTACTCACTTTTTCCCCCCTGTGTATATTGCCCGGACTTGATCCGTGCATCTATATCCACGGGCTGATCCCCGGATCAAGTCCGGGGACGCGGAATACACGAAAAGAATTCTAGGTTTAAAAAACGCGAGCACTACATTATTTCTCTAACACACAAACAGGATTCTAATTTATGTGCGGATTCACAGGCATCATTTCACAAAAACCAATCTCTACGGATCCATCACTATTGCAACGTATGGTTGATTCGATTGCCCACCGCGGCCCTGATGATGAAGGCATTTATCAAACAGAAACAAAAACCGTTCCTGGACTCTTTTTTGGATTCAGGCGATTAGCGCTTGTTGATCTTACAAAAACAGGCGCACAACCCATGGTATCAGGCTGTGGTCGCTACGTAATCGTGTACAATGGCGAAACCTATAGTAATGATGAGTTACGTCCAATCCTAACTGCTAAAGGCATAAACTTTCGTGGGCATTCGGACACCGAAGTAATTTTAGAATCAATAGCAGCCTTTGGCGTTGAAGAAGCCGTTAAACAATTAAACGGCATGTTTGCTTTTGCTGTCTATGATAATCGTGAAAAAACCTTGCACTTGATACGCGATCGCGTTGGCGTTAAACCCCTGTATTGGATGCGCTTTAATGAAGGACTTGCTTTTGCATCAGAACTAAAAGCACTCATGCCCCTATTCACTGACCGCCCGCCCATGAACCAAAAAGCCGTATCAGCATACCTTCGTTACGGCTATGTACCGGCACCAATGAGCATCTACCAAGACATCTTCAAACTTGAACCTGGCACAATCTTAACTTTTTGCAATGGCACGCTTACACAGAAAAAGTACTGGTCAATGGATGAAGTCAGCCGTCAAACCAAACTAACTGGCAATTTCAATGATCATCGTGATGAGTTCCATACACTGCTCCGTGATTCTGTACGTCGTTGCATGCATGCAGACGTTCCTGTTGGCACATTGTTGTCAGGCGGTATTGATTCATCCCTTGTGACAGCACTCATGCAAAGCCAGTCAACAAGACCGATCTCAACATTTACCATTGGTTTTCATGAAAAGCGCTTTAACGAGGCTGAAGATGCGAAACGAATAGCAGCACACCTTGGCACTGAACACCACGAACTCTATGTAACAACAAAAGAAACACAAGATGTTATCCCACTTTTAACAAACATGTATGATGAACCCTTTGCCGATTCATCTGCTATACCGACCTTCTTAGTTTCAAAATTGGCACGTGGAAGATTAAAGGCAGTGCTATCAGGCGATGGTGGCGATGAAGTCTTTGGTGGATATAAGCGTTATTTCTTGCTGAACCAACTCTGGACAATGAAAAATCGCATTCCTTTTTCAGGCACACTCGGCGCGTTCATTTCAAAACTCCCCCCACACATGCTTGATCGTCTTGTAAAGATCATGCCACCATCTTTTCGCGTGCAAAATTTTGGACAGCGTGTTAATACGCTTGGCAATTTGCTAAAAGCTGACTCACTGCAAGAATGTTACCAAGCTTTTATTGGCCTTTGGCATAATCAATCTGCTCTACGCTCAGATTTCAGTGACGTGCGTTTAGATTCATACTTTACAAACAACACAAAGCTTGATGCAATGGAGCAAATGCAATTCATTGACACCAATACGTACCTGCCAGATGATATTTTAACAAAAGTAGATCGTGCGTCCATGGCCGTCAGCCTTGAAAGTCGCGTCCCTTTATTGGATCACCGTTTAATTGAGATGGCATGGCGTATGCCCACAGAATGGAAAGTCTCAGGGGGTAATAATGGCAAATTACCACTAAAAAACATTCTAGAGGATTACATTCCAAAAACATTATTTGATCGACCAAAAATGGGTTTTGGCGTACCTCTCCATGACTGGCTACGCGGAGACTTGGTGAGTTGGGCCGAAGATCTTCTTTTTGATCCCTCATTAAAAGATGTATGTGATGTAAACGTTGTAAGGCGAGCATGGCGACTACACAAATCAGGCGCTATAAATGACCAAGCACGACTTTGGGCTATTCTCATGCTACAAAGCTGGCGCTTGCAATCATTTAATAATGGAGCAAACAGCCCTACTGCGCTGTCCGTGTAAAGAACATATCTCTTAAATAAATTGTTTCTATGTGATTTTTTCCAAGTATTTTTTCTGTTACTGCGAAAATACGTTCTTTTATAACAGAGGTTGCCGGGTCCTGGCGAGAATTCCAAAGATTCCCAAACGCCTTATATAAATCGGTATAAATACCGTCTACAAGTCTAGGCAATAAAATCTTTGATTTCTTAAATGCTGTTCTTCCCGTTGCCTTCATAGCAATGCGCAAAAACAAAAAGGCATGCACACGGCCGTCACGTATAACAGGTACAATAAGCACTGGCAAACGAAAACACGGATATTCAAGAAAAAGCCTTAAAGCACTTTCACGTTTTAGAATCTCTTCTTTTTGATCCTCTTCGGACAGCCCAGTCTCATTTCCCTTTTTTGGTTCTTTAAGCTTATCGCCTTTATCTGGATCATACTCAAATATTTCAGGGCTTCTCATATTCTTATAATAATAAAGCCCTCCCCAAACACACCCAGCAATCGTCAGGGCTGAGGCAATGATGAACATACAAATAGTAGCTATCTTCTTTACGTTCAATCCCTAACGCTTTCTTATAAAAAAGTATGCCCTCAGAGCATACGCTTAAACACGTACATTTTTAGCTATATTATCTAAAATACCATTCACAAATTTAACTTCGCGCTCATCCAGAAAATCACGCGCAACTTCTATATATTCATTTAGCACAACCGGAGTTGGCACTAATGGCTCGAACATAAGCTCATAACTTGCGGACCGCAACAATGACCGCACAACGGCTGCCAAACGATCCATTTTCCAATTATCTTGAAGATACTTTTGGATTTCCAAATCGATCTCTGGAATCTTCAAAGGAATTGCTTCCATTAATTTCTGAAAATAAGACTGATCTGGCGCAAAATAGTCGGCTTCCTGATCTGTATTGATAAAACGATGATTAATAAATTCACGCGCTATTATCGTCGTATTTTGCTGGGTCTGCTCGTATTGATAAAGCGCTTGGACAAGTGCGATTCGCGCACTATGTCGTGCTGACTTATTGGATTTTTTCTGTGTCATATATAAAGGATCGATACTACGTTGAAAATTTATTTAAAAAATATGCGAATATTACATCTTTCATCCATAAACTATATAGCATTTATCCGTAAAATGCCAGATCTGTGAGTCAGTCATAAAAGGGAAAACATCACCCCGCGCGCTTCAACCGCTCAGCCTCATCCAAATTAAATAACCGCAGCAATAATCGCGTCGCCATTCCACGATCAGATGTCAACGCAGGATCCGCTGCCAATAAAGCCTTTGCATCATCATTCGCAACCTCATACAAATTCTGATAACACTGATACACCTCAGGGTCCTCGGATGCAAAATCAACAAACTTGAATTTTGGCAGTCCACTTTGCCTCAGCCCCAATGTCTCCCCGCCTCCGCGCAAGCGCAAATCAGCCTCGGCCAACTCAAACCCATCATTTGTTTTTTTCATCATCTGCAGTCGTTGCCGAGCCACAAACGATAGATTTTCACCATACAATAACAAACACGTGCCATCCAATTTGCCGCGCCCAATACGCCCGCGCAGCTGGTGCAACTGTGCCAAACCAAAACGTTCTGCATGCTCAACAATCATAACGGTTGCCTCGGGCACATCAACACCAACTTCAATAACCGTTGTTGATACCAAAAGCGTCGCATCCCCCTTAGCAAAGCGCTGCATAGCATCTTCTTTTTCGTGTGATTTCTGACGGCCATGCGTCAATATTGCTTTATTGCCAAAATGCTTTTCAAGATCAGCAAATCGATCAGTCGCCGCCGCAAGATCAAGCTTTTCAGATTCCTCGATCAGCGGGCACACCCAAAAAACCTTTTCACCGCGCGCCATTACTTTAGCAATGAATTCAATAACATCACTCAAACGATCAGTACTAATCGTTCGTGTTTCAATTTCTTTTCGTCCTGGTGGCTTTTCTTTCAACAATGACACAGACATTTCACCATAATTAGCCAACAGCAATGTACGCGGAATTGGTGTTGCCGTCATGCTAAGTAAATGTGCCTGACTCGCTTTTTGCGTCAGCTCTAACCGTTGTTTTACGCCAAATCGATGCTGCTCATCCACAATTGAAAGGCCGAGTTTGGCATATATCACATCTGCCTGAATAATCGCATGCGTTCCAATAATCAAATCAATCGTTTGATTTTGTATTTCGTTCAAAATCTTCGCGCGATTCAAGCCTTTTTCGCGCCCCGTTAGCAAACCCAAACGTACTGGCATGCCTGTCAAAAAGGCCGTCAATGTCGAGAAATGTTGACGCACAAGAATATCCGTTGGCGCTAACAACGCTACTTGATATCCATTCTCAATCGCAACCAAAGCTGCTGCTAGGGCAACCAAGGTTTTCCCAGAGCCAACATCCCCTTGCAACAAACGATGCATTGGTGTTGATTGCATAATATCACAGATTATTTCGTCAATTGCTCGATTTTGATCGCCCGTCAGCTGAAACGGTAATGCCTTAAGCAAAGCATTCAGCAAATTAGAGCTGCGCGTTAATACAGGCGCCTGCACATGCTTTGTCGTCAAACCATGAAAATAATGCTGCGCTAATTGCTTTGCGAATAATTCATCATAAGCCAATCGCTGACGCGCCGGCGTCATTGGCGATAGATCAAGCACTGATTGTGGGGTATGCACATCTAAAAAAGCTGTTTTCCATGATGGAAAATGAAAGCGGTCCAGCGTTTCATAAGCAATCCATTCCGGCAGGTCAACACGTTTTTCCAAAACTGAATCAATCGCCGTTCGCACAATACCTTGCGTTAGCCCCGCCGTTAATGGATAAACACGTTCCACACCAATCCATGCATTAAATGTATCCAAAGGCCCCATATGATCGGGGTGAGCAATTTGATAACGATCAACCCCATGGAGCTTTGCGATTGTTAATTTTCCACTCACAACAATCGTTGAGCCCTGCTTTGCGGAACGTTCAAGAAAATGTGCATACGGATTGAAAAACACGAGCTCGAGCGATTCATCACTTTCAACCAAAGCGCCTGCGATACGATATGGCATACCTCGGCGAGCACTTGGAAAATGCGTATCAACCCTAAATCGAAACGTTACAAGCTGATCTTTATGTTCAGGCAATAATTGATCAATAGCCTTCCGACGGAGCACGTTATTAGGCAAATGGCATAATAGATCAAAAACAGTTTCACCGCCCGTTAGACGAGCGAAAAAGGCTTTTCGCTTATGACCAATCACTGGGATTGATTCTAAGCAAAAAAATAAAGATTCATGTAGGGGCATTTTTTCCCTGTGCGTTAAGCTAAAATTAACGAATTTAATAAATACTAAAACTATGAAAAAGATTATCGTTCTTAGTATTGCTTTTTTAGGTGTTGGCTGCAACCCTTTTGCTGAATTTACAGCCCCTCCCGCTGCATTAACTTTCTAGGTCATTGTGAAATTAGTATAAAATTT
>JAZKAK010000045.1:0-30981 GCA_040389165.1 Pseudomonadota bacterium
GCATAAGCCATGCGTTATAAACAAATATTGAAATCATTAAAACAAGCAAAAGTTGAATTAGTTTAATGATAATATTTTTAGCGAATTTATCTTGATACTGTGCATTGATTTTATCAAAATTCTTGGAAATAACAATGACACCAATTTTTGCACCACTAAAATCAAAAAGTGGCTCTAGGGCTACCCCCTCTTCTTTACCGTCAACGATTGGAAATACGGTGTAGAATTCCGTGCTCTTACTAAGATACGTAGATGTCATTAACGACATTATTTTCTCTTTATTTGTTGAATCTAAATATCTAAATTTTCCAATTGTATTGATAACTTCAAGTTGCTCATCTGTCAGTTTTTTTTCTTTTTTCTCTTTCTCATTAGAAACGTCCGTGCAAATTTCATCATATTTCTTTTTATTAATAAAAATACTAATGTCTGCATCTGTCGTTTTTTTAATTTTCTCGAGGATGCTACTGAATGAAAACAGAAATTCAAGACTACCAATGTGCTCTTTTTCATAAAATACTGGCACCACACCACGAATAGCAAGCCCAGATCTACCGAGCTCGAGTCCTTTCTGTTTACTTTTAAATTTATGAACACTTACAACGGTTTCTCTGTAATCACTTAAATCGTCGCCATAACTCTCAGGTTTATGCAATCTTAAAAACGTTGCTGCCGGGATTTTATTAAATTGCACGCCTGTTACGCCAAAATTTTTCTTTTGCTCTCGAAACATTGGCAACAGGAGATGTATCAACCCATTTCTATCTTCGTCTTTAAATGCTTTTCCAATGCTTGGAATTGTGGCTATCATATCTGCACGCGATTCAGCCTTGCCAGCTGTTTTACAAAAATCATTCTCAATTTGTTCTGAAATAACATGTAATTCTTTTGTCTTTTCATGCTCTAAAGCACACTCATTATCAGAACGAATTACAAGAATGGTAAGCATTAAAGAAATGCTAAAAACCAAAGGTATAAGAAGCGGTATTTTAAATCGAAATCTTCCTATTTTTAATTCAGATAGAGAAAACATAAAATCACTCTCATTTTTAAATAATATATCTCATTAATGACACCAAAAAATGCATTTATTATTTCATGGCATCAATAATGTAACCTGCTAATATAAATATAGTAAACAATGGCAATGCCCATTGACAATAATTAACGAGTGTTCTTAAAATACTATTCGAATAAATAGTCTTTACAATGTACTTTTCAAGCACGCATACAAATAAAAGTATTGTTAACTGAAACATATATCCAATGCCAAACACTTTTAGAAGCAGGCTATCAACAACAGAACTATCTGGATATTTCAATGTAATTGTAAATTGAAGTGTAATCAGCGCTAGCAGTGACGAAAGGACCACACTTATTTTTGCCATAATATTAATGTTACTTACCCACAACAAAATCAGTGGAAACAGCATAATCATAAAGAATGGAAAGAAAATCATGGGAACATACGTCGCTGATGCACGCTCAGCTTTTACAAAAAACCGCAAGTTCTCACATAGATACCCATTCCAACCACGCAACGTTTGCATTTGTGTATGAAACCCGTGCAAATACCATAAGGGCGTACTTGCACCAATGGTTACACCTGAATCATATTCTTCTTCAATTTCATGCACGATACGCATATCAGCCATTGAATTTTTTGTTGATTCAATATCAAGAACTAGCAGCTGCTCATCAAATGGAAATGCCTTTGTGTCAAGTGGAGTTTCAAACTCACCCGTTACAGTTAATATATATTCAACTTTCCCATCACTATACATAATAAGACCATGATGTTCTTTTTGAGGTATTTTAAGTATGTTTTTAATTTTAAGACTAGGATTCCAAATATCTTCCAATTTTTTGAGAGCCTCTGCATCATCCAGCATAATGCGACTGACACCTTTTTCTTTTTTATCAAAGGCAAGCTTTGGGTCTTTCCATGATGTTTTTAGCTGAATAATACCTGAGAATCCTTCAAGAGCATTGCTAATTTCATCTAATTTTAAAACTAATAACTCAACCTTTACAGGTACTGGAAAAACAAGCTCGTTTTTACTTTTATCTTCCGAGGAAAAAAGAATCGTTGGCATTAAAATAAATATGAACAATAAACAATATTCTTTAAAGCAAAACATCATTTTGAAACCCATAATTCATCACATCATCTTCAGAAGCTTTAGTGGTATACGTGTTTTCCATTCCACTCTCTTCGGCAATATATTTATCATTCGCAGTACGCGTCGGATGCAATTCCTTTATCATATGAGAAATCGTATCAAGCTGATTACGTTGATGAGCAAAGTCCGCCAACGATACGTTTTTCCCGTGCAACATTAACTTGCATCTTTTTACTAATTCAATAAGCGGATAGAGCGTTAACCCGTTAAATACGACGAACACAGCGCTAGCAATAATAATAATTCGAACAATTGAGTCAATAATTTCCCACAATATTTTCTTATAAAAATTCACATGAAGATCTTCGAATGATTTCACCACTACAATTTTACCAATGGTATTTCCATTAAAATCAGTAAGTGGATAAAATATAATACCGAAATGTTCATTATTTATAAGTGGAAATACAATTTCTGTTTTAGCGTCTTCTTTAAGGTTATTTTCGTTAATATATGAAAACACTTTTTCTTTGTTGCTTGATTCAATATGAACAAAAGAACCAATAATATTAGATTTTTCTTCTGCAGAATTCGTACTATTTGATTTTTGACCAACCAATGTACGCGTTTCATTAAAAAGTTTTAAATCAACAAATACGCCGATCTCAGATGACGTTAAAACCTTATATTTTTTAATAATATCTTTAAACAAAAGAGAAATACCAAGCGTACCGATAAATCCTTGATCATCTAAAATAGGTGCAACACCACGTATCCCCAAACCTGACTGACCAAGTTCAACTCCACTTTTGAGTAATTTTTCTTTATTCGCCATAAGAACCATTTTCAAACTGCTTATTTCACCATAACCTCCTTCTTTATGAAGCTTTAAAAATGTTTTTGCTTCTTCGCTATAAAATTGGAACTCAGATACAAAATATTCTTCTTTTTGTTTTAGAAACATTGGCTTTAATTGCTCACTAAGCCATTCTCGATCTCCCTTTCTAACGGCTGAAGCAATTTCTGAAATACTAGCCAACATAACCGCACTTGACGCAGCAAGCTCGGATGCTTCATCAATATCAGCTCGTATTTTATTAACAATGCTTGTAAGCACTTCACGCTTTGCATCAACGAGTTCTTCTTTTCTAAGCACATACGAAATAAAAACAGCACATGCAATTGAAATAACAATACACAAGATCACCATTAATGGCGCTTTTACTGTTAGCTGTGCATGTTTAAGTTTTGCAAAGATATGCATTTAACTCAAATTCATTAAATTCTCTAACATTAGAATGCCACAAAAATTATTAACAAATTATTAAGCAAATGCTGACACGTGCTGTTAATATACGTCTTCAAATTACACAGCGTATACGTCCATTTAGCTCGTTCATCAACGGCAATCGTTTGATGTTTAGGGAGAGGGTATGCCACGGCAGCAAAGCATCGTCACATTTCACCACATACATGCGTACGTTTTTTTCATGTTTGATTTCATGCTACCCGTCACTTTTTGTCACTCCACTCTTGTCATTCCCGCGGAGGCGGGAATCCAGAAAAGCCCCTTTAAAAACCGTGAGTTTGGGGAGAGCTAAACAGCCTGGATCCCCGCCTCCGCGGGAATGACAGTAAGAAAAATAAAAGTGACGGGTAGCATGGTTTGATTTTACAAAATTAACTTAATTTTAACTAATTTTACATAGCAATGTTCAAAAAAAATGATTGATTTATGTATATTTAACATGATATATTCAATATAACTAACGCTTACGATCAGATCGGTTCCATGAAAAACTTCAAATATCTTGTGTGCATGTTGTTAACCTTTTCGATGATCACGCAAAGCTTTGCCCAAGCGGCCATTGACATTGTGAGAAATAATCACCGCAATAGACAGGGAGCTTATAATAAGGAACCTATTGATTACCTTATTCCAGGATACACAAGAACCATAAACGGCATCCTTAAAAATGAACCAAGCGCGACCCCTGCGTCAGACGCCGAAATAGCAGATGTGCTTAAAGCAGTCATGGGCACAGCGATCATTCATGGATCTGGCGAGAAGATAGATCTAGCGCACCGTCACGAAAGCAGTCCTTCGTATAAGCACTTTAAAATTTTAGAATTGACAGAGATGCTTTCGCAACATTTCAGTAGAATGATTAAGCCGACAGCATTTTCTGATAAAGATACCGTCATTGGCCTAATTCTTTCCCTTAGAAAAGAACATATTAATCAAGCATTAGCTCTATTAGGCACATACAATGCCAAAATCACACCTGACTTATTCACTGATTTATTCGCAACCGTGTACCATGAACATATCACTGGCGCAAACAAGGAGGGAGCAGACTCCATTAGAGGATTCAACGGTCCGGATCCTCTGTCAGACGTGTTAGCGGCAAGTGCAAGGAGCAGTGGCGGCTCAGGCGGTGGTGGTGGTTCAGCGGTGGCACGTAGTCACGCAATCCCGACTAATCCATTCTCTGTTCGTGAGAAACAATATATTGTATTTGGAGATCAAAAAGAAGTTCTTAGCAATAAGTGGGATGGATTATGCGAGATATACGCAATTAATATAGCAACGAAGACTGAACACGAGGCGATGCGTTACCTTTTAAATACAAAATTCAACACTCAAAAATCTTTGCTCTCCATTGAGGATGCGTTAGAAGCTTTCAAAGCGGTATTTCTACCTGAATATAAAAGGTATCTCGCAGGTCAAGTTCCACAGCCCGCAGTTGTCAGCGCACCGGTAGCAGCGCGCGAACCAGAAGCAGTAGTAGTTAGACCTGCTCAACAGCCATTAGCACCACCAGCTCAATTATCAGCTCCATTATCACTACATGGCAAAGCTGCAGCTAGACCTGTTCCTCCACAGCAAATACAAATGCCTTTGGTTAGAGCATCAGCTGCTGCTGAAGACCCGAGAGAGATAGAAGCATCATATACAACATTTGATACATGGAAACGTACCGCTGTTGGACAAAATGTTTCTCAAATAGCTCAATCAAGCGCACTGACAACGAGTCAAGCGGGGATAAGAGCTGAATTAGATGCGAAGGATTCGCGACAAAATTTCCCATACGAATTGACCACTCAAGCATTTGTTAACTTTTTTCATTACATCAACCAGTACGTTATTCCAACGATGCGTGTCCAAAACAAAAAAGTGCATGCATATTTGGATATAAACCATGATAGTTTGGCTTTTGAAAATGTAAGAGACAATAATGTGCCGACTCAACAGTTGCAACGTGCAAAGCAAATTGCAGATAGCGGGCTAATTTGGGTAAAACCTGTGCAGTTTAACCCAGGCCATTGGTGGACACTGTCTGTTCAAAAAGAACTTAACGGCACGTATTTGATAAAAATATGGAACTCGTCCGGATCAGACCATGCTAGAGAAATCGATCGAAAATATGAAGAACAGATAAAACGGCTATTCTCTCAAGCAAATGAATTGACTCAAGCTAAGGTGAGAGCAGAATCAAAACAATTAGGTGTCCAAATTGGAACATTAAGTTGCGGTATTTGGGTATTGAATGTTATTCAAAATTTAATAGAACATGGGGACTATAATCCAGCTTTTGCTACTGATAGAGAAAAAGTAATGGCTGAAGCGGACCTGATAGATCGCTTACTTGCCTATACAGCTCTTGCTTTAGCTAGACAAGAAGTAAATGAAATTGCACTTAATAATACCATAAAACAGCTACGTGCCACGCGTCACGCTGCGGGTGTTGTTTACGATGAATGGGCCTATGAACCTATTCAAGGAGAAATGAATACTGATTATCTTGGTCGCTTTTATACCACACTGCAAGCGCAGTTTAAAAATGACCCTGCCATACTTGCTGGAAATGTAATGGGAGCACTGAATGTTGTTATAAGCAATATTACATTTGATCTTGAAGAAGAATCAGAAAAGAAATATAAAAATAGAAGGCGAAATGATGCCATTATGATTCTAAGGAGAAATGTTTTGGCTGGAAACGCATATCGGGAAGAAGATAAAGCTACCGTCGAACGAATTCCCATGTATGTTAAGAATGCATTAACAAAACTTCTTGAATTAATCGAAACAAGCGGACTGAATCAAGATTATGGAACGTTACCGCCAACAGATAAAGATCAAATTTTGTTTTTGCTGAACAAAACAATAGACATATTCAGCTCACGTGTAGTGCATACGCAAAAAGAAAATATACATATGCAATTGCTGGATCTTGTTGCTGCCATCACAGGAGATAATAAAGCTCGTATAGTCTCTATGGTTAACAACAGAGGCTTCACAGACGTTATGGATGAGATCACTCAAGACAAAAATTTGTTTCCCGAAGTTCTTAACTTTACAACATTTCGTAATCTTGTACGAAGGATCGACCCCACAGCTCGGGCAGTTATAATAGGTGCGGGCGGTGGTTCCGCAGCAGCGGCATCATATGGTGGAGGCGGTGGCTCTTCTTCTGCAGCTGCTAGAGCAGATGACTGGCCGTACACATATATCATGTGTAACGGGGATATTGAAGGAAAAGATGATGCCAACGTCAAAGACACCGAGACTGTGGCATTACAAAGAACATACATGGGTGTAATAAGAGACTGTAAAAACAAAACTACAGGAATGATTATTAGATTTTCCGGTGAACAAAACATACCCACTGGCGCGGCACTAACCGAATTTGCTATCGAACGTGCAATACAAAATGTATATAGAACACCTGCAGCCACTCACATTCCAGCACTTGATGCAGAGCTAGAACAATGGCTACGCGCAAAAAAATAGCGACGCTTAAACAAACCTTCGGCAACTGTGGTGATTCCCCTCCCATGGTTGCCATTCTCAACTTCCCATCATTGCGTTTCTCAACAATAATTCAAACAGATCACACACCCAATCAACCATACACCAATCAACTACACAACAAATCACTAAACACCAAACAGCCCACGATCGACCGCAAATCCCTTTAGACGGTGCCTCAGCGTTATGGATGCACGATCCACACACCCTTCTGGGCTCAGCAAATGCTGACACGCACTATCAATATACGTCTTTAAATTACCGTGATGCACACGTGTAATCATACGATAAATGCTGCCTATTTGCGCAGGTGACACAGATAAATGCGTCATACCAATGCCAAGTAACGCAAGCACATTCAAAGGCTGACTTGCCGATTCTCCACAAATAGACAATGGCACGCGCCCTCCTACACGTTCAATGATTTGCCGTAAGAACGCTAAAAAGCTAGGTGATAAAAAGTCATACCGATTACTCATTTCCGGCTTATCTCGATCATACGCAAAAAAGAACTGCTGCAAATCATTCGACCCAACGGCCAAAAAATCAACAAACGGCAATAATTGCTCAAGTTGATAGACAATTGATGGGATCTCGATCATCGCACCGATTTGAATAACAGCGGGCACAGCACGGCCAAGCGTCTGCTCTCGATTAATCTCCATTTGAATAATCTTACGAATTGATAAAAATTCTGAAACTTCAGCCACCATCGGAATCATAATGGAAAGCGGTACATCAGGATAATTACACGCAACTTTTGCCCGCAGAAATGCACGTATCTGATGACGCAACAGCATTGGTCTATCCAAAGACAATCGAATGGCACGCCATCCACTCGCCGTTGCCTGCGTACTCGCCTTGCCCTGTTTTTGCAACAACAACATTTTATCGCCACCAATATCAAGCGTACGAAAACACAAAGGCTTAGTGCCCATCTGATTTAGAATATGACAATAGAACTCTGTTTGCCCCTGAACACTCGGTAATTCATTGGTAATCATAAAGGGTATTTCAGTACGAAACAGACCCACGCCATCAATGGACGGCTGATGCACGTGAATAAGATCGTCTGCTAAATTTGCATTAATTGACAAACGAATCTGAACGCCATCCACGGTAACAGGCGGCGGCCCACCAAGCTCTTTTTCTTTTAACTGAATACCCGAAGCATTCATTATAGCTGCAGCCCTAATACTTACTTCTTTAAGAGGACGTACATAAATCTGTCCCCTATCGCCGTCCACAATGACAGGATCCCCAGGTGTAATCATATAAAGCACGGATTGAGAACCTGCAACAACAGGCACCCGAAGCGATTTTGCAATAATTTCTACATGAGACGTGTAACTACTACCCGCCAGAATTAAGCCAACCAAATTATGACGATGATAATCGATAAGATCCGCCGGACTAAGTGATGTTGCAACGACAATAAGCGGACTATCTGATTTAACGTGCACAGGAACGGCGGGTGTCCATGCTAATGTCTGCAAACATGTTAGCAAGCGCTTGCTCAGATCTTCAAATTCACACAAACGGCTTTGCCAAAATTTTTCTTTTGAAAATTGCAGTCGCATTGCATTAAGCACGTTTAAAATTGCATCTTCACACCTATCTCCATTTTCAATACATTGTATAAGGCGACGCTCCCATCCACGATCATGCACCAATAAACGCAGGCTATCAAAAATGTTCTTTTCATCTCCGGCCTTATTATTCGAGTCATAGATAGAAATATAGGCAGCAGAAATCAACTGTTCTATTTCACTACGCAACCGCGTTAGCCCTAATTCCAATCGATTTGTTTCTGACAATGACACGTCAGAAGCTGTTTCGGAAAATATGTTTTTGACAGTCGTTTGCAGTGTCAAGGAAGTGGAATTGTGAAAATGTGCAAATCCTCTACCCATTCCACCATTGATGCAAATCCCATCAAGAACAAGAGGCTGCATTGATCGCCATTGATTTAATTCCGAAGCTTCACGAGACATCACATTAATTTCCTGCAGAGAATAAAGGGCGTTCTAAGGATCAAGAAAAGCACCTCTTGCCGTTAAGAATTTTTTATATTTTTTACGTTAACCTATTCTTACCTATCAAAACAAGGAATAGCCCATGCCATTTTATCGTTTTTGGGCTCTAAATGAGCACAAACAGACCATATCAGGAATGATGATAGGTAGCTCAGCAGATAATATCCATAAAACATTGCAGCAATTCAATCAACGTCCACTTAAAGTTCAGCGCTTACTTCATTTATCTTTCACACGTTTTACAGATATTGATCGGTTTGAAGTCTGTCATGCCCTTTCGGAGCTACTAAAAGCTGGTGTTACACTTGTTGAAGCCTTAACAGCACTTGCTCTGGATCAGCGAGATATAAAACGTCGTATTTTATATTCAACGTTTGCACAATCTATGCGCTTTGGTTGTGGCATGCGTTCCTTTAAACAAAATGATTTTTTCGATGAAACGGCATTTCAAACACTACTGCACGCAGAACAAACAGGAAATCTCGGCGTTATTTTCGCAACGCTTGCGGATTACTACAGAACACGACATGACTATCGTTCGGAAATACATCGTATCATCAGATATCCTGTTTTTTTAGCGATCACATTGCTAATTCTAATCGTTATTCTTTCAACGCTTGTTCTACCCAATCTAGAAACACTCATGCCGACAACTGAACGCGGAATTGCCTATACAAGCTTTCGTTGGTTTTCAGGTAACCTAGATTTAATCGCGATCCTATTTATTGGATTCATCGTAGTGATGATTTTATGCAAACCACTAGTATACAGAGTTCCAATTGTAGGCCGCGCGCAAATGGGACAATTCTGGAATGGCCTCTCTTTTTGCCTACAACAGGGCATTCCTTTAATTGAATCGCTTGCGCTTGCTGAAAAGACAGTACCTCGTTTTTTTCAAAAGGATATCTCCTCTGCAAGAATGCTTCTTTTAAACGGGGCAAGTCTTAGCGAAGCTTTTCAAAAACTTCCAGCCCATACGCAAACACGTTCATCCTTGATCACACTTGCTCAGAAGACGGGCGACATATCTGGCATGATTTATCATTTAGCAAAAATGGAGAGCAGATATATAAATAATTTAATTAAAAAACTATTATCCTGGACTCAGCCCTTGTTAGTACTTATCATGGGTTTAGTAGTGTTATGGATACTTCAGGCAACGATTGTACCCCTTTATGATAGTTTGGCAGAATTTAAAGATTAATTCGACTCCCAGCATTATTACGCTCCTGCAAGGACTGTGTAACAGACTAGCTACTTCAGTTAATCATGTTCAATTTATTGTACGAGAATTGTTAACAAACAAAACTCCCGAATTTGTAAAAGTACATATTCAACCAACCAAAATTATGTTATTTCACATCAAAAATCGACACATTATTGATCGATCTGAAATATTAGTTCATGACCTAAATACAGCATTATTAAACCCATTTTTAAGCTCACGATCAACTTTACCGTTGCAAATTTTAATTGATGATGAAAATGTGAGTTATCGATTGATTTCTTTACGTCAAATAAAATGGTGGAATCGCCATGGCCTTTTTAACCAAATTCGCGTTGCAGAATTTGACGCAACGGATTGGATCTATAATGAATCTGTGCCCAGTGCTGATGATGCACATAGACATGTATTTATTGGATTCAAACCATCATTTATCGTATCAGAGGCGTTTATGTACCTTAATAAATTACAGAACCCCATTGCAAAAATACAATTATCCTCTGTTCAACAAACTGCTGCTGCTATGGATCGAATCAAAGAACACGAACCCACGCGAAGCTTTTGCCCATGGTCTCTATTTATTCGAAAACTATCCGAGACTGAATGGCTTTTATCTGCTCAGCAATATGGCGCCATTGTTCTTAGTAGGCGCGGCACATTCGCAGCAAACAGCACGGAAGAAACAACAATTGAAAACGAAATTGCCACGACATTACGTTACTTACAACGAAATGGATATGAAGAAGGAGAGAAACTAACTCTTATTACAGCGGGCTTCTCGGATAAATTTAATGCGAATACATTTGAAGAGGTTAATATAACCGATGTCATCTCCGTCCCGGTACGCGATATTGACACACGCATTCAACTGGGATCTCATTTTAACGAACTCTCATCGCACGGTTTTTGGATTTTAAATCAACTTCGTTCTGTTTTCAATAAGCCGCAACCTTTCTATAGTAAAGGGTTTAATCCACGTGCAATGCTAAGCCAACGTTTGGCCTATTGGGCACCTTTTATTTGTTATCGTTTTATTATTCCACTCATTATTTGCTGCATGGCGACCTTCATTACATACGCATCAAAAAATCAAACATTGAAAAATGACATCAAATTAACACTTTTCAAGAAAAATGCAATGTTTGCCACAACGGGTGATGAGAAACGACGCGAGGCTGCTTCTAATTTCGATGTATTCAAAGATTTAGTGTGTGAAGATCCTCTGCCTTTTTTAAAAACATTATCTGTAGCTCTTGCAAAAGAAGCACAAATAACACAATTCTCTTGGCATACGTCAAAAAAGGGAAATCACTGGCATCCAGCTTTTGAGGCAACTGTAAGCATGACTGATTCTTCTTTTTCAGCAAAACGAAAAAATAGAAATAATAAAACAATAAATACATTTCATCACAGAATTCAGAAGAAATTACAACATAATCATCCAAACATTACGGTTGTTTGGCTGCCAATTCCTGGAAAAAAAGCATATACATTGGGGGTTTCATGGGATTAATAGCTCAGTTCGATCGCTTTCGTCAGAATATATCGCACGCAAAAATATGGTATACACCTTGGCTAAGCTCTCAAACAGGCGGTGCTCTTCTTATAACAAGCACCCTCTTTCTAATGAGTGCAATTGGCACTATAGCTATATATACAACTTATACGGAAAACGGATCAAAACTTCAGCAAGCTAAAAAAGAGCTTGAATATGTAAAGGGGTTATTTTTCTTAGATGAGCAATACCAAGCATCCGTTGAGAACAAATCACATTCACAGCTCAGCTCTCAACATGCTAAATTCATACAACCCACAACATTTGCGGCAATGAAGGCTCAGCTTAAAAAATGGCAAATGAACCTTCGTATTAAGACACTCAACGTAACAATAGGTGCTGCAACTCCATATAATCGCGGCAATGGCATTTTGAGCACATCAATACATCTTACAGCGCACGTTCTAAATGACAAAACGCTCTATCAATTACTGGATAAATTAAAGAATGAAGCGCCAGGTCACATCGTAATTCGGCATATTGATTTGAAACGCGTAGCAAGTCCATCGTCTGAAATAATTGATCAATTAATATCTGGCAAAACAACATCCTTGATAGAAGGAGTAATCACCTGTGATTGGTTTTTCATAGGCGCGCATGACTAATGCACACATTCATAAACAGCAGCTTAATATTCTTTCTGGCTTTTTCTGACGCATCACCGCTAGCCGCAGAATCAGTTACAAATTCACCATCTGCACCTTCAGCTCATCCCACACAAAATTCTTCATCCAGCATGCCAGATAAATCACCACCCATCGGTGAATCTTTTTCTTTAATGCTAACTGAGAAAGAACAGCAGCTGATGTCGAATACTACGCATAATGATAAACATGTCCCTGACGAAACAACCACGTGCTATTACCTAGGGGGCTTTGCGTATTCAACTGCTCACACCTGGACATTATGGCTTAACGAGAAAACGTATTCGAATGAATCTGTAATTTCAGGAGTTACAATTTTAAACGTCTCACGTGAAGGCATCAATTTAAAAGCAAATAACTCAAAAGCAAAAAATGGGGTATGGCTCAAAATGGATCAAACTTTTTGCTGTGATACAGGACAAATACTGACTGGCGATCAAAGAAGATAGTCTGCATAAGCCCACAGCCTGATTTTCATCAAACAATCCAATTTTGCACAACAGCCAGGTCTCTGGAACTCATTACAGATCATCTTGCGAACGCTACCGTCATTTTGATCCTGAAGGACGCATAGCCATCCAGTGCTGTTGAGAATACATGGATTGCTTTAAGCGCTAAGCTTTCTCGCAATGATGGCAGACGGGAATAACAGAAAATACCAACACCTATTTTCCGTGAAATGAAAAGAATACGCAGTGTGCACGTTTTCCTTCTCTGTGCATTGCCCGTGATCCGGGGATCAACCCGGTCATCGAGATCACCATGTCAAGCCCTTGTGAATACACGAGGATAAATCTGGGTTAAAAAAACATGCACACTAAGTGAATCTGAAATGGGCATACCTTAACTACATAAAAAAAGGCCCCAAAAGGAGCCTCGTTTTAAAAGAATAAGAAAAGATTTATTTTTGTGCTGGAGCCACTGGAGCTGCAACAACTGGAGCTGCAACAACTGGAGCTGCAACAACTGGAGCTGCTGCGTGTGCATCAACTGGAGCTACAACAACTGGAGCTGCTGCGTGTGCATCAGTTTTGTGTGCATCAGTTTTGTGTGCATGCTTTGCGTGCTTGTGTTCTTCACACTTTGGCTCTGCAGTCATTGGCGTCCATACATGAGCATCTGCATTTAACAAAGCTGTCAGTTTGTTGTCATGTTGATGTTTTCCATGACCTTTGTGTGCTTTATGTGCTTTATGTGCTTTGTGTGCTTTTTTCTCAACTTTGTGAGCATCAGCAACGTGCGCTACTGAGGCATCAGCAGCTGGAGCAACTACGGCTGGCATTACTGGTGCCGCTGAAGTAACTGCTGCTGGTGCTGCTACTGGTGCTGCTGCTGGTGCAGGTGCTGCTGCATAAACAGCTGCGGTTGTTCCAGCTAAAACTAAAACAAGATTTAATATTTTTTTCATAACAGAATTAACTCCTTAAACAATTTAACATGGAACCAAGAGCTGGATCATTCCCAACCGGATCTTTCTTAAGTTTATACCGGATATTATTAATAAAACCTTAAAATTTTAAACGTAAGTAGTATGTATTTATGTGACCCTGTGGCTTTTCCGACACCAAATGCACACAATTTCGCCATAATGCAAAAAAAATGTCTTTTATTAGAAAACAAGAGAATAAATACAGACAACGCTCAACAGCGTCTTGAAGAGATTAAATCGTATGATGGTCTCGTTGGATTTAACCCACGAGACTATGCGCTGATTAATTTTACATTTTTTGTTTCGTATCTTAAAAATTAAACCATACCTAATTTTTAAACGCTACCCACACTGGTGCATGATCGGATGGTCGCTCGAGCGCACGCGTTTCTCGGTCAACACCCGCATCTAATACAACGTCCATTGCCTTTGCAGATAACAACAAATGATCAATACGCAGCCCGTGATTTTGCTGAAATCCACCACTGCGGTAATCCCACCACGTGTATATGCCCTCTGCCTGGGGATTCTGCGCACGCAGCACATCCGTCAGCCCCAAATTAACCAAGGACCGAAGTGCCAATCGTTCTGGTATTGAACACAGCACCCTGCCCTTCCAGGTTTCTGGGTTATACACATCTAAATCCGCTGGTGCGACATTAAAATCACCGCCCACAATCAATTTTTCACCAAAACGTAAACGATCCTCGAGCAATTTTGCAAAACCTTCAAAGAACGCCAACTTATACGCATATTTTTCCGTACCAACGGCCTCTCCATTAGGAACATAAACGCTAATTACGCGATATTGTCCACCGACTACGGCTTCAATCACACGTGCTTGAGGATCTTCGAAATAAGGATTACCGCACGTGATATCCTCGATGCCGCTCTTGGCAAGAATCGCAACACCATTATACGTTTTTTGTCCAAATACAGCCGCTTGGTAGCCGGCATCTTCGAGTGCCTCGTATGGAAAGGCCTCAGTCTGGCATTTCAGTTCCTGCAGCAACACAACATCCGGCTGTGCGGATTGCAACCACTCGCATACACGCGGCAGGCGAGCTTTGATTGAGTTAACGTTCCAGGTGGCTATTTTCATCGGTTGCGCTTGACTTAGGATCAGATATAGCTGAATTTATAGCATCAATTGAACTTTCATACATTAATAAACACCTAATTCAGTGCATGCTACCCGTCACTTTTATTTTTCTTACTGTCATTCCCGCGGAGGCGGGGATCCAGGCTGTTTAGCTCTCCCCAAACTCACGGTTTTTAAAGGGGCTTTTCTGGATTCCCGCCTCCGCGGGAATGACAAGGGTGGAGTGACAAAAAGTGACGGGTAGCATGAATTCAGTGTTACGCTCAAATTGAGTTGAGCACAATCACCCACGAATAAATACGATTCAACGCAACATATTATCCTTGCGTAAAATTACATTCCTATATATTTTTTATAAAATAACATTGCACTTTCTTCGTGTCCTTTAATTATCAACACTCTATGAGTAACAAAAATGAAATTAGCGTCCTCCACTTTAAAACTATGTGCTGCGAATCAAACAGAAATAAATAATGAAGATAAAGATCATTTTATAGAACGAAACGGTGTTAAATATGCAGGGACACATCTCATTTTAGATCTATGGGGCGCTAAAAATCTAGATAACATAAATCTTATTGAAGCGACTTTGCGCGAAGCCACGCTAAAAGCAGGTGCAACGTTATTGCATACGCATTTGCACCACTTCACACCCAACGGCGGCGTTTCCGGGGTAGCTGTTTTAGCAGAATCACATATCAGCATTCACACATGGCCTGAAAAAGGATATGCAGCACTCGATGTATTCATGTGCGGCGATGCCCTGCCCCACAAAACCATTCAGCTTTTCAAAAAGGCGTTTAGCCCTGAACGTATTTTGGTAAATGAACAAATGCGCGGCGGGACTTTTTAAAAACAGTAATAAGAACACTCCTAAAAAGGCAAAGCTATGACTTCTTGGTATAACGAAACGCTTCACTCTGAATGGGGTCAACGGTTTTCAATTGATAAAATTCTTTTTGAAGATAAAACAGAACATTTTGATCTTATCATTTTTGAAAACAAACAATTTGGACGCGTGATGGCGTTAGATGGCGCAATTCAAACCACAGAAGCCGATGAATTTGTATACCATGAAATGCTAACGCATGTGCCTTTGTTTGCACATGGAAATGCCAAAAAGGTCTTAATTGTTGGCGGAGGGGATGGCGGTATTTTACGAGAAGTATGCAAGCATCCTGTAGATAGCGTAACAATGGTTGAAATCGACCCCACTGTCATTAAACTTAGCCAAGAATTTTTCCCCAAACATTCGAATGGGTCTTTTAATGATCCACGTCTTAACTTAATTATTCAAGATGCTGCCGTTTTTATGGCTGAAGATAAAGATCTTTATGACGTAATTATTGTGGACTCAACAGATCCCGAGGGACCTGGAGCTGTTTTATTTAGCGAAGAATTCTATGCGAATTGCTCTAAACGCTTAGCTGCAGATGGAATTTTAGTGAATCAAAATGGTGTTCCGTTTTTACAAGCTAACGAATTAACGACAACATACAAAAGGCTTTCTGGCATTTTCAAAGATGCTTGTTTTTACACCGCTGCTGTCCCAACGTATGCGGGCGGATTAATGACGCTTGGTTGGGCGAGCAAGAATCCAGCAGTGCGGAATGTTCCACTAGCAACACTCAAACAGCGTTTTGCAAGCAGCCAAATTCAAACGAACTATTATACGCCGGCTTGCCACCAAGCAAGTTTTGCCTTACCTGCGTTCATTCACCGTTTGATGAATAAAAGTTCTTAATCTAACTCAACCACATCTTCGCCCATTTCAAGCCACATCGCGTTCAAAATTGCAAATGAACAGGCCAGACCAAGGCCTAGCACCCAACTAAAATACCACATAATTTACTCCTAATTCATCTTTTAATGTGCCATCCTCGGACTTGATCCGAGGATCTCTACTGTTAATAGTGCTTATAGGCCATATTAAGTCACTCATATTTGCCTTATTACGTTTATAGATCCCCGGGGCTGACACGGTTGGTGGGAATAGCAGCGGTAGATATAGAAATGACAAAAGGAAAAATATCAATAACTACTATGATTCGCATCAATCGAATCCGCCGTCACTTTGCCGCGTAATACACGATATACCCAGCCCGTATAGGTCAAAATAATGGGCACAAAAATCAACGTTGCAATCAACATAATACCCAACGTCCCCTTACTCGACGAAGCATCCCAAACAGTCAAACTACTATTAAGATGCGTTGATGATGGCAGAATAAAAGGAAACATCGTCACGCCAACGGTTGCGATCAAACCTACAATACAAAAACTACTGGTGATAAATGCCAAACCAATCTTATGCATACGGATGACAAACAATGTAAGAACAGCACTTACATACACAAGAAAAGGAACACATAGCAAAATTGGGTGCTGTGTATAATTGTAAGCCCATCGGCTCTTGAAGTCTCCTCCGGTAAGAACCATTTTCATGAGTGGATTTGACGGGGCATTATGCAATGCCTTTCCAACAAGTGTATATGTGTCAGCTATTGGATATCCTTTTACGTGTTTAAGGCCTGCGATAAGAGTATAGCCCTTTGTGAAAAATAACGTCCAGATGCCATTCAAAGTAAACAAGGCCAGCATAACGAAAATTGCCCAATACACAATCGCCTTAGCACGCCGCACAAGTATAGGATCATTCACTTTAAGTAAAATATAGATACCCCCCTGCATGACCATCATGGCTAGACTAACAAGCCCACAAATAAGACTGTAGGGATTGAGCAATTCGAACAAGCTACCGGTATAAAACATCCGAAGCGTGTCATCAAAATGAAATGGTATGCCTATTAACGCATTGCCAACAGCAACACCAAAAATCAACGCTGGCACAAGACTGCTGATGCAAATGGCATAATCAAAACTTGTGCGCCAGCAGTTTCCATCTGATTTACTGCGGAATTTAAGCGCTACGGGACGCACGATCAACCCTAACAACGCTAAGAACATCGCTAGATACATGCCCGAGAATGCAACCGCGTATACCAATGGCCATGCTGCAAAAATTGCTCCAGCGCCTAGGATCAGCCAAACTTGATTCCCCTCCCAGACAGGCGCAAACGTGTTGATAATAATGCGTCGCTCGACATCTGTTTTGCCAACGAATGGCAATAACATTGCAGCGCCCATATCAAAACCATCCATAACAGCAAAGCCGATCAGCAATACCCCAAGCAATACCCACCAGATAACGCGTAATACTTCATAATCCATGATAATCATCCCTTCTTAAATGCATTAACTGGTCCAAGTTTGACATACTTGACCATCAAATACGCATCCACGATCGCAAGCACTGTATAAAACACAACAAAACCTATTAACGTGAACCATACATTACCAGCTGATACGGATGATGTTGCAAGATATGTCGGCAACACGCCTTCAATCGCCCACGGCTGCCTGCCATTTTCAGCGACAAACCAGCCCAGCTCAATCGCAACCCATGGCAATGGCAAGCTCGCCACAGCAAGCCTTAGAAACCAGGGGTGCTTCGCAACTCTCTTTTTAACCGAGGTATAAAACGCAAAACCAAAAAAGAAAATAAAGAACAATCCAAGTCCCACCATAATACGAAATGACCAAAACAGCGGTGCCACATTTGGAATAGTATCTGCCGCAGCCATATTAATCTGCTCATCATTAGCCCCAACCACAGGGTCATGATGCCGTTTTAGTAAAAGTGCATAACCCAAGTCCTGCGCATGCTCTTGGAATTGTTTTTTAAGCGCCTCATTCGTGCGATCTTTGCGCAGATGCTGCAGTGCATCGTATGCAATCATGCCATTTCGTATACGCATTTTTGATACTTCAATTAAATCCTTAATACCCGGAATTTCTTGTGTTAATGTCCTAGTCGCAATAAGACCCAACATCCATGGAATCTTAACTTCATAATCTGTTTTATGATTCACCACGTCTGGAATACCAAAAATAGAAAATCCTGCTGGTGCTGGTTCGGTTTCCCACATGGCTTCAATCCCTGCGATTTTCATTTTTTGATGTTGCGTCGCGGTGTATCCACTTTCATCACCCAGAACAACAACAGACAGAGCCGAAGCCAAACCAAAGCTTGCCGCCACTGCAATAGAACGTTTGGCAAACTCCATATGCCGATTACGAAGCAAGTAATACGCACTTACCGACATCACAAACATCGCACCTGTCACATATCCTGCGCTTACGGTATGCACGAACTTTGACTGCGCTACGGGATTAAAAAAAATGTCGTAAAATGACGTTAATTCCATCCGCATTGTGTCGGGATTGAACGCCGAGCCAACTGGATTTTGCATCCAGGCGTTCGCAATCAAAATCCATAAAGCAGAGAGGTTTGTGGCAATCGCCAAAAGCCATGTGACCGTTAAATGTGCAACTTTTGATATTTTGTTCCATCCAAAAAAGAACAAGCCTATAAACGTCGCCTCAAGAAAGAAAGCCATCAACCCTTCAATAGCCAGCAATGAACCAAAGATGTCTCCTACGTAATGAGAATAATATGCCCAATTTGTGCCAAATTGAAACTCAAGCGTCACACCCGTCGCAACACCCATCGCAAAGTTAATCCCGAATAGCAGCCCCCAGAACTTTGTCATTTCACGCCAGATCGGTCGATTGGTCATGACATACACGCTTTCCATAATAGCAAGCAGAAATGACAATCCCAGCGTAAGTGGGACAAATAAAAAATGATACATAGCCGTCAAGCCAAACTGCAAGCGTGATAACTGTACAACGTCAAGATTCATCATGAAACGTGCTTTCTTTTTGTGTGGTAAGGAAATGGTGTTCAATGGTATTAGGAGTTAATTTAATTTTCTCGCCTGGTACAATTTTAAAAAAAATCCATAAAATGCTTACTTTAAGAAGCAAAAGAATTATTATCTTTTTTGCAAGTGGATGGAGTTTAGTCAGCATTGCAAACCACACGTAAACTTTAATTAAATTCATATAAAAAGTATACGCGGCAAACAAGGCAATAAACAATAAAAAAGCCACATTTTTTGTGGCTTTTTTATCTACTTAGGTACTCTCACTCAAGCAATAAAATTCAACTAAAGAATTAGTCGTGACGGCAAACAACGATACTGTTGTCATCAACTTCTGTAATATCCCACTTGAACATTTCACTTTGTGAATTCTGTGCTTCGATCGTTGCTTCTTTATTGTCCTCACCATCAATCGCAGCAAATAATCGCTTGTACAATTCAATATCTTTTTTATTCCTTACTTCACCTGAATATCTTGGATTTGAATGCATACGCATTATTTTTCCACCTGAACGCTTTGACAGATACAAGATAGCATCATCCAATGAAACTGAAAGTGCAGCGATCATAGCTTCTTCACCTTTATTTTCTGCACTTATTTGCGAATTATTTCTTACTGCTTGTACTCTAGCACGCACTTGATCGTAAAATTTTTTACTTACGGGATTTTGCTGGTTATTAACTTGTTTATGTTTTGCCGCTGGTGGTGGGGTAGCCTCATCATCAGCTGCATTAATACTCGTGGCTGCAGCAATAGTTGCGGCAATAGCTAAAATTCTTCTCATACATAACTCCTGTAAAATGTTCTGTTAACGGTTAATCATAGCATGGACGAAACCAATATCAATAAAATTTTATTCAATTCTATCGAAAACTATGCGCACTCTGATTTCAAAATCAGATCTACAGTCATATATATACAGTGTATTGGTTAATATATTCTTAACAAAAACATAAATAATAGGGAATAGCGTTTAGAAAGGGAGATTTTTACATGCCGTATTTTATTAATCGACAAAAAATGGCGGAGAGAGGGGGATTCGAACCCCCGATACGGAATAACCCATATGACGGTTTAGCAAACCGTTGCCTTAAGCCGCTCGGCCATCTCTCCAATATATTTAATTTAAAGCGAACAGATGTGTCCGTCAAGCTTAAGTTGACTTATACCAATAAAATTCCCAAAATCGATGCTGTAATGCCTGTTGCTAGCGTACCAATAAGTAATGCACGAAAACCAAGTGATACTAAATTAGCACGTTGTTCAGGGCACATTGCCGCAATTCCAGCAACAGAAACACCAATTGATGCAAAATTGGCAAAACTCGCTAATGCAGACGTTAGAATAATACGTGTTTTAATCGATAGTGTTTGCCCCACTGTTGCAAAATCCATAAAAGCAAAGACTTCATTAAGAACCATCTTAGTTCCTAACAATTGAGCCGCCTGAAAGGCTTCGTTTGCAGGAACGCCCATGAGCAAAGCGATGGGAAGAAACAGATAACCAAAAACACTTTGCAAGGTGATTGGCGTATTTGTCGGAACTAATCCTAAAATCTGATTGCAAAGTGCTATGAGTGCCGCCATCACAATCAACATTGCCAAAATATTTACAAAAATAGCAAGCCCCTCACGCGTGCCGCGACTAATCGCATCAAGTGACCCCGTGAATGTATACATAGATGCAAGCGATCCGCTCGTTCGTTGCTGATCTGGTTCGATAATTTTACATAAACCAATAACAATAGGAATTGTGATTATATTTGTCATTAAAAAGACTTGCGTCGCATTGGCGACAAAACTATGGATAAGATGCCCGTAAATTGGAATAACGCTCATTGCGGAGGTTGCAAATCCAAGTGTCATCACCGTGAAAATTTCTGCGCGCGAAAAACTCTTAAGGTATGGCTTAACAAAAAGAGCCACTTCCATAGGGCCAAAAAATATTTTAGTAATCGATACGATGCCCATGGCCCCGCCAATATTTAGCATGCGCTCAAACAACGGGGATAGTACACGGACAAACAGAGAGATAACCCCCCAATAGAACAATAACATTGATAATGCACTGACAACGATAACCATTGGCAGTGATTGAAATGCGAAAATATGCGTAAAGCCCTTACGTGCATCAGGAATATCAAAAGGTGTGTCAGCCCCACCAAGATAACCAAAAACAAATTTTGTTCCCGAAAAAGTTGCTACTTGCAAAGCATTAATAGCTGCGCCTAATCGTTCAAATATAGGCTCGACAAACGGAACGTGCGTAATAATTACAGCTAAAAGCAGAGCAACAGAAAAACATTTAAATACAGCGCCCCACGCAATCTGATCGCGCTTTCTTGATACCAAATAGCACAACAAAAGCACACACAAAAAACCAACAACGGGAAGAATTAATGGTGTTAACAATAACATGACAAGACTCTGATATGCCCAAGATGTATAGGCAGTATGCGACCATTTATCATAGTTTGTAAATAATTAATGGCTATCTTTATGCGATTTATCAAAATTGCTTATCAATGATTTTAACGTTTGGATTTCATGCATTAATACATCTACTTTATGTTCTAAGGTAACTTCAATCTTAGCTTCCAATTCAGTCGCAACTTCAATGTTTGTTGTCAGAATTTTCATATTTTTTCTATTTTCTGCTCGTGCTGAATGCTGTATTGAATTAATAATTAATCCAAAAAATAAGTTTAGAAGCATGAATTTCATTACCACTATATAACTGATAAAAAACAGATTTGCATACGGCATTGTTTTCTGAAGAGGCCGCACAATTTCTGCCCAGCCATCAT
This sequence comes from Pseudomonadota bacterium, assembly GCA_040389165.1. Lineage (GTDB taxonomy): Bacteria > Pseudomonadota > Alphaproteobacteria > Paracaedibacterales > CAIOTO01 > CAIOTO01. The sequence goes on from JAZKAK010000045.1 coordinate 22,522, forward strand.
TTATCATTAATTGAAACATAGACATTAATGTATGACTTATTGACAAGAAATACTCTTCATTCACGCCCTTGAATAAATGAAATGCAAGAATAGAAAATATTGAGAAGAAAAGCATTAGAAAAAATGAAACGCTAACAATTCCAGGAATTGCATCTTTCATAGATACAATAAGAAATTGCATTTTGGGGAAAAATCGAATCAAACGCACTAAACGTAAAATACGTAGGGCTCGCAAAGTTGTTAAATACCCCATTTGAGGTGGTATAGAAATAAGAACTATAAATGTATCAAATAGGCACCATCCACTTTTAAAGAATTTTATTCTCTCGATATATAGACGAATAAGTAATTCAATGGAAAAAAATATCAATGCATAATGATCAATCTTTTCAAGCAACCAGCCATAATGCTCACTCATATAGCTAGACGTAGCCAAAAAAATGGATACTGCATTGATAATGATAACAGTTGCAATTAATTCATCTGCAAGATTGCTAGTCATAATTTTCTTGAGTTGGCTCTTCTTTTTGAACATCATATACTACATAATTACGGATACTATTACGTGCAATTTTAGGCTAATTATGCAGAAAAAATCAATACGTTTATCGGGGCATAACACGAGCCTCGCGCTTGAAAAGGAATTTTGGGAATCGCTTGAGATTATAGCGGCAACTCAGAATACAACGCTCGTTGACTTTATTACGTATCAGGATTGCCATCGAAAAGATATTAATCTTGCAAGTCACCTACGTGTTTATGCGCTGAATTATTACAAGAATCAATGCGCGCCTGCCTCGAATGAATGCCCACCTAAGGTAAATCAATAAAATTATCTTAGGCGCCCGGGACACCCTTTGTCGTCGAATATTCAAAATGAATAATTTCATCTGGATACAAATGCGAACGAATTGCATGCGCTGCCTGCGCTGCTTCGGCAAAGCCTGTTAAAATTAGTTTTAGTTTATGAGGATAAGTAGCGACATCACCAATAGCATAAATACCTAGCCTATTGGTTTTTCCTGTCATTGGATCAATGATAATATGGCTTTGTGTTAATCCTAAATCCCATTCTGTAATAGGCCCAAGATTCATAGAGAGACCAAAAAAGGCGAGCATATAATCGGCTTTTAAGCTTTCTTTTTCACCATCGAGCGTTTCTACGCCAACATGTGTAAGAATGCCCTTTTCTCCTGCAAGCGAAGCCAATTGATAAGGCACTACAAGCCTAATTTTCCCTTGTTCAGATAAGTCTTTAAGCCTGGCTTCACTCTCGGGTGCTGCACGGAATTTTGCTCGACGATGCACAATGGAAACAGATGCAGCTATTTCTGACAAGGATAACGCCCAATCAACAGCTGAATCCCCTCCACCCGCAATAACAACGTGCTTATCACGATAGACTTCTCTCGATTTCACGTAATAATGTACACTCAAGCCTTCAAAAGCTTCGATCCCATCCAATGGAGGACGATTTGGACCAAAAGCCCCAACACCCGCAGCAATGATAATACATTTACACCGAACAACCGTACCGTTTGAGCCTTCGATTTCGAAAGCAGTACCCGCATTATTTAGCGCTTCGAGTCGTACTACTTGTTCACTAAGATGAAATACCGGATGAAAGGGCTCTGCCTGAGCCAACAGATTCGCAGCCAGGTCAGCACCCACAATCTGCGGATGAGCTGGAATATCATAAATCGGTTTTTCTGGGTAAAGTGCGGCACATTGCCCGCCTGTTGAGTCTAGTGCATCAAAAACATGACATTTCAACTTAAGCATGCCACATTCAAAAATTGCAAAAAGCCCAACAGGACCAGCACCTATAATTACAACATCTGTTTCTAAAGTCATGACAGCCCTATTCATTGATTTTGATATGTTGAATTTTTATAGCACTTTTTAGAGTTAGGGTACAGACACATCATTTCACCATTAATATATCCACAACATGATTTTCTAGTTGCATTCGGCACGGATCTAGCCTATAAAGACAATATCAGTTGTCGCGGGGTAGAGCAGCCCGGTAGCTCGTCAGGCTCATAACCTGAAGGTCGTTGGTTCAAATCCAGCCCCCGCAACCAATTTATTGTTTTACTAGAAAAACTTAAACTGATGATCAAGCTTTGCAAAATTACAGCATCATTTCTGGGACTAGGTTATTTGCCCTGGATGCCAGGTACATGGGGAACCATCGGCGCTGCTTGCCTTAGTTTGTTTTTCCTAAAATTCTCACCTTTCGTTTTGCTCTTGATAACATTCATCACCACGATAGTTGGTTTCTATGTTTCAAATGTGTGTTTAAAAACAGCTGACAGCCTTGATATGGATCCTGGCTGGATTGTTATCGATGAAGTAGCTGGTTTCTTTTGGGCTATATCGCTTATCTCTCTCATACATCCACTTGATTATGTGCAACTTGTGCTCGCTTTCATCTTCTTTCGAATCTTTGATATCATGAAACCATGGCCAATTTCGTGGATTGATCGCACGTTAGCGAACTCATCAAAAACAGCTGCGCTTGGAATCATGCTTGATGATGTGCTTGCAGGGATTTTTGCAGCTTTGTTTACGCTATTTGCGTCCCGTATGCTTATCGCTTAGTGACATTATAGAACATCTACTAATAATTTCTGCATACCAAACGCGAATTCTTCTGCCGACACTAATGGACAATCAACATACGTAGCAGCAGTAAACTCTATCGCGGTATAGCTTCCTTCAAAAGAAATCTCATCGAGACTCTTTTGGATATTTTCTAAGTTTTGCAGCTTATCATCAATCATAATAATGCGCTGCGGCATTGCAGGCATCGTCGATAAAAGCGCTGTCAACACCATCCCCTTATGTGTAAGAGAATGCTCACCATTTGTTATCATCACTCCATTTTTATATTGAGGGACGTTTCCACGATACGTAGGAAATTGAATCATCTGAAAAGCAGCATCATCAGGCGCTGTAATGGAAAAATCTATTCCGAATTTAGCGAGCTGCTTTGTTCTCCAGACCATCATATCGTGCTCTGAATCAATGAAACCTGATAATAATGCTGTGCACGCTATCGTTGGAACGTTAAGCATTTGAAGACGCTGAACCATTTCCGACATTGTTGCATCTAAAAGCTCAAACTCAATTCGAATAAGAGCACAATGCACTAAAAAATCAAACTCTTCATGGCTATATTTTGATTTCATTACGGATATAATTTCATGATGCAAATCCAAATTTGGTATTTGGAACATAGGTTCTTTTGTATTGAGAAGAACCATGTCGACATCAAACACAACAAGAGTATCTTTATTAACGTTTTCTAAGATCCCAGAAAGGGTTTGCGCATCAGCAACAGTCATGAATTTAGACACAAGCATAGTCGCTTTTTCAGCATTAGATTGAATTGTCATTATGTGTCATTCCTGTCAGTTTGCTTGCGTATCTCTGATAATCTTGAATACATATGTTGCATCTTTGTATATATAGCACGATCACATATTTTTATAATTTATCAACATCGTTCACACTATCATATTTCTCTGGATATTCAGCCCCAAGAAAAAACAACCCATGCGGCGGCGCTGTTTGCCCTGCACACTTTCGCTGACGTGATGCTAAAATATCCAAAACATCTCTCGGTTTAATTGTACCATCACCAACACGCTTAAGTGTGCCCATCAGAATGCGAACTTGATGATGCAAGAAAGCACGTGATTTTAAATAGCCACGAATCACATCGCCTTCACGTGTTATGTCAAATACGCTAAGTGTCCTGTGTGGATTCTGCGCTTGGCATTCTGAATCGCGGAATGCTGAAAAATCATGATATCCCACCAATAATTGTGCAGCTTCTTGCATCAATTCATGATTAAGTGGTTTCATAATGTGCCAAGCGTGCTCATATTGCAAAACTGACGCCGGACGACGATTGAGGATAAAATAATGGTAACTACGTGATAAAGCTGAAAAACGTGCGTGAAAATCATCAGCCGTCGGTGCCAGCGATGTAACGACAGCACCCTTGCCTTTTAAAAAATAATTAATACCTAACATCGTGTGATCACACTGCAACTCGTTTTGCACATCAAAGTGCGCTACTTGAGCAAGCGCATGCACGCCCGCATCGGTACGTCCGGCGCCATGAACAGCAACTTTCTCACGTGCAATAACAAGCAAGGCATCTTCGATTTCTGCTTGCACTGTTGGAGTTAGTCTTTGTCGTTGCCATCCATAAAAAGCATCGCCTTTGTATTCAATGGTAATTCGATAACGTCTGTATCCAGGAGTGATGTATGCCATATTATGTGTTATTGCGTGAATTTTTGCGTGAAGATAGAGACCATACTACACCCTTTTACACCAAAAGGTTGATAATTCAAGCTAAAGGGTTTGCTTGTAATGGCATAAAAACAGAGCAAATCATTTTACAAAAAATAAAAGGCTGACTCATGAGAATCAACCCTTGCAATGAATTATAGGTAGCACGCAAAGTTAGGCACGTTTAGCGGATCATTTATTATTTAGCTGCAGTTGTTGTGCCAGAATGTGCCATTCCCATTGCAGTTATCCCTGATGTAGATGTTGTTGTCACAGGCATATATTCTGCTGCATTGGTCCCAACTGCTGTTGTCTTCGGAGAAGTTACACTAAGCTTTTCTTCGATTACATTCATACGCGCATTTAAATTCGCCACATCGTTTGCTAATTGCGCCGGAGTCGCCTGTTTGATCGCAGAACCTCCAAAGATATTCATCACAGCTGATCCACCCATCATTGGGTTCATTACTTGTTGGCCATAGCCACCCATGGAGGAACCGCCCATCATTGGGTTCATTCCCATGCCTTGTTGGCCATAGCCACCCATGGCAGATCCACTCGTCACTGGTCTCATTCCCATGCCTTGTTGGCCATAGCCACCCATGGAGGAACCGCCCGTCATTAGGTTCATTCCCACACCTTGCTGACCATAACCACCCATGGAAGAGCCATTCGTCATTGGGTTCATTCCCATGCCTTGCTGACCATAACCACCCATGGCAGATCCACTCGTCACTGGTCTCATTCCCATACCTTGCTGACCATAGCCGCCCATGGAAGAGCCATTCGTCATTGGGTTCATTCCCATACCTTGCTGACCATAACCACCCATGGCAGATCCACTCGTCACTGGTCTCATTCCCATACCTTGTTGACCATAGCCGCCCATGGAAGAGCCGCCCATCAACCCCCCTAGTAAACCTCCACTACTCGTACCTTGTTGTTGGCCATATCCGCCGCCCATAGAAGAACCACTCATCAATCCCCCTAGTAAACCTCCACTACTCGTACCTTGTTGTTGGCCATATCCGCCGCCCATAGAAGAACCACTCATCAATCCCCCTAGTAAACCTCCGCTACTCGTACCTTGCTGTTGACCATATCCGCCGCCCATAGAAGAACCACTCATCAATCCCCCTAGTAAACCTCCTCTACTCGTACCTTGTTGTTGGCCATATCCGCTGCCCATAGAAGAACCACCCATCATTGGATTCATACCCATGCCCTGCTGAACATAACCTCTTGAATTGTAAGAATTTTGACTGTTGTTTATTCCATTTTGATTGTTAGAGCCATTTTGATTATTGTTTGAGCCATTTTGATTATTGTTTGAGCCATAATTGTTATAACCATTATTTGAACCAGAGTTGCTATTTGATCCATTTTGGTTATTATAACCATTCTGACTGTTGTTTATTCCATTCTGATTATTGTTTGAGCCATAATTGTTATAACCATTATTCGAACCAGAGTTGCTATTTAATCCATTCTGATTAGTGTAACCATTCTGACCATTGTTCAAACCGTTGTTGCTATTTGATCCATTTTGGTTATTATAACCATTCTGATTAGTATTCATTAAATTTTGGCTATTGATACCTTGTTGCGGATTGGCTGCAACATTATCTGCGTAACCAGTTGCGGCATTTGCATCCATTAATTGTTTCTTTAATTGGATGATTTCTTGCCTTTCAGAATCATTTTCTTTTCGTAAGGAAGAAATTATAGCTGCAGGATCAGTTGCGGCTGTCGTTGTAGCAGCAGTGGCACCAATTGGAGCTGCTGTTGTGGAAGCAGTGACTGCTGTGCCGACAGGTGCAGTTGCTAATACATGAGGGGAAGTTGCTCCCACTGTTCCTGCGGGAACAGGAGCAGGCGCTGATGGCAACACTGTTGGTAATGACGTTGGGACTACAGCCGCCGACAATGTAGCAGTTGGCAGAGTAGTTGGTAAGGCAGCCGGATAAGTTTTTGGCAGTGCAGCTGGTAAAGCTGTCGGCAGAGCGGTTGGTAAGGCCGCCGGATAAGCTGTCGGCAGAGCAGTTGGCTGAGCGGTTGGTAAGGCCGCCGGATAAGCTGTTGGTAAAGCTGTTGGCAACACAGGCAATGGCGGCAGAACAGAAGAAAAAGCTTGTCCACCTAAGGCAGTGGCGGGCGCTGGCGCAACCACACCTGTTGATGAATTAGCGATTGATACATTAGCAACGGCTATACCTATCACGCTCATTGTTGCAATACGATTAAATGAATTTGTTTTTTTTTTCATAAATAGCCTATAGCAAGATTTTTTGTCCCTTAATATAGTTTTATGTTAGGCAGGTTAATATTTCGTTAAAAATTAAAGGAATAATTTTAATCAGATTTAAGCAATAATTTCCTGTTTTAAAGCGCCAATAGCTTTTGCTGGATTCAAACCCTTTGGACACGTCTTTGTGCAATTCATAATTGTATGACATCGATACAGCTTAAACGCATCATCTAAGTCTTCTAAACGTTCTTTCTTTGAGTCATCTCGGCTGTCTGCGACGAAACGATAATTTTGCAACAATGTTGCGGGCCCCAGATATTGGTTCTGATTCCACCAATAACTTGGGCAGCTAGTAGAGCAACTAAAGCACATAACACATTCCCAAAGACCATCGAGCTTTTCACGTTCTTCGGGTGTTTGAAGACGTTCACGTACTTCACCATCGCGCATAGAAGGCGCTTGTGTAGACTGAATCCATGGCTTAATACTTGCGTATTGTTTATAAGCTTGCGTTAAGTCAGCCACCAAATCTTTCACAATAGGCATATGAGGCAAAGGGTTGATATTCACGGTTCCTTTTATCTCAGCTAATGGCTTTATGCAAGCCAATGTATTTGTTCCGTCAATATTCATCGCACAACTACCACAGATCCCTTCGCGGCATGACCTGCGAAAGGCCAATTGTGTGTCCAGTGTATTCTTTATATAAAGTAATGCATCAAGGACCATTGGTCCGCACTTCTTTGTATCAATACTGAACGTATCATAACGTGGATTTGCATCAGAATCAGGATTATAGCGATAAATTTGAAATATACGTATAGTGCTAGTTACAGCAGATATATCCTTTTTTTCTATTTCACTCGTATATTGACAGCCTTTTTCTACAACTGATTTTTCTGGCAATCGAATATGAACCATAATAAAGCATTCCTTTTTTCTCGTTCGCCATCATGCGATCAAAATATCCTACGGATACTAAAAACATGCTACTTGTTTAGCAATGGCACAGCTTTATTATAAATACAATTTTAGCTAAAATGGAAATAAAAGTGATTCAAGGAACCCTACTGCAGAGGTACAAACGCTTTCTAGCCGACGTACAGCTGGAATCTGGTGAAATCATTGTAGCCTATTGCTGCAATACAGGGAAATTGCTCGGGATACCTGAGAGCGCAACAATTATGCTAACGGATCACGGGGCAGATACAAAACGCAAACTTCGATACACGTGGGAATGGTTTAACGATAATGAAACATGGGTTGGCATTAATACACATGCCGCAAATACAATCGTTCACAATATGCTGATAAACAAACAAATCCCAGGCTTTGAGAGCTATCCAAGCATCCGTCGTGAAGTTAAATATGGTCAAAATTCCCGCATTGATTTTTTGCTGGAAGATGGCCTTCAGCGTTTGTATCTTGAAGTCAAAAGTGTCCATATGTGCCGAGGAAGCATTGCGTTATTTCCAGATTGCCCAACGGTGCGTGGTGCAAAACATATGAAAGAATTGAGTCAGATTATTGATAGTCAAACAAAAGCAGCTGTTCTGTACCTCGTTCAACGCGATGATTGTGATACTTTTTCAATTGCAGCTGACTTAGACCCCGTCTACGCAAGAGCAGCACAGGATGCTTATAAATGCGGAGTACAGATGATGGCCGTAGCGCTAACGATGGATCCTATAACAGGTGATACATGTTTTAAGGGAACGCTCGCAATACATTAATATACAAAAAACCCCGCATAAAGCGGGGAAAATAAAGTTCATTCTAACGTGTCTTTTCCGCGCAGGCTGAGATCCATTTCTAGATTCTCAACAAGCGGGAATAACAATGATTCTTCTCTATTATTTCAAAATTTTCGCAACAACACCCGCACCAACGGTACGACCACCTTC
>JAZKAK010000046.1:0-3073 GCA_040389165.1 Pseudomonadota bacterium
GAACAAATTCATGCACTAATGCGTTACCCACCTATTTTTCATAAGAGCCAAAATATTTTGGTTTAGCAAATGTAATATTTGAAGAAGCCCCTTTGTGTGTTGTTACACCGCTTAATACAGAGGATATACCAAAACCTGCACCTGCCACAGTGACGTAGAGAGTGAAGAAGAAAACTAGATTAGCAAAAACGATGACACTAATGACCATACTAATATGAAAAAAGAAAGAAAAAGGGAAAAGTCCCAAAAAAAGAAACCAGAGCAAAAGCAAGAAAAATAAATAATGTACATAAAAAAAGGCCAGGTTTCCCCGGCCTTTAATTAGATATTACGCAGTGTTCACGTTTTTCATTTTTGTTCACAATGATCAAAATTATTTTAAAAGTGGCTGTCGTCCCCGCGAAGGCGGGGATCCAGTGTCTTTACGTTACATAAGTTTATCGTTTTGAATTCAATTTCTCCTGGATTCCCGCCTTCGCGAGAATGACAATAATGAAAAACCTCAATCAAAAAAACCTACACACTACGTTAGATGACTAGAATTTATAGATAAACGACGTCATAATTTGTGTCGCACGACCTGTACCGCCCGCGTATTGTGATCCAACGGGAGCATTTGTACCAGCTGTGTCTACAGTGCCGCCAATTGTCTCGCGCGTACCGTACATAACTTCAACACCAATATCCATTTGCTTAACTGGGCTGTAGATCGCATTAACGACTGCTTTCTTCAATCGACTGTTAAGTTGTGATCCAGCTGCTGAAACAGGAGCAAACGAAGAATTTTTAACTTTCGTGTACGATCCAGCGATAGTTGTACGGAATTGATCTGTCCACCAGTGTTCATACCCTAAGATAGCGCTTGCACCGGAAAGCGTATCAAAGCGTGCTTGCGTGTGCGTGCCATTATTACCAGCAGCAGGAGTAGCAGATGCTGGTAACTGCAAGTACGCTGATGGCAATGATTCAACAGCAAGGAAGTTATTTATACCATCACCGAAGGTAACTTGACCGTTAAATCCACTTAAACCTGACGTAATCAATTTGAATGATGTACCAAGACCCCAGCCTGTTTGCTTGTTAGCAAATTGATTCAGAGCAGTTACACCGCCAGCAGCTTCAGTTGGTTGAACGTTAACTTCGAGTCTGCGAACGATACCACGTAAAGAGACAAACCCTTGCTTACCTTCCAAACGTAAACGTGCCGTCAAATCAGGAAGACCCGATTTTCCAAGATTAGAGTTATTTCCAGTAGCTCCATTTTGCGTCACATAATCCGTATTTGGATTCTCAGCTGCAACACTTAAAGAAAGACCTTCACCTAATTTTTCAGTCCATTTTACTTGAACACGTCGTACAACGTTGCCTAAACCATTGTTATCAAGTGTTGTTACACCTTCACTATCATGGAAGTTTGTCAATGTTTGACCAACCGTCAATGATTTCCATTCAACAATTGCATGCCGTATACGTGGAACATATGAAGTTCCAGTATAGTTATTTGGACCTCCTGCTAAGTTTAAACTGCTATCAAAATCGGTCTGTATCCAACCTTTAACATCACCTTGGTTTGTGTGACTAAGACTTGTAAATTCAATACGTGAGTTTGCAATTCCACCTTGCACAAAACCTGACTTTGCAGCGTTTACTTCTTGATTTCGAAGAGGAATCACGGTTCCGTCAAATTCTATGTTTTTTGCGTTAGCATTGCTACGTGGATAGTATGCACCGTCAGCTTTTATACGACCGCCGATTTTAATTGCTGAGTTTGTTCCAGGTACTGCGATAAAACCCGTTGGGAATGCAGATACTTGATTCGCTTGCAACACACCAATTTTTGCATCATCAACGCGTATTTCTGATTCTAATTTCTCTTCAGATTTACGTTGTTTGTAGGCTACATGTGCAACTTGCTTTTTCAATTCTTCGATTTGCTTCATAAGAGTTGCTGTGTCAACTGTGCCAGCAGCCGATACAGCAGCTGGTGCTGCCGCAACTATTGGTGCTGGTGCAGCAACGGCCGCAACAGGTCCAGCGGGTGCAATCCCTGCTGAATAAGCAATCGATGTTGCAGCAACACCGAGTAGCAATGGCATTTGCCATAATGTTTGAAAGCGCATAATTAACTCCATAAATGGTTAAACTTTTATTAAATAGTCAGGCATTTTTTATGGATTGTAAAGATTAATTTTAACCTTAATTCACATAATTACAAACACTGGTGTGGCTTAAGAGACGCACTGTCAGTACAGGAAAAGTGGACTTATTCAGTTTTAACCAAATAATTTGACTAAAAATGACGTTAAAAAAACCTTTGCACTTTACCATAGATCGAAGCATACTACCCGCAACACCTGGCAATAAATCATCAACAAAAAACATATAACGACCAACCTATACTATAGGAGACACTTAATGACTACACCACTCATGCCAAAAGCAACCGCTGCTTGGTTAATTGAAAATACAGCGCTAACATTTGAGCAAATATCGAATTTTTGCGGGATTCATATTTTGGAAATTCAATCGCTCGCCGACAACGAAAACTCAATTCGTATTGTTGGGTTTGATCCCATAGCATCATCACAGCTAACGCTCGATGAAATTCATCGTTGCGAAAATAATCCAAAAGAACACCTTGTTATACGCCCTGCTATCAGCGCAGATTCAGTGCTTGGAAAGAAAAAAAGTCGTTACACACCGTTATCAAAGCGTCAAGATCGCCCTGATGCCATTGCATTTATGGTTAAATTTTATCCAGATATCCCTGAAGTTGCGCTTACACGTTTACTCGGCACAACTAAACCGATGATTCGTGCGATCAAAACAAAAACACATTGGAACTCACCGCAAATAAAGCCGCGCAACCCTGTGCAATTAGGGTTTTGCTCACAAGGTGAATTGGATGCGTTGATCACAGCCTATGCACCTAAAGTGACAACAGCCGTTTCATAATTTTTTTTTCACGTGTAGCAATTGACTTTCAATTGAAATCGCGTTATAAAGGGTTGATCATTTGGCGGAGTAGCTCAGCTGGTTAGAGCAGCGGAATCATAATCCGCGTGTCGGGGGT
>JAZKAK010000047.1:0-5427 GCA_040389165.1 Pseudomonadota bacterium
ATGGCGGATGGGGTGAGATTCGAACTCACGGAGAGCTCACACCCTCGCCGGTTTTCAAGACCGGTGCCTTCAACCGCTCGGCCACCCATCCATTTTATATTTGTTACTATGCAAAAAAGTACAAAAAAGATCAAGCTTTTTTTGATGTTATGCAATTTAAGCTGTTTCTTATTGAATTGCTATACCCATTGCATACGCAAAAGTGCGGCGATTTTACCCAATACGCAGCGTTTTGTTATTATTGATGAATTGATACGACGGCACCTCAAGATTCTTAGGGGCAGGACCTCTCACGATACGGCCTGAGCCATCATAGACAGATCCATGACATGCACACAACCAGCCACCATCAACACCATCGGCTTGCATCCCGCGTCGTTCATTCGGTACACATCCTAAATGCGTACATACACCTACAACCACGAGCCATGCAGGATTCTTTGCAAAACGTTCTTGATCTGTCTGTGGATCAGGTAATTCACGCAACGATGTTTTTTGTGCAGTATCAATTTCAGCTTGCGTACGATGACGAATAAATACAGGCTTGCCGCGCCACATCACAACTTTGCTCGCACCTGGTTGAATATCAGATAATTCTACATCAATTGACGCTTGCGCCAGTACATCTGCGGCTGGATTCATACTATTTATAAATGGAATCGCGACAGCACCAACGCCAATCGCCCCCACAGCAGAAGCCGTTAACGTTAAAAAGTCGCGACGCGTTGTGCCGTCAGCTTTAGGTGCAGCTGCATCATGTTGTGCTGGGGAATCATCGGTCATCATGTGTTCCAAGAAATAGAATAATTGCGTTCATTTTGAAGCGATGCACGACGAAAATCAAGTCTTTGCTAGAATTTAAGAGAAAAGACTCTTGGCGGCAAAACTTTCAATTCGCTCACACGCATGGTATACTTTCTCTCAAAAGATAACACATACGAATAACCCCATGGCCATTCAGCAAAAAAGTCTTTTCGGCCAAGCCAGCATGCCTGTGGAAGCCGTAAAACCACAAAAACCAATAGCATCACCACGCGCGCCGCTGCCATCACTCGATCTAACGCACGGCTTTGATAATACAGAACTTAGTGCAGAAGCCGTTTTTTGGCATCGCCTAATCATCAATCAACAAATGCGCACTATCCAAGACCCAAAGTCTCGTCGTCGCTTTGTACGCGCAGTTTTGTCAGAAATGAAGATTAAACAAGGCCGGTCTACGCCTTTGAATTTGATGCGGGATATGTTATTGATGAAGAATCTTGGATAATATCAGTTTCACTAAGATTTGATTAGTACAGCCCTCTGCGATATCTGTGCTGCTCATTTACTGCAGTAAACTCCGCTGCTCGAATCTTGATGTCTTGCTACTCAAGCCTTATTAAAACGGGTTATATGCAGGGGAGAAAACGTGCACCCTGCGTTGGTTAGTCTCTCCTCGTCGTCCCTTTACAAGAACGGAATTATTTATGTTTTCATCCTTTGAGCGTTTTGTCGCTTTTCGCTATTTGTTTTCCGCTCGCCGAGAAGGGTTTGTGTCCGTCATCGCATGGTTTTCATTCCTTGGCATTGCGCTTGGCGTTGCGACGTTGATTATCGTTATGTCTGTCATGAATGGTTTTCGGCAAAATCTGTTTGGCGGACTTGTCGCTATGCGCGGTCATGTAACGATTCAATCGCCTGCGGGTGTATTGCCTGAAAATAAAGATCAGTTATCACTTATACAAAGCGTCCCTGGCGTACGGTTGGCGTATCCTATGCTTGAACGTCAAGCGATTGCTATGGCTCGAAATCAAGCGAGTGGCGTTATTGTGCAAGGGTTGCCTCCTTATGCTATTACGGGTCGTGATCGCATTAAACTCATGCCTGAAACAGTCATAGAACACTTCAACGGCGATCATGTTATCATTGGCAGACGCATGGCAGAAACACTACACATTGATATAGGTGATAAAATCACCTTGCTAACGCAACAAGGCACGGCAACTGCATTTGGTAATATGCCTCGGCAAAAAACCTTTTTGGTCGCTGGATTTTTTCATGCAGATGTGGCGCAGTTTAATAAAAACTTTATTTTCATGCCACTCGAGACCGCACAAAGCTTCTTTAAAGCAAACGGTCAATTGTCACAAATTGATGTATTTTCAACGCATGATGATCTGGCTTCGAATTTAGCAAATGTCTTGCAGCATGCCCTGGGCGATCAGGTGCACGCGCTCGATTGGCGACATGGGGACCTTAGTATTATGCATGCTGTTAAGATGGAACGTAATGTCATGTTTTTGATTTTAACGCTGATCATCTTAATTGCATCGTTCAATATCATTTCGGGACTCATCATGATGGTTAAGGATAAAACACGTGATATTGCGATTTTACGAACGATGGGTGCTACAAAAAACACCATCTTACGGATTTTCTTTTTAACCGGCGCAAGCATTGGTGGAATTGGCACATTGCTGGGTGTTGCACTTGGTTTGTCATTTGCACTTAATATCGAGGGGATTAGGCAGTTCTTACAAAGCCTAACAGGCGTTGAAATGTTTTCCGAGGAAATCTATTTCCTGTCTACCTTACCCGCCAAAGTTGAGTTTGATGAAGTGCTGCGTATTGTTGCTATGGGTATTGGGCTTTCATTCTTAGCGACGCTGTATCCATCATGGCGCGCATCGAGCCTTGACCCGATTGAGGGGTTGAGGAGTTGAGGGGGTAGTGCCAGCTGAGGGATAGGAATACCAATTTCATTGACGTTTAGTTAACGCAGCCCTCTTCGATAACTGCGTTATTCGTGTGCAAGTGGGAACGACGCTATTTGCATCTTCTGTCTTGCTATCTAATCATTTCTGAAAACAGTATAAATAGAGGTTAATACAAATGGGTAAACCTGCCACAAATGCTGCTGATTTACCCAAGTGAGTTGATTTAGTAAGTTGAAGTGCCCATCAACACAAATGAGCACGCATCCTTAACGTCGATAGGTTTAGGATCTCCTTATGAAGACAGTGAGAGCCTGTGCGTATTATGCATTAGGTGTGCAGTCATAGTCTTAACCGACTATCTCCGTGAAGTTAACTCGTTGAAAGGCGCGTCCGTAGCAGCAGCTGAGGCTGAGGAAGAAGCAGATGGCGACGAATGGCGAAGATGGTGATATCTCTGAATTGCGTCCTTCAATTCACGTTGTATAGGCTGACGATTAACTGCTTCCTGTAATTCATTCATGCTAAGGCGTGAATCTCTGTAAGATTTATATACTCTGTCACTTCCTGTCAAGTATCGACGTTTGTCGGGATGATGTGTAAAGAAATCAACAAGTGCTTTTGTAAACATTTTACCGTGACTTGCAAACATGCTGCCTTCTGCATCTGGCATCACATAATTAGAAAGAACATAGCGAATATCTAAAAACAACACTTTTGAAACTTCATGCCCATCAAATAGACTAGATACAGTTTTGATATAATTCTTCAATTCGTGAATATTGTTGAAATGCAAGTGATAAAAATGACTTGTTGTCCAAGCATTTCGTGTTGTTCTTGCTTCACCAGACACAACATCTGACGATACAAGTTTGGCCAAATTGGATCTAATGATTCTATCACTATCAAGCAAAAGGCCTGTCTCTTCACCAAGTTCTTTTATGATTGAACCAAGTGGATCAACTTGCGTTTTATCGATATCATGCATGCCGCCAGGGAAAGAGAGCTGCGCAGGCGCACCATCTGACTTTTTAGTAGCTCTTTCGTTTCTTTGAATAAAGAGAGCATATATTTTGCCATTTAATTCCAATGTTATTAATGGATCAACAGCTGGGTTTTCACCAAAGAAGAAATAAAACCCACGACCTGACAAATTTAAATCTTTACCAACAGGATACGGATTAATTGGACGACCAAGATTGTCAAAAATTAATTCAATTGGATTGCCATTAAGTTGAGGTACAACTTTGGGATTCCAAAACCAAATATTTTCGTATGTGATTCCTTTTTCACGTACTAAGGCTATAGCTTGCTCATTCTCCATTAGCCTGCCGCCTAATTCATTTCGATAGCGTATATTAAGCCATTCAATAACCGCAGGGCGCAGTATGCTCATGCTTTCGTCTGTGTAAAGACTTAAGGAAGCATGAGGTAAATCTGCTGGCATAGCTTGCCTTAAAGGGTCGAGAGGATTAACTTGCATGTTTTTAGCAAGGTTCCTTGGACTAAAGCCATCATTATTTGTCGACGGAAGTGCAATATCATAATTAATTGGTTCACCATCCACACTTTTAGCTGGGTACCCTGTCCATCCTGGAGGTGTTTGTCCCATTCCTGCAAAATCAACAGTGGTCATTGGCGCTTCAGGCCGGCTTAATTGATTCTCTATAAATTCTTTTACACCCGCATGCCCTTGCTGAGCCGAACTCAGCAACACAGCGCTCACACCAAGCGCTTGTGAAATTTTTTTAAACGTACTCATTATGTATACTCACTTTCTTTTGTAAGATTGTAAATTGACCTAACAATTCGACTAACGTTCTTGGATTTGACTCTTTTCGCCCTGAATAGATCAAGTTGAACGGGCCATCTTATCATTTAAACGATTAACAATTCGTTAACGACATTGCACGGTAGCTTCTTTAAAAATACAGGCACGCATCGAGCCTTGACCCGATTGAGGGGTTGAGGGGGTAGAAAATGCATCTATTAGCTATCCATTGATTCCCACGAATCAAGTGCTATGTATGTTTTCTCTGCCTCTGAATAGGTAAAAATCTGACCCGTTTTAATATCAAAAAACCACATATGGATAAATAATTCTTCTCCGGCGACTTTTTCGTTGATCCATGGGAATGTCAGGCAATTTGCATGTGAGTTATGTAGCGCTTGCTTGGCGTATTCATCTACATTTTTTGGTTTGCAGGTTTCTGTTTTGATAAGTGAAACCCAATTCGTGATAAAGTCATTTTGATCTAAATCATCGCTATTGATCAGGGCCTGAATGCCGCTGCACTGGCTGTGGCCCAATAGAATAAGATGCTTAACATTTAGAAACGTTACCGCAAATTCTAATGCTGCACTGGTACCATGATGTGCTTCATCTTTTTCATAAGGAGGCACAATATTAGCAACGTTACGTACAACGAACAAATCACCCGGATCGCACTGAAGGATGAGGGCAGGGTCAACACGCGAATCGCAACAGGCAACCACCATAATCTTTGGTTTTTGGCCATGCCGTGAAAGATGCTGCATGATAGATGTGTCGCTAAGGGCATATTTTTTTCGAAAGGCATGATAACCTTTGAGGATCTTTTTTAAGTTTTTTTCCATAGCAGTACCATTCGGTTAAACTGTATTTTTCCTTTTGTACAAAACGAGCGCGTAATTTTATTATTATACCGTTTTCAAAAAGTTTTGAGTAGTAAGACATCAAAATTCGAGGTGCGCA
>JAZKAK010000048.1:0-73756 GCA_040389165.1 Pseudomonadota bacterium
ATAGAGTTGCTTTTCAATAAAATTAGGCTAATTTATTGCGTAAAATGGTATTATTGATTTTTCTATAAGCGATGCCGCCGCTAAATAGGGGGCAATATCATCGACAAGCCCCATATTCTGACCATGAATAATTTTATTCGCTATAATTGCCTTGAAAATTCTCTTTTTTTCTTCTGGGCTGGCAAATTTATTGCTAGGCCTTGATGACAGAACGGCATTAAGTTCACGTGTATCGCCAAAAATCGCTCGATTTAATGGATCTTCGTTATATTTTTGTGCTCGACCAGGATATACCCGATCAACAACATTCATTGAAAATCCATAAGTTGCGAATAAGGCGGTTAAAAGTACCGTGTATACGATTGTTTTCATAGTTATATATCTTTATTTTAATGTGTTTGAATTATTTTTATATGTTTAATTTTTACATTAAAAGTGTTTACATTTTGTTAACGTTTTTATTTTTTTATTGACAATAATGTATTTATTATTATTTTGCAAGTGATTCTGTTTCGATGTTCTTCCACCTCATATCACGAATCACTTCAGCAATAGTATCACTCAAACAGAGTGCCGTGATGGACGGTGTGTAATCTAAAAGCCCATGCGCTCTCAGTAAATCCAGCGTCACACGTGCGCTATATTCTGAGTAAAATGTGATAGCAGTTATTTTCCCGTTTTCAAACAATGTAATTGTTTCGTGTGTCCATGCAGCCGTCGGAACGGTTTTATATGTGATATAGGTGTCGACGCGTACGTCAGTCATGTCGCGCAAACCCTGGGCTATATCGATTTTAACAACTTCGCCGCGTAGATAAGCAAGGTGTTTAAAAGGTGATTGCTTAATGAGTGAAATAAGTTCTCTTCCGCCGGGCTCAACGGGATGAAAAACCGATATGAATCCAAGCTCGCGTGCTGTGGCGGCTGATGCACTGCCAGCGCAGAAAATGGGTGTATCACGATCTTGTGTCAATGTAGCGAATGATTCCACGCCATTGCCTGATGTGGTGATGATTGCGTCGTATGTATTGGGGGTAATAGTGACATGTATCGGCATAATCGTTAAAACTGGGTCGATCCACGTTTCAAAGCTCGCCGCCTGAAGGGCTTGCTCTGTGCGCTTGGCAGCGTCTAACGGGCGTGTAATGAGTATGGTCATGTTAGTTTATGCCAGCCCTCTTTTGTCTGCTGCCATTGAGTGATCGTTGCGCCTAGCGCGTTATAGAAATTCAATCGTTCAGCAAAAGAGGTGGTGTCATCAGGTGCGTCAACAATCGTTGCATCAAAGATATCGACGATTCGATCAAATCCCAAAGACTTAGGGTCACGCACTAGCTGACCATTTGTCACCACACATACGCTTGATTGATTGGGATTCTCTAGCGTCGTTGATAGCCAAATAGGCTGCTGATCTTTTGTTTCTTCTGAATCAAGCCGACAGCCATGTGGAACAAATGCAAGTGTTGAATAGGTCCACAGCGATGTATTCAGCTGAGCCAATCGTTCATCATTTTCAACCCAAATGAGCGCACGCAGATGTGAGGCGTATATTTTATCAACAATACGCGGTACAACTTTTTCCAAAGGTGTGAGCATCAATTGGTAAAAAGAAACCTGCAACGTCATGTTTATTGATTGTTATTTTGTGGAACCGGGCTTTTTGCACTATAGCGTCCAAAGTTTCCAAAGATATCCCGCATTACATTGGTTTCGTATCCCGTGCCTATTGTTTTATCAGGATTCATTGAAATAACGGTTTCACCCTCAATTTTTAGGATATCGGCAACAATATTCTTTTCATTGAAATAAACCACTACAGTTTGCTGATTTAATGTTTCTGGTTTGAAAAAAGCTGTGGTTGACGTGCGCTTGGTGATGTAAAACCACTTAGAATCGGTGGATCCTGGTTCCGATGGGTACAACGATGTTGTGGATGGTGAGCCAAATTTTTCCATTACCGTTTCTTTTGTGTCGGCACCAATCGTTATTTTTTGCAGGTCAAGCGTTTCATGGTTAAAGCCGCGGTTCTCAACAAAAGGACTGCATGCTGAAATTATGAATGTTGTTAGCATTAATGCCGTGAGTTTTCTCATCAATTTAAAGTCATTTCAAATCTAATCATATACCCTTATTTATAAGCACCTTGAGCAAAGTATGAAAGACTATTTTTGTGTCTGATGGATAAAATTTACGTTTAATGGATGAAAAATGAAAAATTAGCGTTAATTCACAGTTGCAGAGCTTGACGAGTGGGGGTGCAAAAACTATTCTTATTAGTTGAGTAGTATGAAAGGGACATGATTTATGTCAATTACAATCACAGGTAAACAAATGGATATTGGTGATGGCTTGAAAGAGTTTATCAATACCGAAATTGAAACTGTTATTACCCGTTATATGGGCGAGGCGCATGATGCAACCATTACGATGACGAAAGATGCGCATCATCAATTTAAAACGGACATCACGTTGCATGTGGGTCGTAGTTTTCTTGTGCATTGCACGGGGAGCGATTCTGATCCTCATAAAAGTGTTTCTGCTGCTATTACAAAGTTGGAATCACAAGTTCGTCGCTATAAAACGCGTCTTCGTGATAAAAAGCGTCAAGGTGCTGATCATGAGCAGAGGTCAGAGCTGGTTCAAAAGTTTGTCATTAAGCCTCAAGAGGAAGATACGCACGATGATAATCCATTGATCATCGCGGAATCGACCAGTGAAATTCATACTTTAAGTGTTGGCGATGCCGTCATGCGTATGGATTTATCATCTATGCCCGTTGTTATTTTTAGAAATGCAGCGAATGGCGAGATGAACGTTGTATTTAGGCGTACCGATGGCCATGTGGGGTGGATTGATCCAAGCCGTAAGCTTGCATAAATAGAGATATTAGTCGAGTAGAGAAGGTTGAATATTCCGTCTTTTCTGCTCAGCTTACTTCGCGGATATTGATGCAATTTATTGTCGTTGCGATAAAGTTTACACTTTCGCAGTCATCCATCTGTTTTTCCCGGATGACCACACCCTTCGGGGATAACTATGACGGTAGGAATTAAGGAAATAACGGAAGGCGGGGACAATTAGTTTGTTGATTTGTCAAAAAAACTGTTGACTCCATTCCTAAATCACACTATAAAAAGACTACATTGTTTCGATGTGGGGGTGTAGCTCAGTTGGTTAGAGCGCCGGCCTGTCACGCCGGAGGTCGCGGGTTCGAGTCCCGTCACTCCCGCCATTTTATCCCCCACGAATCAATGTTTTAAAAAAATCACGAATCACTGCTTAATGACTAATCTCAAACAATAGAAGTTTCGCATGAATTAATGCTTTAAGGCTAATTCTTCTGAAAATCAGTTTTCTCTAAAATCAGTAAAAAATCCATGCTTTTTTTTGATATCGCCTTTGCGCAGGCCCAACTCGCTTTTTTAAATGACGAAGTTCCTGTTGGTGCTGTTATTGTGAAAGACGGCGTCGTCATTGCTATGCAAGCGAATAGAATGCGCCAAAGCCATGACGCAACTGCGCATGCAGAGATGCTCTGCCTTCGTGAGGCCTGTCAAATACTCAAAACACAGCAGCTCGCCGATTGTGACGTGTACGTAACGTTAGAGCCTTGCCCTATGTGTGCTGGCGCCATTGCAAATGCACGTATTCGCCGCGTTTTCTTTGGGGCGTACGATGAAAAGGGCGGCGGCGTTGATCATGGTGCGCGTGTTTTTCAGCATACATTGCATAAACCAGAAGTTATTGGCGGTGTGAATGAAAGTCTTTGCGGGCAATTGATGAGCGATTTTTTTAAACAGAAGCGATGAATTATACGTGCGTAAGGCAAATCATAGCGTCTAACGCGATGGAAGTTATTTCAACGAAGGCGTATTCATGCTATCTATTAATTAGTTAAGATCAAATGCATTCTGATACATATTATTTATGAAATTTTCCCCTCTCACACAACGTCGCTTTGCGCAATTTCGATCGAATGGCCGAGGCTTTTGGTCGTTTTGGTTATTCCTTATTTTGTTCTTCGTCACGCTAGGCGCGGAATTTATTGCGAATGAGCGCCCTTTGGTCGTGTGTTACAAAAGTCAATTTTATTGTCCGATATTCAAGAATTATCCCGAAACAACGTTTGGCGGCACATTTGAAACCAACACAAATTATCGTGATAATTTTGTAAAGGAATTGATCAAGAAGGATGGCTGGATGATTTTCCCGCCGATTCCGTATAGTGCTTCAACAGTAAACTATAACTTATCGGTGCCGGCCCCAGCCCCACCTTCAAGCGACAACTGGTTCGGGACAGACGATCAAGGACGTGATGTGCTGGCAAGATTGCTCTATGGGTACCGTATTTCCATTTTATTCGGTCTTTGTTTGACGTTTTTCTCAGGGGTTATTGGTGTATTCATGGGGGCGATGCAGGGCTACTTTGGTGGTCGATTTGATATGATTACGCAACGTATTACCGAGATATGGGCTGGATTGCCGATCCTCTATTTGTTAATGATTTTGTCCAGCATGATAGAGCCAGGTTTTGGTTGGCTTTTAGGGATTATGTTGCTTTTTGGTTGGATGATGCTGTCGAGCGTGGTACGCGCCGAATTCTTTCGAACGCGATCGCTTGATTATGTGCGTGCTGCAGAGGCGCTAGGTGTGCCAACATTTCGTATTATCGTGCGGCATATTTTGCCAAATGCCATGGTGGCAACAATTACCTATTTGCCTTTCATGTTGAATACGTCAATTAGCACGTTGACGGCGCTTGATTTTCTTGGATTTGGATTGCCTCCGGGTTCAGCATCTCTTGGTGAGTTGATCACGCAAGGAAAGAATAATATTCATACGCCTTGGTTGGGGATCACAGCTTTCTTTTCAACTGCTTTTTTACTGAGTCTTCTTGTCTTTATCGGCGAGGCGGTTAGAGATGCATTTGATCCGCGAAAGACGGCTGTTCGTTAGAGCATTCTTTTATTTAATTGAATGTAACTTAGTACGAATAAATTATGAATATTAAAATATTCACACCTATTAACTAAATCTTAATATTTAACTGTTTTTATATAAACATATGATTTCCTTTTTTGGAGTATGTATGTTTGCTATGCATAGATTGAAATTTTTATTATGTGCGTGCGTGTTTATATTGGGTGCAAATGCATCATCTTTTTGTGCTGGTGTATATGCTGGCGAACTTGTTTTTTCCGAAGCTGAAATAACTTCGTTGTTCAGACGGGCTGAAATCGATGCTCACAATGAATCTTTAAGATCATCAGATCGGGATTTGAGTACTAATCTTCATATAAATGGGGATAAATTAAATACCTCAGCGTTACGTATAACTTATCTTAATAAGCATCAAGCAATTTTATCTGATTGCCATGCTCGGCTTGTGCCAATATTGGCAGAAATTTCTCTGCGTCAATTTGATGAGAATGTGCACGCACTTGACCCTCACGTTGTGGCAAATCTAGATAATTTATTGAATATTGCGCAATCGCTTGATATGGGAAGAAACGTTCCACTAACCGAAGCAAATGGGCTTGTGAGAAGCTTTGGTATTGTGTCAGATGTTCATTTGAATCAATTATGCGCTGGGTTTGATGCACGCCATAGTGAATTATTTTCACGTGTAGCAACGTTGGCGCATGATCTTGATGTTCAAAGAGAGTCTAATATTGGAATTGATCAGTTAATCACAATAACAGATAATTGGACAACGCAGGGCGGTTGCTTTCAAGGTAGACGTAATCGTTTGTATGTAGCATTAGCATCGATGATGGCAAATATTGGGGTGTAATACCAATTTCACTAACTTTCGATTAGTATAGCCTACTGCGATATCTGCGCTGCTCGCATACTTCAGTATGTTCCGCTGCTCCAATCTTGCAGTCTTTCTACTCGAAGCTTTTTGAAAATGGTATAAGCAAAAGATGTGCATGAGGCATCACACGCGTACACTGGCCAGGTAAATTGGTAATCCCTTATTGCTATTGCTAAAAATGAGATAAGCATCACTAATTGCTTTTGTTTTGCAATGCATTCTTGTAGTATTTTATGGAAATTACAAGAAGTTTGATGAAATCTATGAATTGCCTTTTATTACTCGTGCGAATGAGTTGCGTGCTGTTGTTAGCCCACGTATGTCTTGTCGATGTTGTGCATGCACAAAAGCAGGAAATATCAAAAAAGTCTGGATTTATTGATGAAGCGTTTGATGACGAAGATGATGGTGTTCTGGATGAACCTGATCCTCTTGAGCCTCTTAACCGTGTAACATTTGGTTTTAACCGTATTATTGATGGATTGTTGTTAAAGCCTATAGCGACTCTTTACGATACAACTGTGCATGAGACGGGTAAGGTTGGTGCTCTAAATGTTGTGGATAATGCGTTTGCTCCGGTTGTATTTATTAATCATACTCTGCAGGGCGAGGGCGAGAAAGCATGTCGAACGGTTTTTCGCTTTGTCATTAACACAACAATTGGCTTTCTGGGGCTTGTGGACGTTGCGTCGGAAATGGGATTGCCAAAAGAACCAACGACCATGAATGAAACGTTTGCAACATGGGGGGTTGGAACGGGGCTTTATATAGTGCTGCCACTCCTTGGGCCATCATCCTTCCGTGATGCGACGGGTAAGTTGGGTGAGTATTATTCGAATCCATTATACTATATTGTCAATAACAAACATCGCACACACAATCATCATAGGCAGCAGGCGTATATCCTGAAAGTCTTGTATGGCTTGGATGCAATCGATCGTCGTCGTCAAGTGCTGGTTGGCTTGCGCGATTTAGAGCGTATGTCGAGTGATTTTTATGTAGGCATGCGCAGTGTGTACTTTCAAAAACAGGAAGCTATGCAAAAGCAAATAGCTGCGCGTAAACAGAAAGCGAAGTGATGGGGGGGATGAAAACTCGAAGGCTGTTTTCGAAATTTCATGGAAATCGCCAGCAAGCATTTTTGATTTAAATAATAGCTGCTCTTAACGATCAATCTCGCCAAACACAATATCCATTGACCCAATAATCGCGACTGTGTCAGCTAAGAAATGCCCTTTTACGAGAAAATCCGTTGCTTGCAAAAAGGCAAAGCCAGGCGTTCGAATTTTGCATCGGTACGGCTTATTACTGCCATCGGCAACTAGGTACACACCGAACTCGCCTTTGGGCGCCTCGACTGCTGTATACACTTCACCTGCGGGCACATGGAACCCTTCGGTATAGAGCTTGAAATGGTGAATCATAGCTTCCATCGATTGCTTCATGGCTTCGCGCTTTGGGGGCACAACCTTGGCACAATCGGCTAACACAGGGCCATACGGCATGCCATCAAGGCACTGCTGGACAAGACGCACACTTTGACGCATTTCCTCTACTCGCACCAAATACCGATCATAACAATCGCCATTGCGCCCAATAGGCACGTCAAACTTTAGTTGATCATAAATTTCATACGGCTGCGATTTACGCAAATCCCATGGCACAGAGCTGGCGCGCAACATTGGGCCAGATAAGCCCCATTTCAAGGCATCTTGTGGTGATATCACCCCAATATCAACCGTGCGTTGCTTGAAAATTCGATTGTCCGTGAGCATTGTTTCAACGTCATCAATGATTTTTGGAAATCGCTTTGTAAACACGCCAATTTCAGCAAGCAAGCCATCCGGTAAATCCTGATGCACGCCGCCGGGGCGAATATATGCGCTATGCAGTCTGGCACCTGATACTTTTTCGTAAAAGCCCATCAAGGTTTCGCGTTCTTCGAATACCCACAAAAATGGCGTCATGGCACCAACGTCCAAGGCGAATGTTGCGATATTCAGCAAATGATTTGCAATACGCGAGAGTTCTGAAAACATGACGCGAATATATTGCGCACGAATGGGGACAGCAAGCCCAAGCAGTTTTTCAATGCCCAGCACAAACGCATGTTCTTGATTCATGGGCGATACGTAATCAAGCCGATCAAAATAGGGAATCGCCTGCAGGTATGTTTTATTTTCAATCAGCTTTTCTGTGCCACGATGCAAAAATCCGATATGCGGATCTGCACGCTGAACAACTTCACCTTCGAGCTCCATCACAAGGCGGAGCACGCCATGTGCTGCTGGGTGTTGCGGGCCAAAATTAAGTGTATAGGTTTGCTGGGTCATATATCCCCCTTGGTGACGGCGGTGGGTGTTGCGAGTGAGACGGGCATTTCAGGTGGCAGTTTATTTCCAAGCGTCCCTTCCCATGGACTGAGAAAGTCAAAGCTGCGATATTCCTGTTGCAACTTCACAGGCTCATAGACAACGCGGCACTCCTTCTCGCAATAGCGTACCTGCGTATAGCCTGTTACCGGAAAATCTTTTCGTAACGGGTGCCCTGAAAAATTATAATCCGTTAAAATACGTCGGAGATCGGGATGTTCTGAAAAAGGAATGCCGAATAAATCCCAAACTTCGCGTTCATACCAGTTGGCACAGTTAAAGACTTGCGTTGTGCTGGGCACGGATGAGCCTTCTTCGACGTTAATTTTAATGCGAAGTCGTATGTTCTGTGAAAGGCTTAATAGGTGATAAACTACTTCAAATCGTTGTGTTCGTCCGGGATAGTCAACGGCCGTAATATCCATGAGCTGTTTGAATTCACAACTATGGTGATCACTTAAAATGGTTAACACCCGTATAATTGATGCGGGATACACAACGAGTGTTACCTCACTCAACTGGTGATGCACAGCTATTAAATCAGGCCCAAGAATTTCCCTAAGCACCGAGGAGAGTTGATCAAAACGAACGACGTCCATGTGAATTTACCTTTTATATACATGAATAGTATACGGCGCGCGCGAGAGTTTGGGAATGGGTTAGTTTGTGGGTGATCGTCAATGGAGTATCTGAGTGCTTCATAAAACAGGGGGCCGTTTAATGCTCCCCTGTTTTGATAGATATTAGGACAAATACGGAGAAACCCACGCAAATAATGCGCTATTACGTTGTTCTAATTCCTCACGTTTTATGTTGCGAAGGCAATCAGTATCACACAGTAATACTTCTGCAGTTTTCCCGTGTTCTCGCATTTGTGTTACAATATTAAAAACATTCAATAATCCGTTAGTATTGTTAATATGATGGAATGATATTTTATCAACTGTCCCTGGTATTTTTTGCACAAAATTACTGATTTTTTCTGAGGGCATGACCAATGTTGTCTCAAAAGAATGCTTGTTTTTAGACATTTTAAAACTAACTTGCTTTAATTTATTCAGCCCCGATAAATCAAAGAGTTGTTCGTCACTGCTCATGAAAGGTACGTCATGTAATTCTAGTAGATTTTCAAAGTATGATATTTCACATGCGATTGAATCACTATGATTTTCAATAGTAAGAAATTTTGCTCTCTTCATAAACTCGATTGCTAGCTCTTGTGCTTCACGAATGCCATGTTGATCATTTAACTTTCTGTATAATATTTCAATCAATGTCTTATTGGAATTTGCATACCTCTCTGTAAAAAGCTTAGGTGCTGCGTCAGCCCATTTTAGAGCCTCTCTTGGTGTTTCTAAATTAGTGTAATAGAAAAAAATAGCTTTAATATGGTTATTAATAAGATCAGTTTTTTCAGAAACATCATTATCTCGCGTGATTTTATTAAATAGGCTTCGTAATAATGGCAGCGAACGATGGCTGCCTAACACATGCGATTTGATTAGCTGGCGATAACTAAGAGACTGCAAGTCATTTTCCATTAAGAATTTTGTTACTAAAGGTTCTGTTCTTAATGCATTTGTTGAAAACTCAGAATAATGAGATTTTAAATCAACATATAAGCCTAATTTAAGCAAAATAGCTTCTGCTTCTTTATCACTTTTTGTTCGTGATAGGTCATATTTGGAAATAGAATCAATAGGTCTAAAATCCCATTCAAACTGCTCGCCATCTGTTACAGGCATATAAAAATTACCAGTAAAATCATTGTTGTTAGAGCTTTTTCTGATATCCACACATCGAATGGAACCAAAAGTCAAATGGCCACCTGTCAAGTCAGTCATAAGCATTCTAAACGCGTTTTGTGTGTATTTTGATAAAATAACATCTGTTATTCTGTCTCCCATTGAGCGGAAATGCGAAGTTAACCACCCCCACGTTCCTTCCCATTCCATGCTCTCACTACTTATTAGCGGTTCGTCAGGATGTTTACCTATCTCTGCCAAAATCCTAAACATATTAAGAATACCAGGTACCATCTCTTCGGTATTTGTTGTATCCATAAATCGTTTTGATGGTGAGTAATAATGAATGCCAGGAATATTTGCTAAACGCTTAGCCCACTCAGTGCGACTCCTTGGGTCATGTGGTGATATATGCTGAAATTCTGTGTAGTAATCACGAAGGATGCTACCCTCTTTCCAAAAAGTTGGATCAAAAGCTTCATCCTTAAAACAAAAGAAATTAGTCATGTTGCGTATAGCTGTTTCGACATAATCAGGCATCGGTCGACCATTAACGATTGTCATGCGCGATTTAATAAGAGGCACATTTTGATCATCTAACATCAAACGATCACGATAGATGTACGCCCATATATCGTCATAACGCTTGCCTGCATAAAATCTTCTCAACGCTATTGGATTTTCGATAATCGGCTTGATCCGCTTACGCATATCTGCATGTTTTATGTCAGTAAGCGGGCTTTCCTCTGGAAATAAAAATCTAACATCCTCTATGTTTTTTGTTTTTTTCCACGCATACGTTGCCACAACACGATCAAGCGTACCTGTCGCGTAATCTCCGGTCCTCTCTTGCATAAATGCAGTCAAAAATGAGTTGGCAAGCAAATAGCAGTAAAAATCATTTTGCGTGACTGCTTCAGCATCAGCCTGCGCTTGTATTGTGTCCCACCAAGAACCTTGCCCCATTAGTGATTGCGTTAAAATCACGCCGTCTTCACTTTCCAAAAGACCTTCTTTGAGGATGCCTGATTCAATTAATTCCTCTAAAATTTTGTCATCATCTTCATGGCGTTGCAGATGTTTGCTTCGAGCAGTTTCACCGAATTGCGAAATAGAATATGTATTGATTTCTTGTGCTATTAGACCTCTTGCCGATGGTGATAAATCCCGATGAAATAAGGATGTAAATACCGCCCAGACATCCATTTCTCTGCCCTGCCGCATAGACATTAATGTTCTATAAAATTGTTGTGCATTAGTGTTTGTCACTGCATCTAACATTTGATTAACAGTTAAGTAATTTCCTGTAGTGGAAGGAAATAAGAAATGCACAAGCTGAGTCATAGCATCTTTTGCAAAACTGCAATCTTCGGTTGCTAAAACTTGACTGTGGTAGTTAGAATCCCATTGATCATGACTTACGACGAACCGTAGGTTCGATACAAAATCTTCATTGATAAAACGATACAGTGGCGAAAAATAACGACTATATGACGTGTCGCGCGTTGAACGCTCTTCAAATGCCTCAATAGACTGAGCATCAATATGTGCATGATTCATGGCATACGTAGACGTAGATAGCAATAAAACACAACTAGCAAAAAATCGTTTCATTTTCATGCGTAAATCCTTATTTATTATACATAATTTATTAAAAACTTTATCTATCAAAAAAAAAGAGAGCCATTGCGTGCCCTCTTTTTTTATTCTGACTCTCTAACGTTTTAGACTAGCCAACGTTAATCATCTCTATTTCTCGTAATTCGCTTCAATAAATGCATCTAACAAGCGTACGCCGAACCCCGTCGCACCTTTGCCCGAAAGTGGCTTATCTTTTTTATCCCATGCCATGCCAGCAATATCAAGGTGCGCCCATGGTACATTGTTCACAAAGCGTTGCAAAAATTGCGCAGCAGTAATACTGCCAGCGCCGCGACCTGAGCCGACATTTTTCATATCAGCAATATCTGAATCGATTTCTTTGTCAAATGCTTTTGTCAGTGGAAAGCGCCACAAAGGTTCACCAACCGTTGTGCCAGTCGCAATCAACTTATCGGATAGCGCGTCATTATTTGCAAAAATCCCTGCAAATTCAGAACCCACCGCAACTGTAATCGCGCCCGTTAGTGTCGCTAGATCGATCATCACTTGTGGCTTAAATCTGTCTTGCGTATACCAAAGTGCATCTGCCAAAACCAAACGTCCTTCAGCATCTGTGTTTACAACTTCAATGGTTTGCCCTGACATGGATACAACTACGTCAGCTGGGCGTACAGCGGAACCTGAAGGCATGTTTTCAACCATACCCATCACGCCAACAACATTCATCTTTGCTTTACGAAGCGCCAACGTTTTCATGAGTCCGATGACAACACCAGAACCGCCCATGTCATATTTCATATCTTCCATATTGGCAGATGGCTTTATAGAAATTCCACCGCTATCAAACGTCACGCCCTTGCCAACGATTGCGACAGGTGCTTCATCTGTTTTGCCGCCATTCCATTGAATAACAATAAGCTGCGATTCTCTGGCGCTTCCTTGACCTACGCACAGTAACGAGTTCATCCCAAGCGCTTTCATTTTGGCTTCGTCGAGTACTTCAACCTTAAGGCCAAGTGCGGTAAGCGCCTTTGCTTGCTCAACCATTGTTTCTGGATAGATCACATTTGGTGGTTCACTTACAACATGACGTGTCAAAAAGTTGCCTTCATTTGCCGCATGCAAACGTGCAAAGGCAGCGGTCGCATCGTCTGGTGCATTCGTGCGTGCAATCACATGGGTTGGCCCCTTTGGCTTGTCACCTTCCTTGGTTTTGTATTTATCAAAACGCCAGGAACGAAGTTCGATTCCACTTACAAAGCGTGCGAGACCATTTGCGTCTAAGGGGATCTCTGGCAGATCAACAGTTAACGTATCTTGTGTGCTGCGCGCGACGGTAGCAAATACTTTAGCGCCCGCTTCTTCGAGTGATTGTGCTGTTGCATCGGCAGCTTTGCCAAAACCAATAAGAATAATATGGGAATAATCAATACCATGAGGTGCGGAAATCGAGAGAACTTCGTCTTTCTTTCCTTTGAACGATCCGCCGTCAATTGCACGTTGAATATGATTTTGTGTTTGCGTGTTAACTTCACCTGTGCGCGTGAACAACGTGTTGTTTTCAAACGTACCAAGGACAAGAATTCCTTTTGGTTGTGTTTGAGGAACGGTGTTTAATTCGAAGGATACCTGCATGTGTCAATTTTCCTAAAATTAATGTATGTGATCATTATAAGGGGTGAAATTAGGCTTTGCAAATGAAGATGCGTCTATGAGATCGCAGCACTCACTTACGCAGTGCTCACGTTTTGTATATTACGTTTTTTGTCATTGTCATTCCCTCTTGGCTGTGAATCCAGAGAAAAATTGAATTCAAAACGATAAATTTATATAATTAAAAAGACTGGATCCCCGCCTGCGCGGGGATGACAGCGACTTTTAAAACAATTTTAATCCTTGCAAACAAAAAATGAAAAACGTGAGTGCTGCATTCATTTCGTAATTAGAGAATTTGCCGTAAGAAACGAATGGCGGCTTTCTTTGAAAAGCTGCTTTCGCTGTTATGTAAAATAACAATGCCAACTTTTCGATCAGGAGAGAAAGCTAGAAAGTTTTTGAATCCTTTAAGCCAGCCACCATGATAGATGATGCGTTGGTGATCAATATCGAGAATACGCCAGCCGAGCCCATACCAGGCATTTAGGTCAGCGCCTACCGCCTCTTCCTTAAACCAACCAAGCGCATCTTTCGTCGGTGCAACGGGTGTGTGAAAAGGTGATAAATCATGTGTACTAATCAAATTCTCTTGTCCATTAATATGGAGAAATAAGAAATTTGCCATGTCACGAATACTGGCGTTGATGCCACCGGCGGATGGGACATGCGCATGATAGAATTGTGATAAAGACGAGCTCGGTGCAAGGGATCCCTTTTTAGTAATTTGATGTGGCCAAGCTTTGTTTGCGCAGCTTTCAAAGGGGATGTATCCACAACTTGCGCGCGTCATGCCAGCAGGGTTAAATAGGTAGTGCTGTAAAAGATTTTCAAAAGGCGCCTGATTGGTATGTTTTATGATGTCCTCTAGCAGGCTAAACGCTAAGTTATGATAATCAAAAGTTTCTCCGGGTGTGTTTTGTGTGTGAGAAGATAGATCATTTATAAGCGTTATTCGCGCGGTGTTAGCCTCTATTTTATTATTCCATCCTGTTCGCGCATAGCCACTGGTATGACTGAGCAAGTGACGCACGGTTGTGTCTGATTGAATCCAGGGCAGATGATATTGAACGGCTTGATCAAGATTTAGTCTGCCATTTCTTTGCAGAATAGCAACTAAGGTGGCTGTGATAGGTTTTGAAATAGATCCCAATTGGAAAACGGTATCAAGGTCAATGGGATAGCCCTTTTTGCCTTTGCTCATTTTCCGTACGCCAAAAGCGTTCATGTAAACGATTTGATCATGATCAATAATGGCGACGGCGCAGCCGGGAATTTTCTTTGTTTTGATGAGCTGTTCAATATGCTGTGTGAGTGCTTTTATGGAGACAGATAACGTGTTAGCAATGGCGATGCAAGGCAATATGAGTAAAATAACGAAGAATGTACGAATATAAGTGGCCCTGCGCGTCATATAAACTGCTCATCTTTCAGTATCAAATGGATTGTGACAGGATAACGTGATTCTGTCTTTTAAACCATTGGAAAATCGTGCTTCTTAATATTCGTTCTTCTAGCAGTAATAAAGTGTAGCCAGCATGAAAAATGCCAGTTATTATTGAGTGAAATATGATAAATTTTATCATAAAAAGAAAGATAATTAGATGATAATTTTCTATTCTTGAACATTAATTTCAAAGGAGAGTAAAATATGATTAAAATAACGATATGCTTATTTATAGGGTCGGTTTTTTTTGTTAATACGACGTCAGCTGCTCTTTTTCACTTGGGGTTTGATGTATCAAAATTTTTGAGCCGCTCTCATTATTTGAATCCCCGCTATTTATCTACGCCAGGCAGAACGAAAATCCCAACTGAAACAGCGACTTGTTCACATATTGATAAAGCAGAATTCGCATGTGGAGCCCTTTTGTTGGGTGCTTTCGTAGGAGGGAGTTACATAACTAATTTACGCATGAAGATGCTTAAAGAAGTGAAAGAGGTAGGGGTAGATTCGTCATTTTCAGTTTATTCACAAGAAAATTTGATTATTAATGAAGAAGATTTGCATTTAGCGACGGGATTTCACGCTGGGGATATATCTGTTATTAGGACTCTTTCGGAACTAATGTCGACATTTGTAAATTCTGGAGACCATGGCACGTTGCCACCTGGTGACTGAAAAGATAAATTTCCTACCTTAATTTGTAACGATGAGCGTCTTAAACAATGATCCCATGGCCGATGGAGCCGTCAGTCGTGCGGTTCCTGTGCGCAAATTTGTACTATGTGCAGGGGTTCGTTGAACAAGATATTCAGTACGTTCATTGATGCCATTTTGAATTAAAAATTCACCTTGTGTGGTGAGCGTGGTAGATAGTGGTTCCATAAGCTGTTTTATCGATGCAAAATCAACCTGATGGGAGAGATCAGCCTTCCCCATATGATTAAAAACTGATACGCGTTGATGCCTATTTACAGCCTGCATGGTATCACCTGTGCGTTGCGCGCATTCATCTCCATAATCAATGATAAGTGCCATTCCTTCACCGTGCGTGAGGCGCCGTTTAATTTCGACGGCTATGCTTAGTGATGTTTCAGAGGTTTCACTGATTTGCTCATGTGGTGCGTGGGGAATGAAATGCCAGCTATCTTTTTCATTATGGGTAATCAGTCGTTCACGATGTTCTTTTGTAATAGGATCAAAAATAAATTGCTCAACCGGAAGTGCATCAAAGAATTCATTCGCAATAATGAATGTGAAGTCTGATTCAGGCACGACTGCCAGTGTCGGTGCATGTGTTATCTCGTCTCCAAGCAAGGCTTTTTGCTGTTGTAGCAGGGCTGGACAAATCTCAATTAGATAAATAATGAGAGTATTCCAAAAATCAGGAAATTGCTTAAATGTGCGAATCATGTCTGCCATCAGCGTACCGCGTCCTGGCCCAAGCTCAGCTAACATGACTTGTTCAGGACAGCCCATTTGATGCCATTGATTCACAAAATTAAGCGCGATAATTTCGCCAAATACCTGCGAGATTTCAGGACTTGTGATAAAATCACCTTGGCGACCAATGACGTTTGAATTGGCATAATAACCATCAGCTGTGTCGAAGAGAATGAGATCCTGATATTCGCGTACGGTGAGAGCACCATAAGTATCGATGTGCTTTTTGAGACGTTGTTCGAGCATTATATTAATACCTGATCATTTCTAAAACTGGTGCTTAACTCAAATTACTCAAAAACGTACGTGCGCGTGGTGATAATCCTTCACCTGACTCATCAAAAAATACATCTCGTGAAACATTGTCCAGCAATACACCATGATCCAAAAATAAAATATGCTCAGCCACATGACGCGCCAAACGGACTTCATGCGTGACAACTAAAATCACACGATTTGGTTGACGAAGCGCTTTAATGATTTCAGAGACTTCATTGATCAGCTCAGGGTCAAGCGCTGACGTTGGCTCATCAAACAGCAGTACGGGGGGATCCATCATCAATGCGCGTGCGATGGCAACCCGTTGCTTTTGTCCACCAGAAAGATTGTGTGGGTGGGCTTGGCTATGTTCAGCTAGTCCGAACTGTGCCAACAATGCATGTGCTTTGTCCAACAAGGCAACCGCCGTATCTTTTTTATGGCACGTCGGTGCAAGTAACATGTTAGCAAGCACAGTTAGGTGTGGGAATAAATTAAACCCTTGAAAAACAATACCAATTTTACCTGCAGCAAGTGTGTCAATCGGCGCATCGTTAACGATAATCGTTCCGGCGTTTTGTTTATGTAGTAGTGCTAGGCAACGGAGCAACGTTGTCTTGCCGGCGCCCGATGGCCCTAGAATGGCAAGAATCTGCCCATCTTTAACGTCAAAGGTAACAGCATCTAAAATACGCTTAGATGGATCACGCTGCATAGTAACAGTGAGTGCGTTGACATTAAGCATAAGACAAGCTCTTTTCAAGGCGTTTTGCGAAGAATGCAATAATAAGGACCATAATATAATAGATGGCGGCAGCGATGAGAAATGGCTCAAAATAAAGATATTTATCGGCAGCAACGATTTGCGTACGTCTGAGTAAATCAGCCTCGCCAATGGTACTTACCAACGCAGATTCTTTTAATAAATTGATAAATTCATTCACTAAATTGGGTAGAATTGTACGGATAGCAAGCGGCATGATCACATGATAAAATGTTTGAAAACGTGATAATCCAAGTGCATGTCCCGCTTCCCATTGGCCGATATCAATGGATTGTATCCCACCACGGATGACTTCAGATGCATAAGCAGCAGAGTTAAGTGAGAATGTTATTACTCCTGCTTCAAAAGCAGTAATATTGTAACCTGTAAAGTGTGGTATAGCGTTAAAAATGAGCGCTAGCTGCACAAGCAACGGTGTTCCACGGAATACAGAGGTATAGGCGTTTGCAAAGATGCGAAGCGGGCGAATGGTGCCAATTTTGAGCACAGCCAATAAAACAGCTAACGGTAAGCCGCATGAAATTGAAATGAGCGTGAATTTCAAGGTGACAATTACCCCGCCTAAAATATAAGGAAGGGAAGGGATCATCGCGCCAAAATCAAGGCCAGAGCTAAGCATTTGTTTTCCCTTTGAGCCACTTGTCTTGCAGCGCCTTGAGTGAACCATCATTTTGCATTTTATGAATAATTTCATTCACAGGTGCAACAAGCGCAGAGCCTTTTGGAAAGGCAATCGCTGATGAAAATTCAGTTTCTGGTATCTCAATCATCTTAAGGCCTTTGATTTCATTCATAACGGTATGGGCTTCTGTTTCGCCCAATACAATTCCAACAATACGCTTTACCTTTAGATTTTGAATAAGATCAGGCACTTTGCTAAGAGACTGAATTTGCATCCCCTGAACCTTTGGTAGCCATTCTTTTAGGCATATTTCATTCGTTGATCCCAACTGCACACCAACGGTTTTTCCTTTAAGATCATCCATGTTATTGATGGATGCATCGTCTGTGATGAGTACAGTTTTTGATGTGTTGTAATGTACAGAAAAATCAATAACTTTTGCGCGCTCTTCTGTTGAGCTTAGGCATGAGATTGCTAAGTCAACGCGTTTTGATTGCAAACCACCAATAATGCTTTCAAACGGTAAATCCTGAAATTTCACTTCGCGTTTCAATTCTTTTGCAATAGCGCGCATCAAATCAATTTCAAAACCGACCATTTCACCATCTTTATAGTATTCGAATGGTGGATAGTCTGCCGATACAGCGACTGTTAATGCGGCATCTTTATCTGAACTCTTTTCGTCTTTACAACCAACGAGAAGAGATAACAGTGCAGTTATGCAGAAGAATTTTGAAAAAACAGAGGACATTGAAGAATTGCCTTTCAGAGCAAGCAAATAAAATTGATTTTAATGAAATTGAAGAATGAAGTCCAATTAAATGTGGATATGGTTAACCAATCGCCGGCGCCGTATAAGCATCACGCCCGTAAATGCCACCGCCAGAAATATCCAAAAAGCATCATCTTTTAGTCGACTATAAACCGTCGCAGGGTGCGCCTTTGGCAACTCAAAATCGATAAAGCCAATGTCATTTAGACCCAATTGATGCACGATCCGCCCGCACGGGTCAACGACAGCAGACACGCCGTTATTGGCAACACGCACAAGTGGCAATCCTTCTTCAATGGCACGAATGCGAACCAGTGCTAGATGTTGATATGGACCGGCTGACATGCCATACCATGCGTCATTGGTGATATTGAGAAGCCATTCAGGGCGTTTAGCGCCGGCCGATTTATCTATGATTTCGCCTGGAAATAACGCTTCATAGCAAATTAATGGGGAAAATGGCGGGATTCCAAGAACATCCAGCGTTTTAACACCATCACCTTTTGAAAAATCAATGGCGCCTGGCGTAATCTTATCCATCGGTAGTATGTGTTTAAAGGGCACATATTCACCAAAAGGAACGAGATGTGTTTTTGCATAATGATAGGGGATCTCGCCTTTTTCATTGATAACAGAAAGGGTTGTGAATATTTTTCCGTCTTTGTGATGTGGGGCGCCTGTTATTATATAGCCGTTCTTTGGTGCAATGCTGCTTAGAATTTCTTTGAGTTCAAGTGATTCATTCAAAATTCGTGTAACGGCGGCTTCAGGCCAAATGATGGCAGCCAGAGGACGCTCAGCTTCTAAACTTGAAAGTCCGAGCTGAAGTTCTATATTGCGGTCAAAGCTGCTGGGCAACCATTTAAGACGCTGATCAAGGCTTGGTTGAATAAGCCGTAGATTAACAGGTAATAATTCAGTTGGCGTGCGATATAAGCGTATGCTGCCAAATAGTGCGCACCCAATAATCCCAGCTAAGGCCAGGATGCGGCATAATCGGCTTGCGCTTGTGATCAGCACGACAGCCACTATTGTCAAAAATGATAAACCATAAATGCCAATCCATGCGGTGCTTTGCAAAAGGGACAATCCTATATCAGTTAAGTATGGCCACGTATATGCACCCCAGATTGATCCTGTTAAATTCCAGGGGAGTCCTGTTAAAATGTGCCCGCGAAGCCATTCGCAAACAGCGAATCCAATAGCAAATGCAATACGACGCTCAATGGAGTGAGGCGCAAAGGGCAACATGAAGAAGCCATTGATTACGAAGAAGAGTGCCAAAAACGCCGATAACGCCAGAACAGCAGGAACACCAAGCCAGCCCATGTCAATGGTACAAAATGAAAGGCCAATCCAATAGAGGCCCGCTACAAAGAATCCAAGCCCAAATGTGTAAAGTCGTTCAAACAGCTGGCGTGGTGTTCGTGCGTTGTCAAGTAGATGCAAAAGCCCCCAAACAGACACAAAAAGCGCAGGCAGAAAATACAGTGGGGCAAAAGAAAGTACAGATAACGCGCCGAGGATTAGTGCACTTATGCGTGGAGCGCCAATGAGGTGGCTGAAGATTTTGTTCATATAGTATGATTTCCTGTTCTTACTTTGTCATCTCCAGAGAAGGCGAATCCTTCGTGGTGACTCTACTCAGTGTCATTCCCGGACTTGATCCGGGGATCTATAAAGGTTCAACGGCAAACACATAGAGTATTTTTATTGCGTGATACATAAAGTTTATATGCCTACTCAATGGTAGATCTTCGGATCAAGTCCGAAGATGACAAAGACAGAGTTTGGCTATGAGGGAGTTTAGTTTACTTGATTACTGTAATGCCGCCCATATACGGGATCAATACATCAGGTACCGTTATCGATCCGTCAGCTTGCTGGTAATTCTCTAAAATCGCCACCATTGTGCGTCCAACTGCCAAACCAGAGCCATTGAGTGTGTGCACAAAGTAATTTTTCCCATCTGCTTTGGACTTATAACGTGTATTCATCCGACGTGCCTGGAAATCATTGCACCGTGAACAACTGGAGATTTCACGATACGCATTTTGCCCGGGCAACCAGACTTCTAGGTCGTAGGTTTTCTCAGATGCAAATCCCATATCGCCAGTGCAAAGAGCAAGTGTTCTGAAGGGCAATTCAAGCTTTCTCAGAATTGTTTCAGCGGCGTCTGTCATGCGTTCATGCTCGGCAACTGATTGTTCAGGTAATGTGATGCTGACCAACTCAACCTTTGAAAATTGATGCTGGCGAATCATGCCGCGTGTGTCTTTGCCAGCTGATCCTGCTTCTGATCGAAAGCATTGACTATAGGCCGTAAAGCGTAACGGAAGCTCTGCCTCGGTCAAAATATCACCGGCAACCAAGTTGGTTAGCGTGACTTCGGATGTCGATGTCAGCCAATGACCAGTCGTGGTTTTAAACATATCTTCGGCAAATTTTGGTAAATGTGCAACACCATAAAGGGCCGCATCATGCACGAGTAATGGCACATAGGCCTCTGTATAACCAAATTTAGTCGTATGCGTATCAAGCATGAATTGTGCAATGGCACGCTCTAGCCGAGCAAGCGGCCCAGTAAGTACAACAAAGCGTGAACCCGACATTTTTGCGGCCCGTTCAAAGTCCATCATCTTTAGGTTTTCACCCAATTCGAAATGCTGCTTTGGTGTGAAATCAAATTCACGTGGCGTGCCATGACGACGGACTTCTACATTATCAGATTCATCTTTTCCATCAGGGCAATCGTTCGCCGGTAGGTTAGGAATATAGGATAAAACCGCATGCAGTTCGTTTTCGAACACAATTACTTCGGCTTCAAGAATTGTCATTCTATCTTTGATACGATCATTTTCCACGGTAAGCGGAGCCGTATCGCGCCCTTCTTTCTTTGCAGATCCGAATTCTTTAGCAATTGCATTGCGACGTGTTTGTAGCTCTTGCAGGTCCGTTTGAATTTGACGAAGTTTTGTGTCGAGATCTAAAATTTCTGTCGATTGCGCGTCAAGGCCACGGCGTGCAAGGCCAGCGTTGAATTGATCAGGATTGGTGCGAATAAAGCGAATATCATGCATGATTTTTGTATTTTTCTATAAAGCTAACGATAATGATAGATAAAGCATATAAAAATAACAACGGTAGCGCGAGCAAAATCATACTGAGTGCGTCTGGTGGCGTAATGATAGCCGCAAGAAGTGTCACACCTACGACAGCGAGTCGCCAGCGTTTAATGAGGGTTTCTTTTGAGAGTATGCCAAGCCATGCGAGCCCGCCCAAGATCACAGGCAATTCAAAACTAAGCCCAAAGGCAAGTAATAGGCGCATGACTAACGATAGGTACTCACTCATTTTCGCCTCAAGCTGAAGCGGTATGCTGCCGATCATCGTTTCAAAACTGAGAAAGAAAGAGAATGCTGTGGGCAGCACAATATAATAGGCGAAAAGTGCACCTACGGTAAAAAAGAATGGAGTTGAAAATAACAAGACAAAAAATAGCACGCGCTCGCGTTTAAATAGACCTGGACTGATGAATAGCCAGGCTTGTAGCGCAATAAAGGGGAATGTGAAAAACAGACCAGCAAAAAGTGCGACTTTAAGATACGTGACAAAGGCTTCAGTAAGGTTTGTGTAGATGAACCGGCGCGCCTCACCTTTGATTGCAAAGAGGTGCTCTAGTGGTGATACAAGAATATGAAAAATGGGTTCAGACAGAAAATAAGCAATGCCAGTCCCGATGGCAAAAAATGCAAGCGATACCATAACTGCAGTACGCAGCTCGGCTACATGTTGCCAAAAGGGACGAGATGGATCAGTGATCATAATTCTGTATCTTAAATAGATGGAATGCGAAATGCATCACTTAAATCCCGAATAACCTGCGATAAATACATGTTGATAGCGTCTTCCTTTAAATATTTTTCAGCGAAAGCGCGCCCGGTATTACCAATTGTCTCCGCAATTTCAGGATTCTGTTCGAGATATGTATAGACGTGTTCAAGATTTGTTAGGCCGAGGTCGATCGTAACATGTGTTTGCATGTTTGTAAGTAATGAATAAAAATATTGTTTGCAATCGGCGCGCAGCAGCAAAACAGAACCTGTAAATAAAATGTAGGGAACGCGTGACCAAGCGGCACCGTAGCCATCCATAGATATAAGGTATTTATGACGTGCATGTTCAATAAAATCAGCTTGCGGGCCTCTTTTACAGGCGAGATTGCTCAAATACCATTCTTTGAAATCAGGCGTGACGCGTTCGGGTATGTTAATCCATTCATCACCTGTGATCATTGCATTTATGTATGGTTTTTCTTTTGAAAGCAGAAATAGTTTTAAGCGGTCATCATTCTGCAAACTTTCCATGCGATAAATCAACGAATTGGGTCCTGTAACGCCGCCTCTGAAAAATACCGAAGGGCTTCGTTTTGCGTACACATATTCCATTTTTTGTTTTATGTCATTAACCGTGACTTTGTAATTC
The DNA here is from genome assembly GCA_040389165.1 of Pseudomonadota bacterium. GTDB lineage: Bacteria > Pseudomonadota > Alphaproteobacteria > Paracaedibacterales > CAIOTO01 > CAIOTO01. Next base: position 22,999 of record JAZKAK010000048.1, read on the forward strand.
GGGTGCATAATATAGGGGTCTGGAATAAGGATAGCTTGGTCTGACCACAGAATTTTTGGGTGGGTGCATGTCAATAAAACGGGACATTTCTCAAAGAGCTGTTTTAACTCGAGCTGCCCCTTTTCATCGAGTGAGCCGCATTCATGCAGCGGCTCTTGCGGCATATAAACAAATGACAAGCCATCTTTAAGATCTTTTGTCATATGCGTGTTAAGCCAAGTCAGTAATTCATTTGAAAATCGCGTGTGGGGGTAGCTATCTTTCCGTTCGGGCGCCACAGGATACACTGTCCAGGCTGCATTTTTGAATGTGTAAATATAGAACGCAGATTTAATGCCGCTGTTTTTTATATGCGCTATAAAATTGTCAAGGTCGACGTGTGAGTAGCCATTTTGCGCAAAACGATTGGTGAATTGATGCGATAGAGCGGCGATATTAGCTGCAGTTTCTGAGGCTGTGGCGTGGCAGGTGTGTCCGTAATATAGCAAGAGCATGGCGCTTATTAGTTGATTTTTTAATTTCACGAGCTGTTCTTTTAAGCGTATGTAGTGGATGTCGAAAGTTTATCACATGAAACATGTTCGGGAAATAAATTTTGCCGTTGACACCAATAACATCTATCATTAGCTTAACCTTAAGCCCAGATGGCGAAATTGGTAGACGCACCAGCTTCAGGTGCTGGCGGGCGCAAGCTCGTGGAAGTTCGAGTCTTCTTCTGGGCACCATTTTTAATTACATCTCCCCCATTGGGATAAAACCCCTCATTAGGATAAAACACGATGCACATTCATTTTCACACACACGATTTGCCTGAATCTTTTGTGCCAAGCGCGATTGTCGCGATGGATACCGAAGCGATGGGCCTTAATTATCATCGTGATCGTTTGTGTCTTGTGCAGTTATCGAACGGAGATGGTCATTGTCATCTTGTGCATTTTCCGACAGGGGATTTTTCACAATCACCACGGTTAAAGGCGTTGCTAACGCGGCCTGATGTAACAAAACTGTTTCATTTTGCGCGTTTTGATGTAGGGATTCTTCAATTTAGTTTTGGCATTCAGTTGAATAATGTCTATTGCACTAAGATTGCCTCACGTTTGACACGCACCTATACGGGTAAGCATGGTTTAAAGGATTTGTGCAAGGATTTGCTGAAGATTGAAATTTCAAAGCAAGAGCAAACCTCTGATTGGGGCGCGACTGTTTTGTCGGCTGAGCAGCAAACGTACGCAGCGACAGATGTATTACACTTGCACCAATTAAAGGAAATCTTGGATGGTTTGCTGCAACGCGAAAATCGTCATGATTTAGCTAAAGCGTGTTTTGACTTTTTGCCATATCGCGGACATCTTGATTGCACGGCGGGTGATACATTTGATATTTTTAGTTATGCGACGAATTAGATTTTTATTGAGCACTTAAAAATATATTGTTACTATAAATCTTGATATATGTGGTTTTGTAAAAGAGCGAGCAATGAGTATAAAATTTAACACATGGCGATGGTATTCGGTTTAACCGACACACTATTCTTGTGCCTAAATTTTATGTTTAAAGAAAGCTCTTGTTATGACTGTTGCACGTCAATTTTATAAATACCTTGCGCTCCCCCTGCCGCTGATTTTATCAGCAAGTGAATTATCACTTGTTCATGCAAATGTGACGCCTTCTCAGAAAACAACTCCCAGACAAAAATCGTATCGTATTGCCGAGAAGCTAGATGCGATTCTAAATGGATATCAGCTGACGTATGATATTGATCGTCGCTCTGTTGATTCAGCCATGCAGCCGGCAGCAGTTCAGCCCGTAATACCTACAGATGTTATTCGTAAAATCGTGTATTTTATTGATAATAATCTACCTATTGATATCCGCATGGTTGGTTTTCCTTTTAAATCGATCAATCAGAATAGCAAAGTTATTGATCAAAAGGCAGATATGGCGGAACGATTGAGTTTGCAGTACCTGCAAGGCATGATTGATAAGATCAATGTTGTCTATTCGAAAGGTGCCACACTTACAATTATATGTGATGGAATTGCATTTGGTGATGTGCTTGGCGTCGATAATGTGCACATTCAATTGTATGAAGATACGTTGCGAACGCTTTCCAAAGACCTACCTGGAATTCGCATTCTGGGATCGAAAGAGCTAGGGTGCACAAGCGCTGATTTTCAAAAGGAAATAGCTGAAACAATTTCTGCTGATGATGAATTATTGCTAAAACGCATGGCTTTAGAATTGAATCAAAGCACCATCACAGATGATGTCCTTATAAAGGCAAAACAAATCGGTGCCCGAAGTCAACAATTCGGTGCGTTTATTAAAGATAAATTTAAAGACCAAAACTACATTTCCGCTTCTGTTCATTTCCAACCGAGCACGTCAAGCAAACTAGGGCTCAAGCTTTCCCCTGATTCTTATATTACCCCTTGGCATGGCGCCCTTGTAAAAGAGGAAAACGGCCGATGGCGTATTAGTCACCGTGAAGATATTGATCAAACACACTATGTGCAAACAGGCGCGTATGTGAATCAATGTTGGTGTGTCTTTTTTAAGGCCAGATAGCCGCTTCACTTTCCCAATTCATCCATACTTATTTTGCTCAATTCATAAAGATTGTGTGAAATCCGTATAACTCTTCAATCTTTTTTGAAGAGAACGCCACTACTTTGTCAATTTCATATATTAAAAGGAATATTTTTATGAAAACTAAATTAAATTACACTAGAAAATCATTGGTAATTGCTTTGCTCATGACAACACATTGTGCGACAGCTTCTTCCGTATTTTGTATGGAAGATCTGCCGCAGTCTGAGGCAGCTCATACATCTGGCATGAACGTTATTGCTACTCCCGCATGTTTGAAAGCGTCCCCTATTGCATTTGATAAAATGTCAGTTACAGATAGGGAAATCATTACTAGGCATATAGATAGCTTGCCACGAATGCAAGAAAGTGGCGACGCTATAGCTCGTTTAACTGGATTTCTAAAAAAATGTATCAAAAACAAGCCGCAGGCGCCACTCTATGATTTAATACAGCAAGCAATTGTTGATGGAGAACCATTGCAGTGCGTTATGCTTGGTTTTCCTGTGAAATCACAGGATATGCGTGAAGTGTATGATTCAAAGGCTGGACTGGGCGATCTGTTAAGTTTGCTCACTTTGCATCATATTGCCTATGAAATCCAAAAAGTCCATGCGCCGGGGGCTAAATTTCAAATTATAAGTGACTATGTTGCATTAAAAAAGATTGTTGCACATGAGTCTGCAGAAATTTATCAAAGAGATATTCAAAGGCTAATCGATTTGTTTCCAGGAACTCTTGAATACGATAGAAGTTTTCATGATGCAGAATTCGCCTATGTTGTTTCTGAAGAACAAGCGCAAAACACACGTTATGAAAAAGCATCATATACGCATGATGAAAAAAAGATTGCTGAAGCTAAGGCAAAATCAAGTGGATTTAGTGATTACATAACGGGAATGTTGAAAAATATCCCCCATATTCGATTTTCGGTGCATCACTATAACAATGGAAAATCGAATAAACTTACATTGCCCTTTTTTAGTAAGAAATTAGGGGCACCGTGTCATCATGTCTGCACGGTTAATGCTGATTCTAAGTGTGCTCTTGGTAAATATAAAACACAAGAAGGGCATCTTGTTGGAGAAATACGTGCATTCGAGCTGCCAACAATGGATGGGTCAATTATTCCTTTAACCTACTTTAAAAATTTAGAGGAACAGCATTCATAATCCACTCTTTCCACTCTCTTAATTGATTAAGATCCTGATCAATGGCGGCCATGGTGTCGCTTTGGTCAGGCGTTTCATCACTCAACCAAATGTGAAGCCAGTGATTAAAATACGCCGTGTACATATGCAAACGTGCTTTGCTTGCAAAGTCATTGGGCGCTAGCGAAAGCTGACAAAATAGCCGAGTGAAAAAACCATGTGCTAGGGGAACAAAATCTTTTACTATGCAGGGCGACGAAAGCATATCAGGGGAAATTCGCTTGATTGCAGCTTTGTCTGGCAACATGGTGTCAAACAGTATTAATGTTGCTTCGAGCAAACGATCATGAATAGGCAAGTCGGCATCAATCGAAGAAATCTGTGGTTCTATTATTGATTCGGCATAATACACATAGGCTGCCAGCGTTTCGATCGGTGCATCGCCAAGGCCGCGGAGCCCCATAGATTCGATCGCGTCATGATCAAATGGATTCTTCATGAATTTCATTACACAATTTAGTTAAGCTCTTCTTTTTGGATAACCTTTATTGCGTATAAGTGCAAATCATATTTGCATTTTTGGCTAAAGATTTGTATCGTCAGGGCATAGAAACAAAAAAGAGAAGAATTATGGAAGAATCAGTTATTGGTGGCGTTTCAGGTGCTGAATTAAGACAATTTATTGAACGTATCGAGAATCTTGAGCAAGAAAAAGCAGAGCTTGGTGAGCAAATTCGCGATACGATGAGCGAAGCCAAGGCACAAGGGTTTGATGTTAAAATTTTGCGTCAACTTATTCGTATGCGTAAGATGAAAAAAGAAGACTTGGCAGAGCAAGAAGAATTGCTCGAGCTATATCGCCGTGCACTTGGCGAATAATACCAATTCCCGAAATAAATGATTGCTTCAACTTTCTGCACTATCTGTGCTGCTCATGTACTGAAGCATGCTACCCGTCACTTTTATTTTTCTTACTGTCATTCCCGCGGAGGCGGGGATCCAGGCTGTTTAGCTCTCCCCAAACTCACGGTTTTTAAAGGGGCTTTTCTGGATTCCCGCCTCCGCGGGAATGACAAGGGTGGAGTGACAAAAAGTGACGGGTAGCATGGTACTGAAGTACATTCCGCTGCTCGAATCTTGAAATCTTAGCACTGATTTATTTGGGGAAATGGTATAGTTCCAATTTCACACACGGTATAATTTAGGATAAGCACTCTTGAAACGACGCATTCCTGCCTTTAGTCTGCTTGAAATGGCATTGGTGTTATCGATTATCGGTATCATTTCCGCATACGCAATTCCAGCATGGTTGCACGCACGGGCGACGGCTCGACGCGTTGAAACGGATGCTAAATTAGAATCAGTGATTTATGCACTGGCTGGATACGTGCAGATGCACAAACGATTGCCAAACCCTGCTGATCCGATCGCAACCGGAGAGGAAGCCGGGCTCGAGAGAAGTGACCTGACGACAGGAATTTTGCCGTATCGAACGCTTGCTGTTCAAGAAAGTGATGTAAAAGATGGGTTTCGTCATTGGATTAGCTATTCTGCGTCACATATATTAACAGCTAAGCCTGGCACGTCAAGGCCAACGGGCGTAGGCGCGGGCGCAGGTGTGAGTCGTGCATTGCCAAGCGCTACGTGCGATGAGTGTAATCCCATTTGCCGTATTAGACCTTATGGTGCTCGATTAGATGTGTGTGATGCACAAGGGCAATCGCTATTATCACAGGTACATATAGAAGATTTTATTGCGTTTGTGCTTGTTAGCCACGGGCCATCTGGCGCGGGATCTTTTGATGATCTAGGGCAGCGAAAGCAGGCTATAGGTGATAAATTGAAGAATTTTGGTGCCACTTCATTTATAGATCGCCCCATTACGAAGGAATATGATGATCGCGTGCGCTGGGTGTCGCGGAATAATTTAATGGCAATGTATGCAAAGCAGCCGTGCAAGCCTTAAGAGCATATTTTTTCCACATCAGTGTCTTGCTGGACGATCTCAATCATTAATGAAATATTAACTGCTTACAAGCGATAATAAGGAGTCGTTTGTATAAAAGTTTAATAAAATTGCATGTGTATGTTTGTTAAACACGGTTTTCTGTTATTAGGATTATGCTTATTTAGCGTGATTTTTACACGTATGCATTGGATTAAAGCGTGTATGAAGATGATACGTTTTAATGTATGTGTTTTTATGACTGTGTTGTTTGGAATAGCCTCTCTGGGTTGCGGTACTACTTTAAATTTACCTTCAGGCACTGGAGGCGCGCCAAATGCAACAGCATGGGGAACAAGTGGAGCTGTAGGGACAGCCGCCGGTAATGCCATTGCGACAGCGAATGGGGGAGGGGTAGCTGCCACATTTGGTGTTACTTCTCAATACGTTCTTCAGACGCCTGCATACTTTGATATTAGTGCATTGGGCGCAGGCGCTTTTACCATCGATCCAGCGACATCAGACGTCATCAATATTGGTGGAATGACATTTACGGTCAATGCAGTATCTGGTCAAACAGTTACATTTGGTGCAGCGCTTAAAAATTTGCAAGTTAGCACAGGCGGAGGGCTTACTGTTTCAGGCGGTGGCTCTGTAAAATTTGATAATACAAATAGCACAAAACAATACAACCCAGGCATGGATATTGGTGCCCTTTATATTGACGGATCAACCGTTACATTGCCGGTCTCAAGTATGTTTGGAACTGGACAGTCTGTTAGTAATAGTTCTTATTCATCAATTACGTTAGCTAATGGCTCAACTTTGATTTTAAATAGTCGCGTTGCCATTGGTTCGCGATTTGGTGGGATCAGTGTTGATATTAACGTTTTGGATTCAAACTCCACCATCCAATTGGCAGGTGGTGCAATAACAGCATATATAACACCTATTTTCAATACAAACACTTATAATAATGGCAGTGGCGATACAGTACCTGACACGCTTAACATTAATACAAATGGCGGCATATTGAATATGTATGGCAATAATGTTAACGGCACAACAGGAACTGCAATCACACTTAATGTGAATGATACTGCCACATCTACCGGCTCCATAAATTTATATGGTAGTCACAGTGTTAGTGCCGGAGGAGCTGATTATTCCAACACCAATGTTAACGTCACATCAGGAAGATTGAATCTTTATTTGGATGCTGATAGTCAATCCCTTCAAAACATCACTATGACTGGTGGAACCGTTACCGGATCAGCTTACATAGGTGTTGATGTCACGATGTCAGGTGCATCGAAAATGAATGCTGTAAATAGCACAATGAATGCTGTAAATATCACAATGAATAATTTAACTATGTCTGGGACAGCTAGCGTTTCTGGCAGGATTCAAACGTGTGCCGATCTTAATTTAAGCGATAATGCTGTTTTTGCACCGTCAACCGGAACAACAGTTGTTGGGGGGAATCTAAACGCTAATTCCGAAACACCGAGTTATGTGGTCAGTTATGATGGCACAAACATCAGTAATGTTAACGTTACAGGAACAGCTGATGTATCTGCTCTTCAGATAGAGTTACTTCTTTCTGCTGGCACTTATTCTACTGGCAGCCAAAATTTTATTATTATGACATCTGCTGGACTTACCGTCCCCACAGTAGAACCGAAATGGAATATAGATGGGGTATTTCTTGACTCAGGTAAGATAATACCCGCAACAGGTGATGAGGTGGATCTATCATTGACGTCAGACGGTTCTCAGTTAACCCTTGCATTAACGATTAATAAAACTCTGTACGTTAATACACCTGTAGTTACTGATTATGTCGAACCCTTTACACCGACATCTGCACCGTCCACCATTGTTGATACTGCCTCCCTCATCAATGCGACATTTAGTAATTCTGCCAGTTCCAGCGATACGATGATGCAAAGTACCCAGGATAATTTCCGCTTCGCAAGTACCTCCACGAATCCCTTCTTGCCACGCAGTGCGCAATCAACGAACGTATCGCTGCTTGAGAGTATTATTCGTGCAACAGAAGCCAGCGGCCCCATTAGCGTTGAGCGCAATGAAACACGTATCTGGGCAAGTCCTTATACGTCACGATCACGCGTGAATAATTCAGCAGCGGGCATCGGGCAACAGGGTTGGAGCGGCGGATCGCTCATAGGGTTTGAAAAACGTGATGTAAAGAATATTTGGACAGTGGGCATGCTGACAGGACTTACGCTTTCTAAGTTTCACAATAATGGTGATCCCGACACACATTCAAAAGCAAATGGCTATGTGATGGGTATATACAATACGCTGAAATACACGGATAACAAGGATGCAGGGAATTTTGGGCACGAAGTGCTGATTTCACGCATTACAAACCTGAACACCATGCAACGCCGTGGCGAACAAAGCACGATCACCTATTTTGCAAAGGCTGCGAATACGTCTGTTACGAATCTTGGAAATGCCCAGTTTAATTATATTTTCAATTTAGAAAAAGCAGTTACATGTCGTTTGAGTCTTGGCGGAACCTATACGGATGAAACAGAAGGCGCGTACACAGAAACCAATGCAGGCATGTATGGTAATCGGGTGGGCGGTAAAAATACGAAGTCGGGCGAGGTTTATTTTGGTCCGGGTCTACGTCACATATGGAAAGACGGCCCACGTACATATCGTTTGACGGGTGTGTATGAATATGGTGTGAGTGTTTATAACAAAGGAAATACGCAAACAACGACGACACTCGCTGCGATGCCGCACGTACTTACCAACGCCCCGAGTGGCGGTAAAAACAAGCATTACCTGCAGTTGAATGGTTCGTATTTAAATAAGGAAACAGGGCTTAAATTCTCAGGTGCCTATTCAGGGACCTTTTATAAAGATACGCAGAATCACACATTTACCGCCAAGGCCGAGTTGCGTTTTTGATATAAAAGATTGGCCGTTGATAACTGTGGTTGCTGAGAGTGTGTTTTTAGCGTCATTCAATACCACGTGATTAATTCTATCAAATTGGCTATGATGTTATTTGTAAGATTAAAAATAGTAACTATTAACGTGCGTTCTCATTTTTAAATGTGTCATCTTTGGGCTTGACCCGAAGATCTCTCCAGTTGAAAGCGTGCACTGTCTTATTATATGGTTAGTATTTGCCGTCTGATCTTTATAGATCCTCGTGTCAAGCACGAGGATGACAAGGGAGGTGAGATGACAAGGGTGATAGTTACTTAAAAACAATAACGTGGTTTTTCGATGGCAACTGGTATTCATACTCAAACTTCGGTTGACTCTGACTTAGCTCTGGTCGCCGATTCGCAGACTCAAGTAACTGTTCCTGCAACAGTTCACACCCCCATGATGCAGCAATATTGGGAATTGAAAAAATCTCACCCGAATGAAATTCTTTTTTATCGCATGGGCGATTTCTATGAGATGTTTCACGAAGACGCTGTGGTCGCGGCGCGGGATTTGGACATTGCCTTGACTAAACGGGGAAAAACCGATGGTGAAGATATTCACATGTGTGGCGTACCATTTCACGCATATGAGAATTATTTGGCGCGGTTGATTCAAAAGGGGCATCGTGTTGCAATTTGCGAGCAGTTAGAGTCGCCAGAAGAAGCCAAAAAACGTGGCGCCAAGGGGCCATTGCAACGCGGCGTTGTGCGTATTGTAACGCCGGGCACATTGACTGAAGAAACACTATTGCCCGCGCGGCAAAATAATTATTTGGTGGCGGTGTCGCCGCTTGCAAAGGCAAAGTTGGGTATTTCAATTATTGATATATCGACAGGTGAATTCATGCTTGAGCCATGTACACCGGCCGACCTAGCAACGACGTTAGCACGCCTTGACCCATCTGAGATTATCATTCCAGAAACACATCTTAATCCTGGGGAATTGTTTGACACATTGCTGCCGTGGCGTCGTAAATGTACGCCATTGCCGCTCGTTCGTTTTAGTCATACCAATTGTGCTGAACGATTGATGACATTTTTTTCAACGAAGACATTGGACGTGTTTGGGCAAATTCCAGATGAATGTTTGTCTGCAGCCGGGGTTGCACTGGATTACCTCTACTTGACGCAAAAAGAAGCCTTGCCGCGTTTGGCGTATCCACGTTTTGTTCAAAAGTCCGAATCGCTTATTGTTGATGCGGCGACACGGAAAAGTTTAGAGCTCACGTGCACACAAAATGGACAATTTCAAGGTTCTCTGCTGCATGCTATTGATCGCACGCTCACATCGATGGGCGCGCGTTTGCTTATCAGGCGTCTTTCTTCGCCATTGATTGATCCTACTGCTATTCATCACCGCCAGGATAAAGTGACGTATTTTTATGATGCAACGAGTGTAAGGCGTGATGTGCGTGCATTGCTAACGAAATGCCCTGATGCTGAACGTGCGCTTGGGCGTTTGTTGATGAGCCGTGGTGGTCCGCGTGATGTTGGGCTGATACGGCAAGCTTTATGTCAGGCAGAGCAACTAAGTCATTTATTTGATGAAGATGTTTCGTTTATAGATAGTTGGAAAAAGGCACTGAGCAGTAATTTAAAGACACTGGCGTTGTTAACATCTGCTTTCCAGGATGAACAGCTGCCACTGCTTGCGCGCGATGGTGGTTTTATTGCAAATGGCTATTCATCTGAACTTGATCGTATAAGGCACATTCATGCAAATGGTCGGTCGATGATAGCAGAGCTACAACAACGTTATGTGACTGAAACGTCGATTGCCACCCTTAAAGTTCGTCATAATCACGTGCTGGGATACCATATAGACGTAAGCCCGAGTCACAATAGTAAAGTGCCGGATTATTTTATTCACAGACAAACGTTATCGACTACCTATCGATACACCACGGTTGAATTGGCTGGCCTTGAGCAAGAGCTTAGTCAAGCCACCGCTACTGCCTTGTCGCTTGAATTAACATTGTATGAAAGTTTGATTGCGGAAATTGCGCTGGTTGAAGAGCCGCTAAAACAAACACTGCGCGCACTGGCAGATATTGATGTAGCGGCAGCTGCGGCCGAGCTTGCTGTTGTTGAACGTTATACAGCGCCTGTTATCGATGATTCACCAATGATTCATATTGAAAATGGTCGTCATCCAGTGGTGGAACAGGTATTAAAGCAATCCTCTGCAACGACGCCGTTTACTGCGAATGATTGTAACGTGACGGAATTGAAACGTTTTTGGTTGATGACAGGCCCGAATATGGGCGGAAAAAGCACGTATCTTCGTCAGAATGCCTTGATTATTATTATGGCGCAAATGGGTATGTATGTGCCGGCGGAAAGAGCGCGCATTGGCTGGGTAGATCGGATTTTTAGCCGAGTTGGCGCGTCAGATGATTTGGCCGCGGGGCGGTCAACGTTTATGGTGGAAATGGTTGAAACGGCCGCAATTCTGCATCAAGCAACGGAACGATCGTTTGTGATTTTGGATGAAATAGGGCGGGGAACAGCAACGTACGATGGGCTTGCCATTGCGTGGGCGGTGTCAGAACATTTGCACAATGAAATCAAATGCCGGGCGATCTTTGCAACGCATTATCATGAACTGACAAAGCTGCAGGATACATTGCCGATGCTTGCATGTCTGACAGTAAAAGTCGAGGAATGGCAAAATCAAATTGTGTTTCTGCATAAAGTGATCGAAGGTGTGGCAGATCGATCGTACGGTGTGCATGTGGCGGCGCTTGCGGGCTTGCCAAAAACCGTCGTGAAACGTGCGGAAACTGTATTGCGCGGGCTTGAGCAAGAGAAGAAGGCTAATCAAGCGAAGCTAGATAAGAAAGAAGATGTGCCTGAGCAAAAGAAGCAATTGAAGCTGGTGTTTTAGTATTTCAAGGACGCAGTGCTCACGTTTTCTCCCCTGTGTTTTGCCCGGACGTGATCCGGGTATCTAAATCACCGTGTTGATCCCCGGATCACGCCCGGGGGGGACGGTGAATGCACGGAGAGGGATCTAGGTTTCAAAAAACGTGAGCACTGCGTTTCAATGAGATTTATTCCCCGCCACTTATAGCGCGTATAGCGAAGAATTTTAGTGCGTTCGCAAAAAGATGGTTTTATGCAGAACTGTTCTTTTTAGGAAAAGAATAGGTTAACGCACACATTTGTTACTTTCCCAGTGACAGAAGGGCAAGGTTGCGCAGGAGCTCTGACTCGGCTGCTTTTGACACTGAGCACTTTGAGCCGCATTAGCCTTGCAGCTATCTATGTTGGAAAAAGAGACTAATAATGTAAGAGCGCCTAAAAATAAGTATTTCATAGAATATTTCCTTTCTAATGTAATTAAAACAAGGCAAAATATAATTTCATTGAGCCCTATGAATTATATTACCTGCAAATGGTTAACAATGGGTTAATTATGTGCCGTTTTTAGATTCTATATTCTATATTTTAGTATCTCAATGAGATGTAAAGCACACTATTGTCACGCAGTGTGCACGTTTCCTTCTCTGTATTGCCCGTCCGGGGACGGTGAATACACAAAAGAGGCCTTGTGAATATACGAAGAGAAAACTAGGTTTTCAGAAAACGTTCATACTGCGTTATTGTCATATTTTGTCACACACAATGGCTCTGATTTCAGCTATCTTAGGTCTGAAATTCATTAATCAATAAAAGAGAAAAATAATATGTGTGGCATTATTGGGATTATCAGTCAAACCGACGTTAGTGAACGATTGCTCGATGGCCTTAAGCGTCTTGAGTATCGCGGGTATGATTCTGCCGGAATTGCGACGCTAGCAGTCGATGGCGAAATTGATCGCCGACGTGCTGAGGGAAAGCTTGAAAAGCTGTCAGATGTGTTGGCCTCGCGCCCGCTTGCAGGGACGATTGGCATTGGCCACACGCGCTGGGCAACCCATGGCGGAATCACGAAGCAAAATGCGCACCCCATGGCGAATGATATTGTTGCCGTTGTGCATAATGGTATTATCGAAAACTTTGCACTACTAAAAAATATGCTGCTGCAACGGGACGCTGTGTTCACTAGTGATACCGATACCGAAGTCGTTATGCATTTGGTGTCGATGCACATGCAGGATGGTTTTGCCCCGCTAGAGGCTGTGCAAAAAACATTGTCACAAATCAAAGGGGCATTTGCACTTGCGTTTTTGTTCAAAGCGCATCCTCATATGTTGATCGCAGCGCGGCGGGGTAGTCCGCTTGTGCTTGGTGTTACTGAATCAGAGCTGTTTATCGGATCAGATGCGATTGCACTTGCGCCGTGGGTTCGAACGCTTTGTTATCTTGAGGAAGGTGATGTTGCCACATTGACGCTGCATGGTGATAAGGCTGAGGTTTCAATTTTGAATGAGGAAGGTGCACCGGTAGAGCGCCCGCTTCGCCAAACAAACATTACAACAGATGCAATCAGTAAGGGTGCTTTCACGCACTACATGCTAAAAGAAATCTTTGAACAGCCACTTACGGTAAGTGATACGTTGCAGTCACTCATTTCAATTGAGGATGAATCGTTTCATGCCCCGCTGCTCCTGCTTAACAAGCCGTTCTCCAAGCTCCGAATTATTGCATGCGGTACATCGTATTATGCAGGACTTGTGGCAAAGTATTGGTTTGAAAAATTGGCGCGTGTGCACGTTGATGTTGAGATTGCCTCAGAGTTTCGTTATCGATCGCCTGTATTTGATGGGCAGACATTAAATTTTTTCATCACACAATCAGGTGAAACGATTGATACATTAGCGGCATTAACGCTGGTTAAGCAGCACGGCGAGCCATGCGTGGCAATTGTGAACGTGGCGGAAAGTTCGATTGCACGGGCTTCGGATCATGTGATTCAAACAATGGCAGGCCCTGAGATTGGTGTGGCGAGCACAAAGGCATTTACGGGACAACTCGTCGTATTGGCGGCGTTGTGTTTGAAATTTGCGAAAGAGCGTAAAACAATTTCCGATGCTGAATGGACGCAGTTTTTTCAGTCAGTTGCGCAGATTCCTGGGCATATTAGCGACTTATTACGCAATGACGGTGTATACCATCAGCTGGCAGCGCATTTATGCCAAGTACATCATGCTTTGTATTTAGGGCGTGGCGCTAACTTTCCGATAGCACTTGAAGGGGCACTTAAGCTTAAAGAAATTTCATATATTCATGCTGAAGGATATCCCGCGGGAGAGCTTAAGCACGGCCCTATTGCTTTGCTTGATTCTAAGATGCCTGTGATTGTTATCGCGCCACACGATGAATGGTTTGAAAAAACGCTATCGAACGTGCAAGAAGTGCTCGCCCGTTGCGCCCAAGTGATTGTATTTACAGATGAAAAAGGTGCAGCGGCAATTGAGGCGCAAACTAAAACGATGCCATGTTATCGCATTGTGATACTGCCTGAATCAAATGTGTTGACGGCCCCACTTTTGTATACAATTCCCATTCAACTGCTGGCGTATTACACAGCGCATATGAAGGGAACAGATGTGGATCAGCCAAGGAACTTGGCGAAATCGGTAACAGTAGAGTAATCTTTCCCTCAATCGTTATTGCGAGCATCTTTGATGCGTGGCAATCTAGAAAAAGCTGGATCACCACGTCGTTTTTGACTCCTCGTGACGACGAATACGAATGTATAGAATTTCAAGTCTGCACTAATACGCGAATGATCTAAGCATTTGCATGAATTTTCCGTTATATCCCCATTCTGAGATTTTAAAACACCCAAGGATATCGGGTATTAGGGAAAAGGTACGTTGATGAGGGTGTCTGTGTACGTTCTTGACGATGCCCTTTAATTCATCTGTCGTTATATAGGTAATTCCATCAGGTTTCTGTTGTGTCGCTACAAATAAAAGTGCTTGGTCGTGTGCGTGTATCTTAAATTCTTTACGTTGCATTTGATTGTCAAAGGGTTGATCTGTTAATGCATCCTTGTTTTCACATAAATTAAGCCATGTTTGCACAAAGGCGCGGCCACGTTCAGTGTTTCGTATAATAAGGAAGGCGCCCCATAACGCGTATTGGTCGTTCAATAGCTTTGGATCTATATTATTTAAGGTGAGTGCTTCACTCTTGATGGTTTGGCCGGCTTTATTGAGATTGTTTTTTCGTTTGCTTCCGTCATGTAAAAGAAGAATGTCGGTTTTTGTTTCATTGAGTTTATGAACAAAGGGTTCAATTGAATTTTTGAATATAACAGGCGAGTCGACATAGAACACAAGGCTGCCTTCGGGAAGTTCTTTGAGCGTTTTTAAAATGAAATAAGGCTTCCATAGCCAGTAGCCTGCTCCCTTTTTCTGATCGAGAATTTCTTTGTTCTTGGCATAGAAATTAGTATCAATATCTTTACGATGATAGAGAAAAAAACGATCAAAACCACGATTGAGTGCGGAAAGAGTTTGTGCATTTTGATTCTGATAAAAGACGGAATCACCATCTGCATACGAAATGCAAGCGATGGGGGCAGGGTTCAATGTTTGAATACGATTAATGTCAATGTGAGCAAACGATATATCACTTTTGTTGAGCATATAAAGTTGCTCACATACATTTAGAAAAACGTACACGCAGAGAAAACCAAGCACGTAACGGCGAATTTTAGCGAACATAGTATGCTACCCGTCTTTTTGTCATCTTCGGATCAAGTCCTAAGATCTCTACGCGTGGAAGCGCATGTGCATTGTTGTCTGGTTGTAAAATCATCGAATATTTGCCTTTGAAACTTTATGGATCTTCGGATCGAGTCCGAAGATGACAAAAGGGGATTCCGAAGATGACAAAAGGGGAGTCCGAAGATGACAAAAGAGGAGTCCGAAGATGAAAAAAAGTGACGGGTAGCATGCGAACACGGCTGTGCTTTTAAGAAACGGTGAAAATCTCAACACCTGTTGCGGTCACGCCGAGTGTATGTTCGAACTGAGCTGATAAAGATCGATCCCGTGTTACCGCTGTCCAGCCATCATCAAGCATTTTGACTTCATACTTTCCAGCATTGATCATTGGTTCGATGGTAAAGAACATGCCTTCTTTAAGGACGATTCCTTCTCCGGGCTTGCCATAATGCACAACACTTGGTGCGCCATGGAAAGAACGACCTAGCCCATGACCACAGAAGTCGCGCACAACAGAAAACCCACTCTTCTCAGCGAGTGATTGTATCGCATAGCCTATATCGCCCAGAGTGGCTCCAGGCTTCACTACGTCGATGGCGCGCATAAGGCACTCATAGGTGGTGTTAATAAGTTTTTCAGCGCGCAGTGGGACTTTGCCGATACTAAACATACGGCTTGTGTCGCCATGCCAGCCGTCAACAATTAAGGTGACATCGATATTGATGATATCACCCGTAACAAGTTGTTTGGCAGAAGGAATGCCATGACAGACAACGTGGTTTACAGACGTGCAAATTGATTTAGGAAATGGTGCATGACCATACGGTGCGTAGCCAAGCGGGGCAGGGATTGAGTTATGCTCAAGCGTCCATGTATGACACAGGGTGTCAAGCTCGTCCGTCGTGATGCCAGTTTTTACGAATGGTGTGATGTAATCAAGTAGCTGTGAAGCAAGTTTTCCAGCTTTGCGCATACCTTCAAAGTCAGCAGCTTTGTGAATAATGATGTCGTCATCATTTGGCTCGTCTTCGTATTGGCTGTGTTTGCAGTTTTCACCATGCACGTGATGCTGTGGGTTGATCATGATTGATGCTCCTTAAAATCATAAAAAACCCCGCGCACGATAAAGTAAGCGGGGCATGTAGTCTAAACTAGATTCTGCAGTGTTATTTTCGTGAAGGCGGAAATCCGATTGTTTGAAAATGATGGCAATAAATAATTATGCCAAAAATTTTCTGGATTCCCGTTTGCACAAAAATGACACGAGAAAAACGATTAACTATCGTGAGTAAAATTCGACAACTAAGTGTGGTTCCATCTGAACAGGAAATGGCACATCAGATAACTTTGGTGTACGAACAAATGTACCCTTCATCACTTTGTGATCAACATCCATGTATTCTGGAACATCGCGCTCAGAAAGCTGTGTAGCACCCAAGACAACAGCATTTTCTTTCATCGAAGTTGTGATTGAAATTTCATCACCTTCTTTTACAAGGTAGGATGGAATATTCACGCGTTTACCATTTACGGAAATGTGACCGTGGTTCACAATTTGACGTGCAGCGAAAACAGTCGCTACAAATTTCATGCGGTAGACAACAGCATCAAGACGACGCTCAAGCAAGCCAATCATGTTCTCGGACGTATCACCTTTACGGCGCACGGCTTCGTCATATACGCGGCGGAACTGACGCTCACTAATGTTGCCATAGTAGCCTTTAAGCTTTTGCTTAGCGCGCAACTGTACGCCATAGTCAGATGGCTTTGAACGTTGTTGCCCGTGTTGGCCTGGCCCATAATTGCGGCTGTTAAATGGACTCTTGGCACGACCCCAGAGGTTTACGCCTAAACGGCGGTCGATTTTGTGTTTCGCTGTGACTCGCTTTGTCATTGATAAGCCTTATCTCAAGTAATTTATTTTCAAATAGAAGTTCCAAATATATGACATGTTTTTTTTGTTTTGTCAATATTTTACGTGGATTTTTGTTTTGGATGGACGGTATTCTTTTGCTGAATTATTTTTGCCAACCGGTGGGCATTAAATAACGACGACCAAATGTGCTGATCGCCGTTATGTAGGTACGCAGTGTGCACGTTTTTTAAAACCCAGATCCCTCTATGTGTATTCACCGGACTTGACCCGGTGATCTAGATGCCCGGAGCAAGTCCGGGCAATACACAGGAGAGAAAACATGAGCACTGCGTGTAGGTAGAATTTAGTGGATAGCTGACGTTGATTAACCAGCGTTCGCACTTGTATCAAGAGCCTTCAAAGCATCCCAAGCAGCAGCGGCTTCTGGTTTGGCAGCGTTCTCTCTTTGGAGATATACCGGTCCGACAATAATTGCAGAAACTGCATTTGAAAGGTGGTGACAATTCGTGAATTTTTTTGCTTTTCCTTCGGCAGCTTCTACTTTTATACTTAAGCATTTTGCAGCATATAATGGAATCACACAATCAACCAGCGTTGCAGCCTTATCTGGTGATTTGCAGTTTAGAGAGCATGCTAAGCCCGCAACCATGCCCACTTTTGCTTGCGCTGGTGTTGGCGTTGCAGTCTCCTCAGCATCTTCTGATAAGCCTTTACATTTTGCTTTTGTACACTTTTCTGCACATTGTGCGGCCGTCCATTTTGCCGGCTTTGGAGTAGCTACAGCATTAATATCGACGCCAGCTGCAACAACAACAACTCGTTTCTTTGCTGCTGGTTTAGCAGGGGCCTCTTCATCTGAAGCAAAAGTTTGCCCAGCAAAACCAATCGCTAATAAAGCAGCCATAATTAATTTAATTTTCAACATGTTTAATACCTTCCTATAAAATTATACAACGAAATTCGCTTTTATTAAGAACCTGCAATCTGCATTTCAGATTGATTTTGGCCTTAATATGCGGTTACAAGATCACCATATCATAGCGACCCTTAATAAAAGGTTAACGTGACACGTATTTTATCACGAACCATAAAATTTTATTAATTTTACATTGTCTGTTGGCATCCTTGCCCCCCCCAGCGTAGGTCATTTTCACCATACTGCCCGTCTCTTTGTCATCCTCGTGCTTGACACGAGGATCTATAAAGCTGCAGAGGCATGAAGTTGAGGATGTTATAACCAGACCACAACGTACATGCGCTTCCACGTGTAGAGATCTTCGGATCGAGTCCGAAGATGACAAAAGGTGGAGAGAAGATGCCAAACAAAAACGTGGAGAGAAGATGGCAAACAAAAAGGTGGAGAGAAGATGCCAAACAAAAGCGTGGAGAGAAGATGCCAAACAAAAACGTTGGGTAGTGAAGGCGCAATTATTTGCTTTAATTCAATATTAATTATAAATAAATGATTATTAAATATTATTATTTAAAGTTAACCATATATTAATTATTATATACTATTCTGTACGTATAAAATTAAATATAGGTGTGGTTATGAACGTAAGCTCTTTTAAGTGTACACATACGAAATTAAATAAAGCAGTATTGATGTTAAGCGCGGGATTGCTGCTTGGCGCGGGAGAGGGGGAGGCAAGTACGACGTATCCATCGCTGACCTTCTCTGTTGACTCACCAAGTTTGCCTGGCAATACAGGGGTTTATTATGCAGTGCGTGCGTTTCAGGTGTCAACTACTAATACATATTGCTTTACTCTTTCAGGAGCTTCAAATTTAGATAATATTAGTAGTGCAAATATAAATATATACAGTGGATCTTTTGATCCATTGTATCCCAATTCAAATATATCTAGCAGCGGATTGAGTTCTGGAGACAGTGCTACGTTGTCTTCGGGACCACGTTATTATGCTGTTTATGAAAGTTATGCAGATACATATACTTTGGCAATTTCACCTGCTATCACATTGTTCAGTACGAGTGATTTGGCAGGCGCGTCTTATAGTGGTGATTTAAAAATAAAAGGAAATATAATTAGTACGGGAAGCACTGCTTCAGTTACTGCCAGCAGCACTTCATCAAATGGTCAGTCATATGTATATGCAATGAATAATACTATTGTTAATTTTACAAAAATGAGTTCATACAATCTGACACTTTATGGACAAAATAGTTACGCAGGCTCAACTACGATAAGTGCGGGTACCTTAAGTCTTGCAAACAGCAGCATTCCATCAACCAGTCAGATTAATATGTCTGGTGGTATATTAGGTGCAGCAGCAAGTTTTACATTGCCAAATGCAATCGTTCTGAATAATGCCTCGAACACAATTGATTCTCAAGGGCAGAACTTAGTCTTAAGTGGAAATATTACTGGAAATTATGGACTCATAGTACAAGATAGTGTTGGTAGTAGCGTTGGATCAGTATCGTTAACGGGCACAAATTCATATTCTGGCACAACAACTGTTAATAGCGGCATACTTAGTTTGTCAAGTGCCCCTAACGCGAATCAAATTACATTTAATGGTGGTTCATTTCAAGCTGGCGGGACCTTTTCACTGAGTAATGCCATTAGTTTCTCATCAGCTACGAATTTTGATACAAATGGATATAATGTGACGCTAACAGGTGGAATTATTGGGTCAGGCGGCCTCACCAAAATTGGCGTAGGAGTCTTAACATTGGATAATTCAGTATCAGGGGGGGACACGCAAACAGGTATAATAACAGTTAATGCAGGTACATTCGCTATAGGATCACAAGTTAATGATATATCAGATGATCCAAGCATATCTCTTGGTGGCGGTACATTTAGAAGTACGGCATCTTTTAATTTAACAAAAAATATAGGTCTCACAGGAAATAGTGCCATCGATCCATATGGCAATACGCTAACCTATACAGGAACAGTTTCTGGGTCAAATCAACTGGAAATTAATGATAGTGCGGGCTCTGCAGGTATATGTGATGTAACTGGTGGGACGTGTTCATTCACAGGCGGTCTTAAACTAACAAGTGGCATTTATAAAATTGATACGGTTGCCAAAATGGGAACAGGAACATCTGTTCTTAATGGTGGCACACTGCGGCTTACACAGAGCATTACATCTTCTGTGCCTGCTATTTCAGTAGCCGCGGCCAACAGTGTGATTAATACCGGTTCCTATACGTTAAATTTGGGCACGGTAACGGCTACAGCGTCATCAAATCAAATTGAAATTACTGGCGGTGGCCTGTTGGACATGACGAATGCAACAACGAGTAGTTTTATTGGTGGGATGAAAATTACAAATGGGACGATGTTGATAAATGCAGCGTATGCAGGGACGGGCGGTATGACATTAAATGGAGGAACTCTTAAGCTTGCGGCAAGTGTTTCATCATTTCCAGCAATTGCAATTTCGAATAATAGCACGATTGATACAAACGGTAGTGGGTATACATTAACCGTTAGTGGAGGCGCGCTCACAGGTACGTCAGGGAAACTATTGACAATCGCTGGCGGTGGTACCATGGCATTAACATCGTCATCGGTAAGTGCGCTTGCTGGGGCAGGGGTCAGTGTTACTGCGAATAGTACACTTAGCGCATCAAATATAACGAATCAATTGAGTGGTGCCGCTTATCTACAACTTGCTGCCGGAACAACATTGAAAGTGACGGGGAGTGGGACATTACCGTGCGGTTTGGTTCTATAGTATTTCTTCAAGCAACAGCTATAGCTGTTTACTACCAACGAATGATGCTTGATGCCCAAGTAAGACCGCCGCCCATGGCTTCGATAAGCACCAGCTGCCCAGGTTTAATGCGACCGTCGTTGACCGCTGCGCATAAAGCAAGTGGGATGGATGCCGCCGACGTGTTGGCATGCTTATCGACGGTCATGACAACTTTTTCATGTGGTAAATGAAAATGGTCGATGACGCCTTTTATAATGCGTTCATTCGCTTGATGTGGAACAAACCAATCAATGTCCGTTACTTTTAAATTATTGGCGATCAAGGCTTTTTCAACGGCTTCACCAATTTTCTTGACAGCACTTTTGAATATCTCACGGCCGTGCATTACGACGGCACCACGCTTGCTTGGTGTCTCAATTGAATGATCAACGTAGAGTAAATCGTAGCCACTGCCATCAGAGTAAAGATGCGTCGATAATACGCCGCGTTTATGTGCGTTACGGAATTTTGTGTTATTGGTATTTGCGCTATGAAATGTTGCTGATGTGTCATCATCTGTTTCGATTGCTGTTAATACGAGTGCGGCCGCGCCATCGCCGAACAAAACGCAGGTTCCACGATCATTCCAATCGATAAGGCGTGACATGGATTCAGCGCCAATCAAAAGGACTGTTTTTGCTTGGCCAGCTTTGATGAAATTGTCAGCCACAGCAAGCGCGTATACAAAGCCAGAGCAGACAGCTTGCACATCAAACGCAAATGCTTTATTCGCCCCAAGAAGGGCCTGCACACGTGTTGCTGTCGCAGGGAAACCATTGTCAGGCGTCGTCGTTGCAAGAACAATTGCATCCACACAGGAAGCATCAATACCAGCCATTTTAAGGGCGAGTGTTGCTGCATTTGCGGCCATAAATGCCGTTGTTTCCTCGGTGCTTGCCAAAAAACGTTGTGCTATGCCTGTGCGCTCGCGTATCCATTCATCGGAAGTATTAAGGTGTGCGGGCAGATCAGCATTTTTGACACAATTTTTAGGTAAATAATGACCTATACCAGCAACCATCGAGCGAAAAGACATCTATTGTTGTTCCTATTATAGTGACTCAGGTAAATTTTGTTCGGGGATATGTTTATTTAGCATATCTTTTTCATGTTGTGCCTGATCGAGTTTGATTTGTTCTTGCTGTGTTTGCAATAGCGTAAGTCTGGCTTGCACACTTTCAATAAAATTACTTTCAACCATATTGATGGCAACGCCAACTGCGTTTGCGAAACCAACAGCATCTGTGCCGCCATGGCTTTTGACCGCAATGTGACGTAGTCCAAGGAAAACGGCTCCGTTGTAGTAGCGCGCATCACTCACTTGTTTTACACGATCAAAAGCAGGTTTAGCAATGAGATAGCCAAGTTTTCCACGCCAAGACGCAGACATGCATTCCTGCAAAAGATCCCGAACAAAACGCGTTGTACCTTCAATTGCTTTAAGCGCAATATTACCTGAAAAGCCATCGGTGACGACAACGTCTGTTGTGCCGGCCATAATATCATTGCCTTCTACGAAGCCGTGGAAGTTGAAATTAGCCATGCCGCGTAGAATTTGAAAAGCTTCTTGTACGCCTGCGTGACCTTTTACTTCTTCTGATCCCACGTTAAGTAACCCAACGGTCGGGCGATCAATGTTAAAAACCTTTGCAGCAAACGCTTCGCCCATAAGGGCAAACTGGACAAGGTTAATGGGTGAACATTCAATATTGGCACCCAAATCAAGCACAATCGTGCGACCATGTCTGTTGGTCGTAGGCATAATGGCAGGAATTGCAGGACGATTAATGCCATCAAGGGTCTTTAGGATAACTTTGGACAAAGCCATATAGGCGCCCGTATTACCTGCAGATACAACCGCGTGCGCACGACCATCCCGTACAGCATCAATTGCCATTCCTAGATTGGACTTTCGGCCACTTCGGACAGCAACAGCTGGTTTTGTGTAATTTGTAACAATTACATCTGTATGAATGACTTCACTGCATGCTTTTAGCAGCGGCGCTTTTTCAAGCGCGCTGTGAATCTGCGGAGCATCTCCATACAGCAAAAAACGCAAGCCTTTTACTTGCGTTTTCTTGAGTGCCAGTTCGGTGCCGGGGATAACCATGGATACACCAAGATCCCCGCCCATGGCATCAATTGCGAGTGTAAAAGACATTAGCTCTCGTCAACAATAGAAGCCTTTAATTTTAGCACCTGACGGCCATTGTAATGACCACAGCTTTGGCACACATGGTGTGGAAGCTTGCGTGCACCGCAGTTTGGGCACTCTGTTGTGTTGATTGCGGCCAGGTGGTGATGTGAGCGTCGCATGCCACGACGTGACACGGATGTCTTTTTCTTTGGAACTGCCATGAATAACCTCTCTCATGAGTGAGAAAAAAATATAAAACTTAACTTCGGACAATACAGAATTTTATGGGAAAAATCAAGACTCTTGTTACTTGTTTTTTTGTTTAAGGCCTAATTAACCTTGCTGGCAAACCTTTGCTTTTAGCGAAGAACGCATAAAGTATGATAAATTAGCACGGATTGCCTCAGCTATCCATTTTACGGGATGTAAAAAAGGGAGTAGCATCGATCATGCTTCTTGTCGTATAGTGTGTTTAGATTTTTATAGAATAACAAAAAAATATATGCGCATTTTATTGTCTAATGACGATGGTATTAACGGTCACGGTCTTAAAGTTCTTGAGAAAATGGCACGTACTCTTTCGGATGACGTGTGGATCGTCGCACCAGAATTGGACCAGAGTGGTTCAAGCCATTCCTTAACATTGCGTGACCCTTTGCGCATTCGTGAGGTTTCACCGAAAAAGTATGCTGTTTCCGGCACGCCAACAGATTGTGTGATGCTTGCTGTGTCACATCTTATGAAAGATAAACGGCCTGATCTGATTTTATCAGGAATTAATTATGGTGCCAATATGGCTGAAGATGTGACCTATTCGGGCACGATCGCTGCAGCGATGGAAGGTACGCTTTTGAATATTCGCTCTATTTCTTTGAGTGTTAACATATCGTATGGACATTCCGCTAAATGGGCGACAGTCGAGCACTATGGCCCGGAAGTTTTAGCGAAACTTTCATTATTACCATTCGATAAAAACATTTTGATTAATGTTAATTTCCCCGACGTAGTTGTTTCATCCGTCAAAGGGGTACGTATAACGACGCAAGGACATCGTAGTGGTGAAGATGCACTTATTGAATGTAAAGATCCTCGCGGAAAACCTTATTTTTGGATTGGCGCCGGTATGTATCGTTATACGCCTGATGCGCTTGCTCTGGAATCCGGAACGGATCTTGAGGCAATTCATGATGGTTATATATCGATCACTCCATTAACGCTTAATTTAACACATGAAAAGACGCTTGGTAGCTTGAAAGGTGCCTTTGGACTATGAAAATGTTTTCTTTAAACGCAAAATTACTTGTTTCATTTGTGTTTTTAGCGTTGCTAACAGCATGTGGTGATCGTGAGAATGGTCCATCCGAAATTGTAAATGCGCGCGCTATATCGCCTTACTATTTTGTGAAAAAAGGGGAAACCTTAGCGGATGTGGCAGCGCATCATTCCATGAAAGAAGAAGAATTAATTGCGCTCAATGATTTGAAGGCTCCTTACACATTATTTGAACGCCAACGTATTTTAGTACGTGTTATTGGTAAGGGTAATAGTGATTATAACAAACCAGGCGGAGATGTTACGGTTAAAGAATTAGATGTTGACGATGTAAAAGATGCCGAAAAAGAGGAAGATAAAGACGGTGGAGGAGTTGATCCTTTGGCGCCCTCTGTAGATGGCTCGCTTGGTGATGCTGGAATTACTGATGGTGTAGATTCGGCTACTTCTGTTGTTAAAGATGGAGCGCCTAGTTTTGGTGCAAAGCATGCTGCGGCTAAAGGTACTGCAACGGCAAGTGCTGCCGCTGCGCCTGTTGCTTTTGATTGGCCAGTGAAAGGAAAAATATTAACCAATTTTGGTCAAAAAATGTCCGATGGAACGGTTAGCGATAGTTTGCAAATCTCTGCACCTGTTGGTACAAAAGTGAAGGCCGCTGCTGCTGGTAAAGTTCAAAAAGCCGGTGAGACAGTTCCTGGATTCGGAAAAATAGTTGTCGTTAAGCATAATGATGGAAAGTTATCGTTGTATGCTCACTTAAAAGAAGTATCTGCAAAACCCGGACAGAAAATTATTCAGGGTCAAGAGCTTGGTCGAGTTGGCACAAAGGGCAAAGAGCCAATGCTTCTTTTCCAAGTTCGAAAAATGGTTGGGAAGAAATTTATTGCAACGGATCCAGCAGAATTATTGCCATAATCAATTTATAAAGAAATGGTATAGAGCTATACCCATCGTGACATTTTTATGTGTGATGGGTATGCTTTTCTACAGTTTTAATTTAATTCGCAGTTGCCTGTTGTTCTTGTCCTGTTGAGATATGGTTAACATATTCAGGTTTTGGACTGGCTTCCATTACGCGTACCATTCGCCCTCCAACTTCCGTATCATTCAGTCCTATTATTGCTTTTTGCGCTTCTTCCGACGTTTTCATTTCAACAAAACCAAAGCCTTTGCTACGTCCAGATGCACGATCCATAATAACCTTTGCTGATAAGACTGAGCCAAAATTAGTAAAGATCTCTTGCAACTCAGCATCGCGCATAGAAAATGATAAATTGCTAACGTATAATTTGTTATTCATAACTGCTCCTTAAATAAATCAATGACTGTAACGTTCAAGGGTGTAAGTGCTTTTTGAGCGACCGTCATGGATAGAATAAGTCTGCAATGGTTAAAATCGAGTAAAGGCGTGGAAAATAAATAAAGAAAATGTGCACACTGCGTTAGATGTGCCGTTTTCAAAAAGTTTTTAAAATGGTATTAGCATATGCCGACTTCATTCCCCATAAGGCTTAGGCCATGATTCTCTTTAGATTGAGCTATTAGCAATTTTATTAATGCTTCAGACTCTTTGTCGCTGCATTTTTCCAGAAGTTCTAATGATTTTTCTAAACATGGATATCCTACTCTCAAATCGAGTGAAAATGGATAGCAAATAATAACCTTTAAAAATGCTGCGGTATGTACTGAATGCACTTGGGGATTTATGCAATAATTTAAAATTGAATCGTTGCAAAGAGAGATTATATCTTTTTTATCCATGACAGAGCATAAACATTGAGAGTCAAGGAAAGGCCTTAGGATATGTGTTTTTTCATTAATGTCCTCTATTGAATCAGAAGTTTTTATAGAAAGCTCGCTTAGTATCTCAAGGCCTATGCCTCGTAAGTGTGAAGCTTGCTTTGTTCGGAAATCAATAGTTGCTGGAAGTTTGTTAAGCTCTTTCAATTCGGTGCTGTATACTAGAAATTTATGAGATAAATTACTGCTCATGCAAACCGGTACCACAGTAAGATTTCTGCTCATTGAATTTATTATAGGCACAAAATGATTTAAACTTGCTCTCATCATTGCTGATGCTGAATTTACACTGCAGGCAATAAGGGACATCCCAAAAATGATTTTCTTACCATAACGCTTTAGGTTCGCTGTTTGATTGTTGCAACTTAACATGTGTTATTTCCTGTCAAATGATTAAACTTTCAGGGTATTAGTAATCTAATTTTATGGCAATTTCAATCAAATTATTCTAAAAAATGCGATCTTTGACCATCATGATTTTAACGAGTATATTGATTGAATTAGTATTTTTCATGTATCGGAGTCATCTCATGCCTACAAAACGCACATCGATTTCTGGCAAAACGTGGCTCTATAATGAACCAGACCCACGGCAGGTCATGACGCTGACACAGCGATTCGGCGTTACCGATATATTGGCCCAGATTCTTGTGCATCGCGGTATTCCCATCGATCAAGTTGACGCCTATTTAAACCCAACAATGCGTCATTTTTTGCCTGAACCGAATCATCTAATTAATATGGAAAAAGCTGTTTTACGCACGATTACTGCAATTAAAGCGCATGAAACGATCGTAGTTTATGGTGATTACGATGTTGATGGTGCGACTTCGTCTGCACTGCTGCGGCGTTATTTCGATTCTATAGGCCACCCTATTAGTGTATATATTCCAGATCGCATTGACGAGGGGTACGGCGCGAATACTGAAGCACTTTTGATGCTTCGTGCAAAGCCAACTGATTTAATTCTCATGGTTGATTGTGGAACAACTGCGTTTGAGCCATTGAGAGCTGCCGCTGAGGCAGGACTTGCTGTTATTGTGCTTGATCACCACACAGCCGAGGCAACTCTGCCAATCACAGCGGCACTCGTGAACCCAAATCGTCTTGATCAAACGACATTGCCGCGTGATGAAATGCGATTTTTGTGTGCAGCCGGTGTTGCGTATTTGTTTGTGGTAGCGCTTAATCGTGCCCTTCGAAATGATTGTTATTTTAATGATACGCCGGAGCCCGATTTGAAAGATTTGCTTGATCTTGTGGCGCTTGGCACCGTGTGTGACGTAATGCCGTTGATTGGATTAAATCGCGCTTTCGTTCGGCAAGGCTTAAAAGTGATGGCAAGACGTACGAATGTTGGTCTTAGTACGCTTAGCGATATTGCAAAAGTGAATGAAAAACCAAGTGCGTATCACCTTGGCTTTGCGTTAGGGCCGCGTGTGAATGCTGGGGGCCGCGTGGGCGATGCAATGCTCGGTAGTCATTTATTGTCGACAAATGATTCACTGCTTGCCAAGCAAATTGCCAGCCGGTTGGATGCGTATAATGAAGAACGTCAAGGAATTGAACGTTTGGTGTTGGCGCAAGCGCTAGAACAAGTCGAGCAAGAAAACCTCGATCAACACCCGATTTTGCTGGTTCATAACGAAGGTTGGCACCCCGGCGTTATAGGTATCGTTGCAAGTCGTCTTAAAGAACGTTTCCATAAGCCAGCGTTGGTTGTTGCGTTTGATGCTGATATTGGCAAAGGATCAGGGCGATCTGTGCCCGGTGTTATTATGGGCGAAGCAATGATTAAGGCAGTTCAGTTGGGGTTGCTTGATAAAGGTGGGGGGCATGCGATGGCTGCAGGATTTACTGTTCTACGCGATCAATATAATGCATTCTATGATTTTTTGAATACAGAGCTCGGCGCGAAAGCAAAGTCATCTCTGCCAATACTTAATATTGATGGAATGATATCGGTTGGAGGGGCAACGCTTGCCTTAATTGAGGAACTGCAAAAGCTGGAACCCTTTGGAGCCGGCAATGCACAGCCACGCTTCATGATACAAAACGTGACAATGCCTTATGCCGAACCCATTGGTGATGGGTCACATTTCAGATGCCGTATTCAAGACGAGACAGGGGCTGGTGCAAAGCTGATGGCGTTTAGGGTGACGGGCACTCCAGTTGAATCTGCCTTAAAGCGCGCCAGGAAACAACCCTTTGATGTTGTTGTGACAATTAAGAACGATACATTCGGCGGGCGAAATTCTGTAACATTAATGCTCGAAGACATGGCATTTTAGTTTTTTTAGCGTGACGGCCAATGTGTTTAGGCCAGAGAGCGATTCTGATAATTAAGTAAATTGTATTACAGTGAAATAGGGAGAGTAAGCTTTTGATGTTCTTTTTACTAACTCCCCTCAATACATCATTTTTCTGCATATAAACACTCTCAAAAGATACATTTTTCCCTAAAGTTATCCACAATTTTTTTTCTTATTTTTTTACGTTATATGCTTGACACAAGGATAACTGCCAGTTGCATTTTGTGTTAAAAATTCAATAAAACTGCGGGTTCTTTTGCGTGATTAAAAATTAATCACCCTCTATGGAACTGAATGAATTAGCCATTATTAACACTTTATTTACAGGTTATACACAGACTTATCCACAGGTTTTGGGGATAACTTTTCGGCAAAATAAAAGTTCAGAATCATTTGATTTATGGCCAGAAAAATAGCACTATAAACATGCGCTCTTGCTATAATGTTCTTGCAAAACCGTGAAAAACTTGATAAACATTCTATAGTGAAAATGGTCACATAGCTCAGCGGTAGAGCACTACATTGACATTGTAGTGGTCACAGGTTCAATCCCTGTTGTGACCACCATTTTTCCCTCTTCTTTGTGTGCGATACACGTAAATTCTAAGAGTTAGGTTTTCATGTGAAAAGTAGAGCTCTCTTATTTTTTTCTATTCTGAATATCTTCTTTATCCTATCTTCTTATGCGGCGAATGCGTCGAAAGCCCCTGCATCACTTCTCCCTTTAATTACAGTTGAAGTTCCCCCCTATTCTAATAGCGCTGAAATAGCACGGCGCCTTGTTAATGCGGGCGTGCTCACCCATCCTTGGAAATTTCTATTGGGTATTTCTCTGAGCCATAAAAAAGCGTTCGCGCCTGGTACATATACATTTAAATCGGGCATGGATATTATCGATATTATTGACGTGCTTAAAAAGGCGCCTGTATATAAAGTTACAATTCCTGAAGGTTTAACTGTTGCTGAGATTGTGCGTTATCTAAATGAACAATCTTTTTTAACCGGCGGAATATTTCTGTTGCCGTCTGAGGGTATGCTGTTACCTGAAACGTATGTTGTGCGTTATGGCGATAAGCGCGAGGTCGTGCTGAAGCGGATTGAATTATCAATGAAAACAACAGTGAAGACATTATGGGAAAGTTCTGCTGCGAGTAAAGCACGAACTGCAGAGATGGGGATAAAATCAGAGTTGGAATTATTAACATTGGCGTCTATTGTGGAAAAAGAAACAGGCATAGCTGCTGAACGTGCGCATATCGCAGGTGTGTTTCTGAATCGTTTGGCACAAAAGATGCGTTTGCAATCAGATCCAACTGTTTCATATGCCGTTACGAATGGTAAACAACCATTGGGGCGTCAGTTGCGTAAACGTGATTTGGCTGAGCAATCGCCAATGAATACGTATACGACCTCTGGCTTGCCTCCACAGCCTATTGCTTGTCCTGGAAAGGCTGCGTTGTTGGCTGTATTAGCACCCGATACAACCAAGGATCTTTACTTCGTCGCTAACGGTGTCGGTGGGCATCGTTTTAGTGAGACGCTTGATGGCCACAATAAGAATGTCACCCACTGGCGTCGCGCACAACGAAGTGCTGATGACGAGTAAAGCTTAATCAAGGTGAAATTATGTCAAAAATTGCAGTTGTTCTGTTTAATTTGGGTGGACCAGATACCCTGGCGGCTGTAAGACCGTTCCTGTTTAATTTATTCAATGATCCAGCAATTTTGCGTATGCCTAAGGTGCTGCGTTACCTGCTTGCAAAATTAATATCAGGCTTGCGTGCCAATAAAGCACGTGGCATTTATGCGCGTATGGGCGGTGGATCGCCATTGCTTCCTAATACGGTGGCGCAAGCGAAGGCACTAGGGGCAGCCCTAATCGCTGAAGGGATGGACGCACGCGTATTTGTTTGTATGCGTTACTGGCACCCCATGTCGGCTGAAGTTGTGCAGGAGGTATTTGATTTTGCACCTGATGAGATTGTTCTTTTGCCTTTATATCCGCAGTTTTCGACAACAACAACAGGATCGTCTATTGATGATTGGAACAAAGCATGGCAAACAGCAGGGCTGTCTTCTATTCCAACGCACAGTATTGGTTGTTATCCAACCGATACCAATTTAGTTGCTGCATTTGCTGATTTATCAATGCCTCTTATTAATGAAGCCTTGGCGCATGTTCGGCCCATGATCTTATTATCAGCACATGGTTTGCCGCAGTCGATTGTTGATGCGGGTGATCCATATCAGTGTCAGGTCGAACAGACAGCAATGCACATCGAACGCGAATTAAGAGTGCGTTTTGGCGATGTATTCGATACCACTATTTGTTATCAAAGTCGTGTTGGCCCAAAAAAATGGATTGAGCCATCAACGGACACTGTGATTAAAGGGGCTGCTGCGCAAAAGCGTCCTATTATTGTAGTGCCTGTAGCCTTTGTATCTGATCATTCGGAAACACTTGTTGAGCTTGATCAGGATTATCGTGACTTAGCATTGGCTAATGGAGCATCTTTTTATGGCCGCGTGCCAAGTCTGGCCTGTCACCCATTATTTATAAAGGCATTAATCTTACGTATTCAAAAGGCGCTTAGGAAAGATAAGTGTGAAAATCTATGTAAAGATGATATGATCTGTTTTTGTAAAAATGTTTTAGAATCGTCTTCTCGATAATAGAATATAAAAGATAATAAAAAGTGGGTATTCAAGTGGTTACTAATGCGTCGAAGAATGAAATGAATCAAACAATTGCTCAAAAGGGACATGATGTTCTTATACATGAGGCGAAGGGACTTTATGCGTTAGCCGAATCGCTTGGTACCGCGTTTGAATTAGCCGTCACGACGATTGCAGACACAAAAGGTAGGCTTATTGTAAGTGGCGTTGGGAAAAGCGGGCATGTTGGGCGTAAAATAGCCGCGACGTTTGCATCAACTGGGCAGCCCGCATTCTTTGTTCACGCGGCAGAAGCCGGACACGGTGACTTAGGTATGATTACAAAAGATGACACATTGTTGCTTATCTCATATTCAGGCGAGGCGAACGAGTTGCATGCACTCTTTCATTATGCGCATCGCTTGCAATTACCTATTATTTCAATTACATCGAAAAGCGCATCCTTGTTAGCAACGCATTCAAATATCACGTTGGTATTACCCGATGTTGGAGAGGCGTGTCCAATGGGACTTGCGCCCACGACGTCAACAACCCTTACGATGGCGTTGGGTGATGCTCTGGCAGTAGCCTTGTTGTCGATGCGTGGATTTACAAAACAAGATTTCAATACCTTTCATCCGGGTGGGAATCTGGGGCATCAGCTACGATCAATCAAAGATTTTATGCATCACGGAGAGCGTGTGCCTTTAGCGCCGTCTGACACGCCAATGACGGAATGTTTAATGCGTATGTCTGCCTCGGGCTTTGGCTGTGTCGGAATTGTAGGTGATAATAAGTGCCTTGTTGGGATTATCACTGATGGAGATTTGCGTCGTCATATGAGTGACAATTTACTTAGCTTAAAAGCAATTGATGTCATGACTAAGAGCCCAGCTACTATTGCCCCGGAAGCATTGATGGGCGATGCGCTTGCATTATTTGAGAAAAAATCAATCACAAACGTCTTTGTCGTCGATCAAAGTTGTGCTAAAGATAACGTGCTTGGGATCTTGCATTTGCATGATTGTTTGCGTGGAAAAATAATTTAAAAAACAAAACATTAAAGAATGGAGAATAATAATGATTAAAACGTTTAAAAGATTACTATGCGCTGTTGCCGTGCTGACGACAAATACATGGGCGGCTGAATTTATTGCTGTAGCTCCAGAGGTGCTTACAGTTAATTTCCAACAAGGAAACTTTGTACATGCATCTGTAACGGCAGAAGATAAAGCTGAGTTTGAAATACTTAGAGAAGCACATAACACTCAGCATGATGCATTGGTGCGTGTGCCATGCGTAGCAGATGTCTTTGACAATCAAATTGCACGTCGTAATAGTGGAAATGCATGGCATGCCTTAACTGTGCGCGATGCTGAGTCAAACGAGATGGTAGCTGCACTTATATTTGGACGACTTCCAGCCATTGGTTATAACCCAGAAGACCATGCAGGAATTCAAGCCTTTATCCGCAGTCTAAATATTACGGGTGAAGATAATGCACGAATTGCTAATCGTGGTTTGGCAACGTATAGCTTAATGACTAATATGGATAGAATGACGGCTTATCTTACTGAATTTCATCAGAATGCATTTGCTCACTGTTGCAGGCTAGTTGATGAAGCACGTCCTTTGCCGATTGAAAGAACAATCCCGACACATGTGGCATTATTAGTTCGTTCAGATGCACCTGATGCCGAAGCAATGGCAGCTGCTAGATATGCGTTATATGAGCATGAAGGTGATTTCAATCTTTCAGAATTTTATCCGCCAAAAGCTACCTATGCATGGGTTCAAGCAATTCCACAATAAGTACAAAACGCTTAGCGCCTAGCTAATGCTATCTTTTAAAGCAGCATCCTGGAAATTTCAGAATGCTGCTTTTTTATTTTAATGGCTCATGCGCTGTATTGTTTTTTTAAACAATAGTGTTAACCTATCATTAATCATTTTATATTAAAATAAACATACAGATACTTTATTTTAAAACAAATAGGGGTTGTGTGATGAATAAATATTCAAAGAGTCTTTGTGGCGGAACACTTTCTTTGCTTGTTGCTCACGAGGTTTGTTTCGCATCAGAGCTGCCTGATGATCAAAGGGCAGCTTCACTTAGTCACGTTGTGAATCATGTGCATTTCTCGCAGACACCTGATGATTCGCAACAAAATACGATGTATGCAAACCAAAGCACTTATTATCCGGCTGTTCATCAAATTAATAAGCAGCTTCATGATGACTATGGTGTTATGAACCCTAATATTCAGCTTGCCCCTGCAACGTATGAAGAAATATCACATATATCGATGCTCTATGAGTCAAGCCCAAAGGATTTCTTCTATAACAGTCAAAAAAATCAGGTAAGACTCGTCTGGAAAACGGATAAAGCTTCTAGTTTGCTTTGGCCAAAGAAAAAAACATTTGCTCTTCAAGAATCCGATGATAACCTAACGATAGCTGCTGCTGAGTTGACGCCAACGACTGTGAATTCAAGCATTGCTCCTTCCGTGAATTCACGCGTTCCAGTCGTCATTGACATAATCAATAGAAAGCTGCGTGATTTATATGGACGAATCAATCCTAATATTCAACTTTCTCTTGTGACATATAATGAAATATCACATATTTCAATGCAATATGAATCAGGTCCAGAAGATATCTTGTATAATAGGCAGAAAAACCAGGTGCGATTTATATGGAAAAACCGCAACTATTGCAGCATATTTAGATTAAAGCGAAAGACCTTTGATCTGGCAAGAGTCATCATTGTTAAGCCAGCAGTGTCAGACACTACAGTTGCCATGCATCCGGTTGTAGAAAAAGAAAAACACGTAACTTTTAATATAGATGCTAACAGGCAATATCCTGTCGTCGACTACACACATATATCTAATGTGCAACAAAGACCTATCACTCATCCTGCGCACATACACAATGGCCAGATAGTACAAACCTATCGCTTAACACAATCAGCGGCAGAATTAGTATTTGGTGAATGGTTTAATAGGCTGGAGCCACGCTATAAAGGAAACTATCTTGAAACATCTGAGTATAATCGATTAATTACTGATCTTAGAAAAAATGGGATAGCAAGTCTAAATGTTTATATAGAACATCCTAATAGTTGGTATCTTTTAGCGATATGGCAAAATCATCAGCAACGACTCTATCAACTTTGGGG
Organism: Pseudomonadota bacterium; assembly: GCA_040389165.1. GTDB lineage: Bacteria > Pseudomonadota > Alphaproteobacteria > Paracaedibacterales > CAIOTO01 > CAIOTO01. The sequence goes on from JAZKAK010000048.1 coordinate 57,253, forward strand.
ATTGCGGTGAGTGTTTAGTAAATGAAGATAAAGGGCTGAAATATTCCTCTACCCACACACCTGCTGCAGTGTCGCCTTTTGATTCGGTATCACATCAAACATGCCAGAAAGGGTTGCTTTGATCGTGCCAATGCCTGCAATCGAAAATATAATGAAGGTTGTAAATTTTATATATACATTTTCTTTTATATATGATATATAAGTTGTATTGATGAATTGTAATTTAATTAGGTATATATTGATGAGTAAAAATTATTTAAACATGGTGCGCATACTTGCTCTGGGGTGCTCTATCCTATGTATTGCAGCGTGCACAGTATCTGAGCGGGATGTAACTGAAAACTATCTAAGAGAGGCAAATAGTCCGCACACTTCGCCAACTATAGGTTTTCAATGTAAGAAAAAATTGTTTTTTCGATATTTAAATGGGCAGTCTGGTCTTTCAGAGATGGAATCCACATTCAGAGCGCGTCAATTGCAGCACCAGATTAATGAAGAAAGCAAACTTTATCCGTCCGAATATTTTGTTGCACGATTAATGCTTGCCGTTCAGTATGCAAATGAAAGCTATGAACGAACAAAAGAAACAATGCACAAAAACGCTCATTTACTCTTTAAAGAATTACTCACTGATAAGACGTTAAACATGGATCAACAAAAGCAAGTTAGATCAAAGCTAGCAATGCTTTATATTTTCACAAAAGACAAAAACTTTGTACCTGAAGATGGAAAGAATGTTATTTCTGCCGTGTTGGAACTTGCAAAAGATTTCATGGATCATCCTGAATTATCAGGAAAAGATTGGTTTGAAATCAATTATGGCCTTGTGTACATGTATTGTCATTGTACGCGTCTCTCAAATATGAACGTTGATGAAGGCAGAACTGAAGCTATTCGTATTTGTAATAAGATTCTAAAAGACAATAGAATAACAGATGTGAATAAAAAATTTATTGATGAAGCTCTTATAATTCTAAATAAATCAGATTCAAATCCAGAAGAAATTTTTGCATTTAAGCAGAAAGCTTAGTGGTGAAAAGTAAAAATGCGATGACTAAACAGGTGTCTGGGTGTTTTACCCACACACCTGCTGCAGCGTCGCCTTTTGATTCGGCGTCACATCGAATGTGCCGGCAAGCGTCGCTTTGATCGTGCCAATTCCGGCAACCGGTACTAAGAAATGTAACGCCGTCCGACCTTTTTTAAGATTCCTGACAATCTCGGCCAGATGCGGTATATTCGCTTTCGCAGGGTCAATGGGCAATTCAAGCGAATCAACTTTAGCTTTGTTATCGAGTGGTTCAAGACCTTGGCCAGTGAATCTGAAATTATCATCACCATCCGCTTTCAAGTTTCCTGTTACGTACACGGCCTGCCCTGGAATCAGCCTATCGCGCACGGCTGCAAAGGCTTCTGAAAAGAATGCAACTTCAAATACGCCGCTTAAATCAGTCAACGACACGAACGCAAAGCGATCGCCTTTTTTGGATGTACGTTCTTGTTTCGTTAATATAATCCCAGCAAGCGCGATCGATTGGTTGCTGCTTGTTGCACGTTCAAGCAAATCACACGACTTCACGATGCCCAATTGATCCAGCACATCTTTGTACATGTCCAATGGGTGCGCGCTTAAATAAAAGCCAATGGCATCGAATTCTTTTTGCAAACGATCGAGCGGCGTCCATTCCATCACATTTGGCAAAGGCACATCTTTTTCTGTCTCACTTGCCGTATTGCCGAACAGCATCTTTTGCTTACTTGCTTTTTCGGACCGTATTTGTTGCGCGATGCCAAGCAACGCTTCTAAGCCCTGGTTTAATTGATGGCGATTATCATGTAAACAATCAAACGCACCTGCATTCACCATGTTTTCAAGTTGCCGCTTATTAATAACACCTGGATCAATACGTGTTGCAAAATCGCGTAATGTTTTGAACGGCCCATTCTTTGTGCGCTCTGCGACAAGTGATTCCATGGCCTGTGCGCCTACACCCTTTAACGCAGCCAACGCATATCTGATGCCGTCCTCTTCTACGTTAAAGTTCACGCCCGACGTATTCACACTTGGGGGCAACAGCGGTATTTCTTGGCGATCAAGATCTTGCCGATACACGTTCAACTTATCTGTATTATGCATATCCAATGTCATGGTCGCTGCAAAGAATTGTAATGGATAATTTGCCTTAAGATAGGCTGTCTGATACGCGAGCAATGCGTATGGCGCCGAGTGCGATTTATTGAAACCATACCCCGCAAATTTTGCCATTTGATCGAAAATCTGCGATGCGATATTCGGCTTAATACCATTTTTAATGGCGCCCTCAGTGAACAGTGCGCGCTGTGCATCCATTTCGGATTTAATTTTCTTACCCATCGCGCGACGTAATAAATCCGCGGCGCCAAGCGTATAGCCGCCCAATACTTGTGCGATCTGCATAACCTGCTCTTGATAGACCATAACGCCATACGTTGGTTCAAGAATATCTTTCAAAAGTGGATGCAGATACGTAACGGCTTCTTCGCCGTGCTTACATGCTAAATAACGTGGAATGTCATCCATTGGACCAGGGCGATACAATGCCACAAGGGCAATTAGATCTTCGAATCGGTCAGGCTGCAGGCGGCGCAGCACATCACGCATACCCGCACTTTCTAACTGGAATATACCGACAGCCTCAACCCGGCAGAGCAGCGCAAACGTCGCTGGATCATCCAGTGGAATAGCGTGGATACGAAAGTCTTCGCCGGTTAGCGTTCGCACCAGTTGACAGCACGACTCAACAACGGTCAGCGTCTTAAGTCCCAAAAAGTCGAATTTTACCAAACCTGCTGTTTCAACATATTTCATATTGAATTGCGTTACGGCGAGGTCGGACTTCTCATCACGGTACAGCGGCACGAGTTCATCAAGTGGGCGATCACCAATAACAACACCCGCGGCATGGGTAGAGGCATGACGGTAAAGCCCTTCAAGTTTCATCCCCATGTCCATTAAACGTGCAACCATTTCGTCATCATCTCGCTGTTGTTTTAACAAGGGTTCATGCTCAATTGATTGTGCCAACGTCATTGGATTCGCTGGATTATTTGGGATCATCTTACAGATGCGATCGATCTGTCCGTATGGCATTTGCAGCACACGCCCAACGTCACGAATCACGATGCGTGCTTGTAATTTACCAAACGTTATAATGTGCGCCACACGATCCATACCATATTTTTCGCATACATACCGAATCACCTCGTCACGGCGATCTTGGCAAAAGTCTACGTCAAAGTCAGGCATAGAAACACGTTCTGGGTTCAAGAAACGCTCGAACAGCAAATTGAATCGGATAGGATCCATGTCAGTAATCAACAGTGACCATGCGACAAGTGATCCTGCACCCGATCCACGTCCAGGTCCTACGGGAATGCCTTTATCTTTTGCCCATGTGATAAAATCCGATACGATTAAAAAGTACCCAGGAAACCCCATTCGCTCAATAATGCCAAGCTCGTACCGCAAGCGCTTAATATATTGCGTGCGGAGTTCTTCATGTTGTTCAGCTGAGAAGCGATTAAAAACCTCTTCAAGCAAACGCTTTTCAAGACCTGCATGAGATTGATCCCACATCTCTTCTGTTTCACTTCGCCCTGATTCTGTTGGAAAACTTGGTAAGATAGGTTTGCGTGGAAGGGGTCTATAGTGACAACGACGGGCGATTAGAACCGTGTTTTGAACGGCCTCAGGAAGATCCGAGAATACTTCTTTCATCTCAGCAGCGGAACGAAAATAATGACGCGGTGTTTCTGTGCGACGTTGATCTTGCTCGACATAGGTGCCAGCCGCAATACAGAGCAGCGCATCGTGTGCATTGTACATATCGGGGGTATCAAAAAATACGTTATTTGTCGCGACAAGAGGGATATCAAACCGGATTGCAAGGTCAAGGAAGTCAGGTTCCAGCTGCTGTTGAAGAGGAATGCCGTGACGTTGCAATTCCATATACAAACGGTTCGGAAATAGATCGAGCAACGTTTTCGTAAACGTCTCAGCATATTCTTTGCGCAAATCTTCCGTTCCAAGTTGCAAAAGCTGCGCTAAGGATCCCTCGTGTGCACCGGTCAAGCACATCACGCCATCGTTGTGCTTTGCAAGCTCAGTCATCGTGATATGCGGCCCAATTAAGCCTTGTTCCTTGAAATAGGCGAGACTCACTAGCTTCATCAGGTTCATATAGCCAGCTTCATTTTGTGCCAGAAATACCATCGGCGATGGAGTCGTTGTAATCTTTGGATAGAATGCTGACAGATCAATCGTTAGTTGGCAGCCGATGATGGGTTGCACCCCTGCATCTGCAGCAGCCATTGAAAATTCCAATGCCCCAAACATGTTGTTGGTGTCTGTCAATGCAACGGCAGGCATATTATGTTTTTGACAGAGTTTTGGCAGGCTCTTCATCAAAATTGCCCCCTCGGTCAGGGAATAGGCCGAGTGTACGCGAAGGTGGATGAATCCATCGTAAGAAGGGGAAGATGAAGGGTTTTTTGCTGTCAAAAGATGCGCTTAAATTAGGTGTTTTATATAACTTAAGATATACGCGTATTGAAGAACAGATTCAAGGCGCAAGTCTTAGCTTGAATTAGCGACATCATATTTCAAAATAATTAATTTAAAAATAAATATTATTTTTATTGATCTGATTGAAATTCCAGACTAATTTCATTTTCAGAAAACATGTTCACTTGATATATGCTGCGAACATATTAAAGGATTACCACCATAGAATTGCGCTAAGCGAAAAATAAATTGATTTGAGTCGATGAATATAATAGTATTTTTTCATAAATTCAAATAAATATAATGTATGGCCTGTAAACATCGGCAGATAAGGAATATAATATGGAAGAAATGATTGAGCCACAAAAAGATCTAGATCATTATATTGGAAAACGTTTACGTGAGAAACGTCAAAAATTGGGTTTGACCTTAACAGATCTTGCCGAGAAACTTGGTGTTTCACACCAGCAAATTCAAAAATATGAGCAAGCACAGTCTCGTGTTTCGGCAATTACGCTCTATCATTTAGGGGAAATACTTGGTGTTGAGCCAAGTTATTTTTTTCAAGGTTTTTCAGCCTTTAAGAAAAAAACAGAACGCGTGGCAGGTGATGTAATTGTGCCTGATCGTGAAAGCGTGCTCAATATTCTGCTTGTTGAAGATGATGCTGCGGATGAGCTTTTAACACGTCGCGCTTTTGATGAATGTTCTGTTTCTGTAAATTTATTTACCGTACATGACGGAGTTGTTGCATTGGATTTCTTGCGTAATAAAAGTACATCTGTTGATTTTCCAAGACCAGATATTATTTTGCTTGATCTAAACATTCCAAAACGCGATGGCGCAACTGTGCTGCGTGAGATTAAACGTGATCGAGATATGAGTGATATTCCAGTTATTATTATGACGAATAGCATCAATTTTCAAGAGATGATCTTGTGTTATAAAGCATACGCTTCGGGATACATTTGTAAACCGTTTGATTACGATGTTTTTCAAAATAGTATTGAGTCATTAGCCTCGTATTGGGCTAAGTCAGTTGTTCTTCCAAATAGATCGCATGGCTTGCTGGCGTAGTCGAAGCTATTTTTTAAGCTTAATAAATTACGAGAGGGAGACCTTATAAAAGTCTCCCCTTCAGTCCAATCGTTAAAATATGTTACGCATAGGCGGCGGCATACTCTTGAGTAGGCATTTTTAACTTTGTTATGTTGATTGCATTCATGTAGGAGTTTATATAATTTACAATAGCGTCAGTGCGCATCATGATTTTTTCGCGTATATCATAATCGAAAGATTGATACAGAACGATATGACGCATATCTAAAAGTAATGCTTTTGATTTGCAAATCTGTTCTTTCACATGCCGTGCGTTTGAACAAGATGTTTGTGCTAGTTCTTGGAAGCGGCATTCAATATGGTGAAGAATTCCCATTTGGAAAGCGCGTGATGGCCGTGGAACTTTAGATATTATCGTGTTTTCAAGTTTCATTGTGTCACCTAAATGCTTAGAAAGATTTAAGAGCATAATGACCGAAAACAGGCTGAACGTTAAGTTGAGGTTTTTCATTGTTTTCAACCATTTTTTTAAAGATGAAAATGATACTAATTGAGTGAAAAAAAAGTGTAAATTTGTCATGAGCGACGAGGCTCAACAAGATGATATGTATTAATAAAAATAGGAGCGTACATTAATGTTACTTGAAAAAATGCTTAAAGATGGACTTTTATCTTCAACAGACATATCAGAACGTTTTCAATTTGGTTTTTTCGAATGGAATATCAAAGAGGATAGAATTGTCTTATGCGCTTATTTAGCCGATTTATTAGCATTTAATACACATGATCTAACGCAAACCTATACTGCTTGGCGAGCTTTAACGCATTCTCAGGATATGAAAAAAATCATACGTGCGTATGAGGAAATTCAAGAAAAAAAAACACTGTATGTAAGTACCGAAAGTCGCAAACTTTGCCGAGATGGAACTTGGCGATGGGTTGCTGTAAGAGGAAAAATTATTGAATTCGATGACGAGGGCTATCCAATACGCGCGGTTGGAACGTGCACAGATGTTACCGAAATTAAAGAAGCAGAGCTCTCTCTGATACAAACAAAATATTTGTTTGCTGAGATTAAACGTATTAAAGAGTGTAACAGAGCTGATCTTACGCTTAATGAAATGTGTGCTGAGATCCTGCTGTCTTTCGAAAAACTCACTTGCTCTTCCCATGCATTACTCTTATTTAATTCGTCAACCAATTTCAATAATCGTAACAATGAATTCGTTAATAGTAATGATCCATCTTTGTACAATTTAGATATTGAAGATTCAAATCTGTTAATGTCAGATCTCGAGAAACTTAATTTTGTTAATTTCGTATTAAATCAGAAAAAAAATTGTATTGATCATAAAAATAACAGATCGTTATTAGGTATTCATTTGGATTTGCCCTTTCACCAGCAAGGTGTGGTTGTGATAGAACGAAGTGAGCCCTTTGATGATGCGTTATTGGATTTTCTAGAACCTTTTGCTGGGGCAGCAACTCATATTATTAGTATTAAAAAACTACAGGCAAACACAAGTGAGTTGGATAATATGCTTTCATTCTTTATCCAGCAAGTACCTGTACCTGTGGCGATGTTTGATACTAATATGTGTTATAAATTTGCAAGTGATGCCTGGAGAAAGGAATTTAGATTTACCGAGAAAAGTTACAATATAATCGGTAGGTCTCATTATGAAACGTCTCCGTCTCAGCCTAAGGAATGGAGAGAGCGTCATCAACGTGCCCTACGTGGAGAAATTGTCAAATCTGTTCCGGAAGAAGTTGTTGACTATTTTGAGCAACCCATATGGTTAGAAGGCGCGATTCACCCATGGTATGACGTGAGCGGAGACATTGGGGGTATAATTATCTACTCAAATGTTGTTACCGAACACAAAGAGAATGAAAAAAACCTTAAAACGACTGTTGAAAATCTAATCAGATCAAACCAAGAGCTTGAAAGATTTGCGCATGTTTGCTCGCATGATTTAAAAGAACCACTACGTAGCATATCAAATTTCATCCACCTGCTGTTCAGTCGCAACTCAGCTCGGTACGATGAAGAGTCTTTACTTTATGTGAGCCATATTCTAAAAGGAATTGATCGTATGAACACACTTATCAAAGATGTTCTGCTTTATTCTAAGATCTCAGCTCAAACAAATCATGATAAAATTTTGTTAGACGTAAACGATATCGTTGGTAAGATTATGGAAACGTTGGATTGCAGCGTAAGAGAAGTAGATGCCTGCTTTAAGATTGCTCCTTTACCTTCAGTTTTAGGCGAACCCACGCAGATTACTCAGCTCTTTGCTAATCTGATTGAAAATGCCTTAAAATTCCATGCAAGTAAACCATTAATTATTGACCTATTCGCCATTGAAAAAACCTATTTTTGGGAATTTCATATACGTGATAATGGGATAGGAATTGAAAAAGAATATCATAGAAGCATCTTCAGCATGTTTAAGCGTCTTCATAGTAAAAACCAATACGAAGGTTCTGGCATAGGGCTGGCTATTTGTCAAAAGATCGTGCATGCGCATCTTGGTAAGATTTATGTTAAATCTGTCACTGAAGGTGGAAGTGAATTTATATTTACCTTGCCAAAAGGGCACGTGTAATAGGTGAGGCATGCAAATAGTATGAGGCCCATCGTTTTGGGAACTACATAAATGGATAAACGTCATGAAATGGCAATTTGGCGTCCCCTACGGGAGTCGAACCCGTGTCTACACCGTGAGAGGGTGGTATCCTAGGCCACTAGACGAAGGGGACATTACACTTTGTAACATAAGGTAACTGAGCTGATAAATCAAGATTTTTCTGCAGATGCATTAAAAGACAAAAATATAATTTGTATATAATTTAACGAGCATGCATAGCGAGTGTGCCTGACCTTCCATCGATGGCGCCTTGAACCATGGGAAGTTCTTGTAAGAGCTCTTTTTCTTTTAGTAAGTCATTAGCAATTGTTTCAACTGGAATAAACGTAATGCCCTTGGCGATAGAGTCATCGAGGAAATTCGTGAACCAATCGATATAACTCATGCCTTCAAGCTCTGCATGAATTGTTAAGACATTCAATGATTGATTCTTTATATGTTCATGATACACATTTATCAGTTGATCTGTCGGATATTCTGGCCGTCCAATAAGTTCATCTAGCGTTGGTAGTGTTGTTGGTATTTGTAATGTTTTAAACGTGCGACGATTGACAATTGGATAAAAGGCTTTCGTTCCACGGGTATCGCTTGCATACGCTAAGGAATGTTCGTCATATGCTGAAAGGCTTGCTTTATTGGCTTGCCAGCCTGCAGATCCCATCGTACGAGGTCTGCGGCCAAAGACATGTGTAAACGCGGAAACAGCATGATTAACTTCTTCACGAGTGCGTGCTTCTGTCCATGAGCTAAGCTTATCTTGCCATGCATTATGATCATAACAATGCACGCCTACTTCATGCCCTGCTGCAGCTATTTCACGCATGATAGAGCCATGCCGTTTGCCGATATGAGGCCCATTTCCTAAAAGTCCATTTAACAGCGTGCGAATTCCATAGACCTTGAGCACACTCGTACGACTGACTTTTTGAAAGAATCCAGGTTGAAAAATACGACGAATGGCACGTCCTGTGTTATCTGGCCCCATTGAAAAGAGAAATGTTGCCTTGAGATCACGTTCATTAAGTAAATGCATTAGATTTAATGCGCCTATACGTGTGCCACGTTCTGTGTCGACGTCAATTTTAAGACCAACAATTTTTTGTTTAAGTGACGTCATATGTTTCTCAATCATTTCCAAGTTGACTATCAAGTTCACTTGATGGTCGTAAAAGGTGATAGTCTAGGGTTTTCCGAAGCGCTTCTTTAATGCCAACTTTCGGTGTCCAGCCAAGAACATTTTGGATGTGCTCAATTTTTGGCACGCGACGTGCGATATCTTGGAAGTACTTACCATAGTGGTCGCTCGATGACACATCTTCAATGACAACGCGGTTTGCTATGTCTGCATACGCTGGATAGGTCTTTATTAAATCAACAATCATCACAGCTAGTTCGCGAATAGAAATATCGTTGTTTGGGTTGCCAATATTAAAAATCTGACCAGAGGCTTTGTTGTCTTTGTTTTCAATAATCTTGATGAGTGCATCTATTCCATCGTCAATATCGGTAAATGACCTTCGCTGATGGCCGCCGTCCACAAGTTTGATGCGTTGATGGTGCAAGATATCGGCGATAAATTGCGTGACAACACGCGATGAACCTTCTTTAGCCGCAAAAATGCTATCAAGCTTTGCGCCTAACCAGTTAAAGGGGCGGAATAAGGTGAAGTCAAGGCCGTGTTGAACGCCATACGCATAGATAACACGGTCGAGCAATTGCTTGGAACATGAGTATATCCAGCGTTGTTTTTCGATCGATCCCAGAATCAATGGCGAAGTATATTCGTCAAATTCTTCATCCGTGCTCATGCCGTAGACTTCTGATGTTGACGGGAAGAGAACGCGTTTTTTGTAGGTCACGCATTGGCGGATGATTGGTAGATTTGCTTCGAAATCGAGTTCAAACACGCGAAGTGGATCTGTTACATAGATTGACGGGGTTGCAATTGCTACAAGTGGCAATATGACATCGCATTTCTTAACATGGTATTCAATCCACTCTTTGTTGATTGTAATGTCGCCTTCAACAAAATGAAAACGCGGATGTCCGATGCAATCGCTTAGTTTATTGTCAGACATGTCCATGCCGTATACATGCCAATCTGTATTCTTTAAAATAGATTCAGTAAGCGCGCTTCCGATGAAACCGTTGATACCAAGGATGAGAACTTTTTTGGTCATAAGAGGTGCTCCTAAAGATGTCGTTAATTGCTGTGTTGATGCCGTTTTTTCGGCTGGTTTTTTTGTTTATTAGACGTATTTACAATGGACAACACGATAATAGAGCAGAGGCGGCTGCTTCGCAACTCATTCTTTGGGGTAAGATTATGCATTATTCACAACAAATTGTGCCATTTCAATGTCTTGCGCTGCAATTTTAATTGAATTCGTGATAACAACTTTATGTTTAAAGCTTCTTTTTTGAATCGACATTGTGCTTGGGTAAGTTCGCAAAAGATGGTCCTTCTGAGTCTGTTGTTTTTATTTCTTTTGTTGAAATCATGAAACACGTATGCTGCTTTTAGATGCAGCCAATTAACTACGTCCGTTCAAGAAATGGAAAATATTCATGACGCTTATCGCACTTACGCATCGCACCATCATTGAAATTAAAGGTGAGGACACAGTCGCATATCTGCAAGGATTGACGACGAATGACATGACGCGTTTACGTGCAGGTGCTTGCCTTTATACAGTTTTTCTGAATCCCCAAGGGAAATTTATAAATGATGCGTTTGCAATTATGCTGGCCGCTGATCATATTTGGCTTGATGTTGAGGCAGAACATGCCATTGCCTTACTTAAAAAACTAACAATGTACAAATTGCGATCAAACGTAACACTTGGCTTGCGTGTGGATATTGGCGTGTATGCATGCTTCGATGAGTCCACATTTGAATCAGATGCCCTTGTCATGCAAGATCCACGCACAGAGGATATGGGAAAACGCATATATACAACTGCGCTCCAAACGCAAGCAAGCACAGATATTAGCGTCTACGATAAACGACGTATTTCTTTGTGTGTTCCAGATGGTGCACGTGATGTTCCCTATGAACGTGGATTTGTCATGGAATATGGTTTTCATCAACTGAACGCCATTGATTTTCAAAAAGGGTGTTATGTTGGGCAAGAATTAACGGCGCGTATGCATTACCGGAAATTGGGTAAACGCCAGCTTGTATGCGTTGAATTTGAAACGAATGCGCCAGCCAGTGGTACGGAGATTATGCAAAACGGACTGAGTGTTGGCGTGCTTCGTTCAACGTGTGGTAGCCATGCGTTGGCGCATATAAAGTCAGAAGCACTTGAAACGAATGGTGTATTTATGGCAGATGAGAAAAAGCTGCTTGTATGCACGCAATTGCTAGGTAAAGAATGAACCTTCTGTTGACACATTCTATCCCAGCAGCTGTTCTCTTTGATTGGGATAATACACTCGTTGATACGTGGCCATTGATTCACGGTGGCATGTGTGCCGTATTTGAAAAGCGAGGGCTTGTGCCATGGACGTTGCAAGAAGTGAAAGACCGATGTCATGAATCAGGGCGTGAAGCCTTTCCCAAACTTTTTCCTGATGATTGGCAATCTGCGTTGGATGATTTTTATGAATATATACATAAGCGGCATGTCGAAGATCTTATCTGGCTACCATTTGCACCAGAATTGATAGAACGTCTCTCTGTACTCGGCATTCCGCTTGGTCTTGTGAGTAACAAAACAAAAGTTTTATTGGTAAAAGAAGTTGAACACCTAGGGTTCTCTGCGTATTTCGGTGCTATTGCAGGTGCGGGCGATGCATTATATGATAAGCCTGATCCTGCGCCGATGTTTTTAGTACTTGATCAGCTGAATATTCAGCCGTCACGAAATGTTTGGATGATTGGTGATACCCCCGTTGATTGGAAGGCTGCAAAATCGGCTAATCTGCTGGCTATTGGTATTTGCATGGAATCTATGCCTGAAGGGATAGATGTTCCTGATATCATCATTCCAGATTTGAGTGTTATTTGCACGTTACTGACTGAACTTTGCGCTAAAACGCAGCCCGAATAAAAATGCCGGATGTATTTATCTACAAAACTTGTTATGCTCATGAAAATGCGTATTAGGGCTTGAAAAATGTTTGGACGTTCTCGTAAAAAACAACATACGATTGATATATGGCCGGGCTTCGTGGATGCGCTTGCAACGGTTCTGATGGTTATTATTTTTGTGTTGATGATGTTCGTGGTCGCACAATTATATTTAACAGATGCCTTAACGAATAAAGAAGAGAACGTTAGTGCTCTTGAAAAGAAAGTACATGAACTCACAAGCGTACTTTCAACTGAGCGTGAATCCAAAGAAGCATTAACACAAAAGAAGGTTGCACTGGATCAGCTATTGTCTGATCTCAATGAGCGACTTTCTAAACTTAATCATGATTTGGCATCAAAGAAAGATGCGCTCCAAGAAAAAGAAAATTCACATCTCTCCGTGCTTGAAGAAGTTGAATATTTAAAAAGACAAATTGATCGCTTGTTGAAATCGATCACACTTTATGAGACATCTGGGGAAGAAAAAGAAGGCAAGATTCAAGATTTAACGAAAAAACTTAATCAGGCTTTGCTCGAAAAAGTAGAAGAACTCAATCATTTTAATGAGCAGATAAATGGTCTTAAAGCAAGTAATGCGACGTTATCAAAAGAAAATGATATTCATAAGAGTTTAACGCGAATTGGTCAATATCGATCTGAATTCTTTGGAAAATTACAGAAAGTATTGGGGAATCGTGCGGATATTCGTGTTGTTGGTGATCGTTTTGTATTCCAATCTGAAGTTTTGTTTGGAAAAGCCTCTGCTGATTTAGGTGCTGAAGGGCAAAAAGGACTTGATCTGCTGGTAACAGCACTTAAAGAAATTAGTGCAAGCATTCCAAAAGAGCTGCCATGGATTTTGCGAATAGATGGGCATACCGATCATCTGCCGATTAGAAGCCCTCAATATCCATCGAACTGGGAATTATCATCAGCGCGCGCCATTGCGGTTGTTAAGTATCTTATTAGCAAGGGCATACCTGAAAGCCATTTGGTTGCCGCTGGTTTTGGGCAGCATCAGCCACTGAGTGACGGTAAGGATGAAAAAGAATTAGCTAAAAATCGCAGGATTGAATTTAAGCTAGATCAACGATGAAACATAACCTCAACACGAACGCTACCTTTTCCCTTTATATCCATTGGCCGTTTTGTGAATCAAAATGTCCTTACTGTGATTTCAATAGTCACGTTCTTCGTACCATTACCGAAGATATGTGGATCGATGCGATTATTCGTGAAATGACCCGAACGCGTGATTTGATGGAACCGCGCACCTTGTGTAGTGTGTTTTTTGGAGGTGGCACGCCGTCCCTCATGTCACCAGAGGCCGTAGGGGCGGTTATTAATGCTGCAACGACGCTTTGGCAGACGACCTCAAATCTTGAAATATCAATGGAAGCGAATCCTGGTTCGGTTGAAGCCGCACGCTTTGCCGGTTACCGCGTGGCGGGAGTGAATCGCTTATCGCTTGGGATTCAGGCATTAAATGACGCTGATTTAAAAGCGCTTGGGCGAAAGCATAGCGCAGCTGAAGCGTTAAAAGCGCTTGAGATTGCGCAGAATACGTTTGATCGAGTGTCATTTGACTTGATTTATGCGCGCATGAATCAAACACAAGACGCATGGCAGGCAGAGCTTGCAACAGCGTTAACATTTGGAACAGAGCATTTATCACTGTATCAGTTAACGATTGAACCTGGGACGGCATTTGCACCATTGCATAAACGTGGAGAGCTTGTCATTCCAGAAGAAAATGAGGCATATCATTTGTTTCAGATGACGCAAGAGATGACAGAGGCAGCCGGTTTGCCAGGATACGAAGTATCGAATCATGCACGTTTAGGCGCGGAATGCCAACACAACCTGACCTATTGGAATTATGGCGATTATGTGGGAGTAGGGCCCGGTGCGCATGGACGTATTCACCTTGCAAATGGTGACCGGGTCGCAACGCAGCAGATCAAGGCGCCAGAATTGTGGGCAAGGGGAGTTCTTGATAAAGGGACGGGCGATCAATCGGTCACACGTTTAACGCACGACGAGCAATTCAAAGAACGCTTGTTGATGGGACTGCGTCTTACGACCGGCATTGAAGTCTCTTCGTTAGAACGTGAATTTACATCAGCTGAGCATGTGCGGCTTGCAGCACTACGCACAGAAGGCCTGCTGTTGCCAGGTGAAACGCAGTTGCAGTTAACGGCAAAAGGAACGTTGGTTCAAAACGCTGTGCTGCGCTATATTCTGGGCGATTGATAGCGTAAAAATGCCGTGCCTTCTTTATGAAAGCGCAGCACTGTTATGATGTGAAGATTGCTTATTAAAGCGCTGTATAAGGTTAAATTTATTTTTCTTCTTTCTTATCGCCGCCTGCTGCCGTGACAACCGTGACTGACATTGCTGAAGAATTGTCTCCTAAAGTCAATGGTGCTCAGCTATCGCCTTCTGCTGCTGCGGAAAGTTTAATGCTTTCCACTGAGGGAATAAAAAGAATACGTCCATCACGTACAGCGTCTTCTAAAGCCAATGTTGGCTCTAACATTGCGTTTATAAATGACGTATATAAATCATGGACTTCTTGATCCGTTGCGCCCAAACAACTTTGCGGCGTAAATAGAGTAGAAATGTCTGTTGGGTTCGGAAGATAGGATGCTCCTGTGATACTATTACGCAGTCTGCGCACGTCTGTTACATTTACAATTTTTCCGAGAGCTGTTGTCACAAGAACGCGTGTTGCCGTGACTGCTTTTCCCCATGAACTCGATGTTTCGTCTACATCTTTGTTAATTCTTTTGAACGAGTATAAGCCATGCAGTAGCGTCTCTGCTTGTAGAATCGTTTTCTTTAGGTAGTTAATATTCTTCAATGATTGACTGTTTGCTTCATTTGTCCATCTAATAATGCCAGTACTTTGAAGCAGTGTTATTGGCGTTGCCTCTATTATTTTTTCTCTGTCTTCAATGTTATTGCGTGCTGTCATGATAAATGTTCGTGTAGTTGAAAAGTGTTTTAACATTTCCGTTAGACGTCTTTGAATATTCTTTTTTTCTTGTTTTTGTTGAGTTATTGCTGAATTTACAGCGAGCTTAATGTCAGCTGTGGCACCACTTTTCGTACCTTCATAAGCCGAAATACTCGCATTCGTAGTATCAATTAAATCTCTGAAGGACGTATACATATTTCTTAGGCGCTCAGTGGTTGGGGCGTTATCTTCAGTAGTTGTTGTGCTCAAAAAATTATCCATTAATTCTGCATAAATGGCATTGAAATCTGGATGCGGAGCTGCGCTATGTGTCGCGACCCTAAGTAATTTACTGCCTTCTGTAAATGCTTCTTTAGATGCAGAAAATTGTTCAAAGAGAGAGGTTCCGCTTTTTTCACCACTAACAAGGCTGCATGCAGCTTGTGCTATGCTTCTTGAAATAGTGCTGATTTCAATGCCAGCTGTGAGTGAATCGGTTGGTTTTTCGGCCCCTTCAGTCAAAAGAAATGCTATTCCTTTGAAAATATCCAACATTCCGTCAGGCGCTGTTTCCCCAAAGAAATTTGTTGATAATACCGTCGCTTTTAGTGAGACTGTTTGCAGTGTTTGCTCGTCCATTTCTGGTAGTGCGAATTTTGGTGTGGATATAACCTTTGCATCGAGAGGTGAGGCATCGAGGGAAGCAGATGAAACTGCGGACGTTGTTTGCATAAAAGCTAACGCCGACGCAGCGGCTGCATGCTCAGTTGATAAGGCACGTAGTACATTTCCGACGGTTAAGATATCTCCTGTTAGTATTCTAGTAGGTGATACAACAGGTTCAGGAGTGACAATTGCAGTGCCCGTACTGGCGTCCTTCTTTTTACCTCTACTTTTTTTTTGTTCTTCTTCTGCAGACCGAACCGTAGTGCCGTTTTTTTCTCCGTCGACTTCACCAGCTAAGTTCATAGCCACAAGGGGGAATTGCATCATTAATAAGGCCGAGCCCATAAGCAGTGTTTGTTTAAAAGAAATACGCATCGTTCGGAACCTTCTATTTTGAATAAAAATTAATTTAATATAGATGAAATTGTATCTTGAATTAAATAAAATTGTCAAAACTTTTTTGAATAAATCAACAATTCATGTTTATTTAGTAACTACCAACGTCCCCTAAGCGGACGATTGGTAATTTGGCAATAAGTCCTGAA
>JAZKAK010000049.1:0-3801 GCA_040389165.1 Pseudomonadota bacterium
TTCCGGTGATGACTACTATTCTCAGCTTTCCCCAGAAGAAAAGGCGGAAGCTGCGGAAGAAGAAGCTCGAGAAAAGGCGGAAGCTGCTTATTTTGCGCCTACCAGGCAAGAATTCATAAGCAACGCACTTGCCGATATTGCTGCGCATTATAAAGAGACTGTGCGGAAACCTTTAGGTCAACTGTTTAATGAGGGCGAATCAAGACGGATTCTAACGAAAATTAACGAAAAAATAGCGACAGATCCAACACATCCTGCTCGATTCATCGCGCTTGAGGGGCTGGTTCGTGTAGATAATAGGGCAACAAAAATCTTTGCCTTGAAGGCTCTTTTTGAAATGTCTTTAGACCAAACGCAGCAGCATGCAGAGGATGCAAAGCGCCATCTGGAGTGTTTGAGAGAAGAAGACCAAATAGTTTATCTGAGTATTCTTAACGAAATAGCTCAGGATCAAGAGCATCCTCGTCGATATGATGCGGCAAGCAGCCTGCTTACTTTGTTGTATATACAGGGCGACATAGAAATAGCTCAGGCTGCTCTTAGGGAAATAGCTGCGGATTCGGCGCATCCTCGTCGATATGATGCAGCAGAAAAAATATTGTATAGTCAGGTTTCTGGTGACACGGAAATAGCCTTTACTGCTTTTAGGGAAATAGCTGCGGATCCAACGCATCCTCATCAACAGGACGCGCAAGATCAATTGTGGTAGACGAGTAACGACTGATTTTGCGAACGTTTGCCGTCATTGCGCGCCTTAATACAGGGCGCGATACGCAGGATCTGCCGTCATCACGCGTTTGTGAAGCAAGTGCGGTGATCCAGTAATTGTTTCTCTGGATTGCCTGAACGGTGTTCTTTACAATGACGAGAGCATTGAAAAAATCATTGGTTAGGCACATATGAACATAATTGAGCACGCCGGGGAAACGATGCACCGTCCCCTTAAGCACGCCATGGTTATGGCAGCAGGTCTGGGCACGCGGCTTCGCCCCCTCACCCGTGATACGCCAAAGCCGTTACTTCCGATTATGAACGACGGTACGTGTTGTCTTGGCCGCGCGCTTGACCGTTTGCACCAGCAGAAGTTTGATCGAATTGTCGTTAATGCGTATTATCTGCCCGATTTGATCGAATCATTTCTGCAGAAGAATTACCCGCATGTGCACATTAGCCGCGAAACAGAACCCCTTGAAACGGGGGGTGGCTTTTTAAATGCACTGCCATTTTTCGATGATCGCGCGCCCGTTCTGATTGTTAACGGCGATACCTACGCAGGTGCAGATTTTGATGCGTGTTCGGATTCTGATTTTGAGGCGTATTCTGATTCTGATTCTGATTCTGATGCGTATTCTGATTCGGATTCTCACGATCACTACGAATCACGTTTGCTTTCTGATTTCTCACCATCGAGCGAGGATATTCTGCTCGGTATCGGCGGCAAAGCCAAGGGTATTGGTTTTACTGGCGCAGGTGATTATGATCTGTCGGGGCGGCATCTTTCTTATCGACCCAATGGAATTTCTGCTCCTTATGTTTTTGTGGGTTATCGCGTTGTCATGCCCAGTTTTATGCGCCGTTGTGCAGAAATGCTCCGTCCATCAAAGGGCACTTGTTTTTCATTTAAAGACTGCTTTGATATCGCCGAGGCGAATGGACGCTTGGCAGGGCATCGTTTTGACGGGGTGTGGTGCGATCTTTCGACGATTGAGACGTTGAATGCCTTGCGGAAAAAGTTGGATAGCTGACATAATTGGGCACAAAAACCGATGTTAGCGCCGTCCTTGATTGGAAAAATCCTGTTCTCCAAATTCATCTTCGCCGAGTCGCAAAGGGCCCAGAATCCCCGGTTTTTTAATAGCATCAGCGGGATCGCTTTCTTCGCTTACAACTCTTTTTTCAAGAGAAGTCGCTTCTTTGGGCACGCGATGCGATGAAACGGGCACTATTCGTGGTGTTATTGGCCCGCCAGTAAATTCAACGTGATTGGGCATAAGTGTCGATTCTTTTGTAATTTCATCAATTACTTGATCCATGCGCAGTAAAAGTGAATTAAATGGTTCGGTACGACTTTGGATAAATTCCGTTAAACGTGCCGCTTGTTGGCCGGATTCAATGTTCCCGTTTTGAAATTGCTCCATATGAATATCGTGTTCGTGTGATGCATCTTCGATTTCTTTTGCCAATGTATCGGCATCATTCAGCAATTCATCGTAGCGTGTTTTAAGGTTTTGTTTCTGAACAAAATTTTGTCGCTTATGTGCATACTCTTCAATCATTTGATTGACATCAGAAGACATTTTATGAAAAGGGGTGAGTGACAATTTTCTGTTTACATGTGTATTTCTGATCGTATCACCGCTCATTGTTGTCAAGAGAGATGGTTTTTTTGGATGTGGAATTTTTAAAAAATTTTGTTGCGTGGGTATCGCGAGTTGTAATGCAGAGCTCGGTGCTGAGATCGTTTCTGCTCTGCAAAGGCATGTGAGCGCTGCCAAAGAAATGGCGTACTGGTGCAATTTTATAAACAACATAACCTTAACCTCATGCCTATTTCTTTCCTGTTTTTTTACACGCGCGTGCACGACAGAAAAATGCAGATTATCCGAATCCTATAGCTAATGTATCACACTTTATGGGATCAGAAAATAAATGAGTTTAATTTGTCATAAAATTAATTTATTTTAAAATTTATAATTACTAACCCTAAAATTGTCATCTTCGGACTCCCACATTGTCATCTTCAGATCAAGCCCAAAGATGACAAAAAGTGGAGCACGAGGATAACGGCGGATAAACTGTGCTGTTCCTTAACTTAATGGCAGAGGTGGAGAAATGTGCACGCTGAGTTATATAAGCGAATTTGCAACGCTTTATAGGTCAGTCGCAGATGTCGCTGCAGATGCCTCACCAATTTCTGTTTGTTCTTCTAATGCAGCGTCAATGCTGTGTTTTAATGCAATAGGTGGCATCTTATCATATGTTAGGCCATCCTTATTGATCGCCTTCACATCAACTTCAGCTGAAACAAAGTACTCAGCAAGTTTATGTTTTAAACGGCTTGTTGCAATATGAAGCACAGTACTGCCCTCATCAAGCTTAATGTTTTTGTCTGCGCCATTATCAATTAACAGCTTTGCAATTTCAATCGCAAACTCTTCAGGGGCCTGAAGAAGTGCAGTATGGAATAGTGCATCGCCCTTGATTACTTCTGATGATTGATAAATACGGTAAGAATCATCAGCCACAGATAAATCTGCTTTAGCTTCTATGGTTCCGAGTTTGAAATGAATTAAGTAATTAAGATTTCTTAAATGTTCTTCTGTTGAATGACCTTCTATTAAACCAAAAATTAAATCCTGAATATAGCTATGTACGCAGGCACCAAGTTGATATTCCAATGCAAAAGTGCAAGCAGTCTCTATGAGCGATTCCGCGTTTGCTAATTTCTCGTTGCCTTCGATAATGCCACCAATATCAGCTGCCAGAGGTAGAGGATATACTCTTTTTAGATATACCCTGCCGTTTTCACCGCCTTTCAAAGTTAAGCCAAATTCCGCATACAGCTTGCCCTCTTCTGAAGCTAGAGCCTTGGCGTCAAATAGTTCATTTTGCTTAGCCTTTTCGAGCTTTTCTGCGTTTGCAATGTCCTCTACATTTTCGGCAGCTGCTGCAGATGTGAAAGATGAACTAGTTTGCTCTAACTCTGCTGCTGAAACATATGCCGCAGACGCAAGCAATGCTAATCCTAATCAGCCCCTCCCGCTGCATTAACTTTCTAGATCATTGTGAAATTAGTATAAA
>JAZKAK010000050.1:0-4136 GCA_040389165.1 Pseudomonadota bacterium
CGCCTCCGCGGGAATGACAAGGGTGGAGTGACAAAAAGTGACGGGTAGCATGCATACTGCCTATGCATTAGGCAAAAAACTGCGTCAATCAAAATTATATAAAATTGCATACAAGCACAAAAAAAACGCCAGAAGAACCACGCTTTCTGACGTTTTCAATCTATACTTTCTGAATCAATTCTTAATACCAGCCCAAAGCTTGACGGGGATTATCATAGAATTCGTGCTCAAAAGGCACTCCATGTTCTATCATTATGTCTATCCCCCTTTGGTCTTCCAGCTCTTTAAAACGTTCATACAGTTGCTCTTTTGAATTAGGGAAACGACGCTCCTGCTCTTTCTGCGGCACTCTTGCGTTTCCATTGAATTCATGTCCAATCGGCACTCCCTGAAAATTTTGCGCAGCCAACATCTCTCTTACCATAACTTGCGGCTCTCTCCATGCTTCATTCTGCACTCTTGCTTTTTCAGTTACTGCCGCTCCTCTCAATGGATCCCCCCAAAACATTGCTTCATTATTTGGTCCTGCAAGTTCATAAACATCTTGAGCATTAAAATAACGTTGATAATCATCGATTCCGAAAGAATCTGTATAAGGCCTTCGCGCAACGTTAACACCATATGTGTTCATAAATGACGTATCTGGGTTTGATTCAAATATTAACGTGTATTCTTGTTTATGATGGACATTCTTAACACTACCATATTTCAACATAAAAATAGAAAATACAGCGGCAGCAGGATCTAATTTAATATTAGCGTCATTTTCTTTATCTTTTAAATAGTTAAAGAATTCCATAAAAAATGCATTGGCTGTTCGCGGCCCATTTTGTGCTTTTTGAGAAAGTGAATTTATAAAATCTCGCAACTGAGGCGCGACATCTTTTACATTAAAAATGAACTGCTTTTCGGCAGCCGGCATTATGGCAACATCTTTCAAATTATCAAACATCTGAAAAACTTTACCATCAGTTTTCTTTAAACGACCTGAGAGCAATAGCTCTGCAATATAACGAAATTTTCCAGAATCACATATATTCGAACCATTCACGAGTGCTTGCGCAATCGCATTCATCAGGGCTCCCTGCAAATGATGTAAAGTAGCTTTTTCCGCCCTTCCTTCAGGGCTTTTGCAAAATTCTTTTATGAAATGCCATAATCGTGCCATCATTTCTTGTCTCGTTACCTCCTGTAAACCTGCAGACTCCCCATGAAGAACCAAGCGAACATTGTTTTTTGGAAAAGCGTCATGATTATCCCAGTGATTTTCCCACCATACAAGTGACTCCTTTACGCGGGCTTTGTAGAAAATCTGTCTTTTTTTTCTCACCTCACCTTGCTTTAGTGTATCATCTGGATCGTCTCTTGTTTCAGGTAATGCCTGGACAGCAGTCCAGAATTCAGCAAGTTCCCTCTGTAAATCAGCAACTGATGGATCCCATTGGAGACGTAACTCTCGAATAAAGTTATTCGTGATATTGTCTTTATCATGGACATCCTCACCATCCTGATGCAATGCAGGCTGTTGCACGGCAGCCAAAATGTCAGGTCTAGCTTTACCACGTAACTCCTGAACAGGGAATTCTTGATCTATCCGCAACGGCAAGATGCGCAGAATCACATCTATTTCTTGACCATTTAGCAATTCTCGGCTCATTAATAATGCACGCGCAACATGAACATAGCGTTCAGTTGATGGTATTTGTCTAACTGCGTCTATAAGTTGTACAATTGTGCTGTTTGTTATATGTTCTGCAATTTGTTTCGTATCAACGTTATATCGGCTAAGTTGCTTCACAAGCAGGACAATTTCTTCTCTATCCTCTACTGCGCAACCATCAATTGCTTGTGTGATGTCTTGCCTCGTAGCGTCACGCCTATCAATAGGAACCCTTTGGATAAGCAGCTCGTCTGCCAATTCATCCACCGGCCTGCTTGCTGTTTTTTTCTTAAGAATCACGTCGCTTTCAAGAGCTCTCATTTCGTCAGCAGGTGTTTCGTCCAATTCTCCTGCACCTGGTTTTATTATAGAAAGTCCTGCTTGATGATCACGTTTTGCCTCTGTAAACCAGTCAATAAATTGAGCGGGACTGATACCTGATAGTTTTGTAAGTTCTAATATTTCTTCTTTATATGTGACTTTATCTTCATTTTTTAAAAAGTTACCTAACGTGTTTGAATATCTTGCCTCGTTAAGTAAATCAGCTATTCCGGCCAGCGTCAGCTCTTTTGAAATCTTTTCTACTAATTGGATAATGCTAAAATGATTTGTTATTGATTTTGCTGCAAGCGATTTTCCTGCTAAATGGGGCTGAATACCATCCGAAAGCTCCATGTTTTCCCCATGAATAATTTTATTCGCCATAATTGCTTTGAATATTCTCTTTTTTTCGTCTGGTCTGGCAGGCTCATTACTGGGCCTTGATGTCAGAACGACGTTAAGTTGACGTGTATCATCAAAAATCGCTGAATTTAATGGATTTATATTATATTTTTGCACTCGACCAGGATATATCCGATCAATAACATTCATTGAAAATCCTTGAACAACAAATGATGCGCCTAATAATGCTATATATAGAAGTATATTCATTTTCAAACATCCTTACGTTAATGTGTTTAAATTTTTTTCTTGTATTTTTTATTGTTACATTAAAAATATGTATAATTGGTTAATATTTATTCATGCTTGTAAAATATTTTTGTGCTGTAGACCTTGACTGCCTTATTATGTAAAATAGTAATAAAATTTGTTATATACGTATTTCAGATGACGCTATCTAATAAAATGTGCTATTCACCTTATTCATTCCCATTGTGCGTAAAGGAATTCTTTTTATGTTAACTTCTATCTATATCATCGCGGCGAAACGCACACCCATCGGCGCATTCCAAGGACAGCTTTCACCGTATCAAGGTTGGCAACTTGGCGCTGAAGCCCTGCGCGCAGCAACCCTGACAGCGCACATCCCAGAGGAAGTCATCATGGGCTGTGTTCTTAGCGCTGGCCAAGGTCAATCACCAACACGACAAGCCGTACGTTCTGCTTTTGGTATCGATTCAATTCCGGTAACAACCATCAATAAAGTCTGTGGATCCGGCATGCAAGCAATTGCCTTTGCGTGCACCCTATTACAAACAGGTCAACGGCATGTGATGATGGCTGGCGGCTTTGAAAGCATGACGAATACACCTTATTTGCTACCAAAAGGACGTTCAGGCTATCGCATGGGCCATGGCATTGTGCACGATCATATGTTATTCGATGGGCTAGAAGATGCGTATGATACCGACACCGATGGGACGCGTCGCGCCATGGGTGTGTTCGCAGATGCAACCGCTGAAAAGTATGGCTTCACGCGTGCTGATCAAGAAGCATTTGTGTGTACAACATTTGAGAATTATCAAAAAACTGAAGAAGCCGGTTTATTCACAGCAGAGCGCGATCCACTGAATTACACCGATGCGAAAGGGAATGTCACTCTAATCAAAACCGATGAACCACCAACGCGTGTAAAACCCACTAAGTTTGACATGCTACGTCCTGCCTTTGGAAAGACGGGCACGGTAACAGCAGCAACATCAAGCGGCATTGCTGATGGAGCCGCGGCATTACTGTTGTGCACAGAAAAGGCGCTCGGGAATGCTAAACCTTTGGCTAAAATTGTTGGATTCTCGTCACATGCACAGGCGCCAGAATGGTTTACAACGGCTCCGGCGGGTGCGATTCAATCGTTGCTCAGAACGCTTAACTGGACCATCGATGGTGTTGATTTATTTGAAATAAACGAGGCCTTTGCGGTCGTGCCAATGGCTGTTATGCATGATCTTGGTATTGCTCGCGTAAAAGTAAATGTGCATGGAGGCGCCTGCGTATTGGGACATCCCCTTGGTGCCAGCGGTGCACGCATTGTTGTAACGCTTGTGCATGCGCTTCGTGCACGTGGGTTAAAACGCGGCATTGCAACGACCTGTATTGGTGGTGGTGAAGCGACGGCGATTGCGGTTGAGGTGTATTGACATCGCGCTCTGTCATTCCCGCGCACCCTACTGTCATTCCCGCGCACCCTACTGTCATTCTCGCGCACCCTACTGTCATTCCCGCGCACCCTACTGTCATTCTCGCGCACCCTACT
>JAZKAK010000051.1:0-6437 GCA_040389165.1 Pseudomonadota bacterium
TCTATCAAGCGCTCGATGGCTGAGGATGCCAAAGGATGACTGCTGATTTCGGCAAAGACACGTGCGTTTAATTCAGAGGAATAAGTCATGGAATGCCCACCAACCATCTGATCTGTCACTTTTTTTGACAAAATGCCCACAACATGTGACCCAATTATTCTCTCTCTAAAAGTATGGTCTTTAGAAAAATCAATACCGCTAAGTGTGTATAGTTCTTTATATTTTGGATTGCTAAATATTTTTTCAGGATCCGCACCTGCTGGAGGTACACCATCAGCGGTAGCTCTTTTCTTTGCCAACTCATCAGCTAATTCAGCAGCTAATTCATCCCCTAAATCATAGGTCAATTCAAGAATTTTGAAATGTCGGTGCAGCGAATCGGTCTGGGCTCTAGCCAACGCCGTATATGGATTAACGGACGTCGGAACAGAGCGAACAGCTAACTTTGGGGCAGGTGCAACATCCGCAAGTTTTTTCGCGATAAATCTGCCCGCAATAACGGCACCTAATATATCTTCTTTTTCTTGTTTTTCAGCAAAGCGCGTGCGGCTCACATTTAATGCATCATTAAGAATGCTGTCAATTTCGCTTGAATACTGAGTGATGCCAGTAGCGTTTCTTCATAACCACTGGTGTTAAATAATTTCCGTCGCTTGCTATGCGTTTCAACAATGATATCAAGCGATTTCCGCTTCACGCCATGCTGCTGTATCTCGGCAGCCTGTGCAGCATTTATTTCTGTAATGCCACAAGGCGCAATAAAAGCACCTATTAATAATAATTTTAAATAAAACTTCTTCATTGTGTGCATACCTATGTATGTTCACATGCTACCCGTCACTTTTTGTCACTCCACCCTTGTCATTCCCGCGGAGGCGGGAATCCAGAAAAGCCCCTTTAAAAACCGTGAGTTTGGGGAGAGCTAAACAGCCTGGATCCCCGCCTCCGCGGGAATGACAGTAAGAAAAATAAAAGTGACGGGTAGCATGGTATATTCATTTTCCTTTATATATAACATAATATATATGTTTTGTTAACAATTATTTAATGGCAAACACAGGGTGGACGTTTTTAAATCTAGATTGCTCTGCGTGTATTCACTAGGCCTCTTTTTGTGTACTCACCATCCACGGACTTATCCGGGGATCAACCCAGTGACCTAGATGCCCGGATCACGTCCGGGCAAAACACAGAGGGAGGACGTGCACGCTACGTTGTCACAGGATTTCACGTTTTCAACTGAAGATAATAACGTGTCTTCTTTAGATTGCCATGCCGAATGATTTTTTCAATGCAGCCAGCGCGTTACGTGTAAGGCCAGAGCATTCAAGAATCGTTTCGTCATCAAAATTCTTTGCAAGCATTTTGAGGACAACTTCAGCTTTCCCCTCTGCAAGCCCCTCAGCTTTCCCCTCGGCCTTGCCCTTACGCTCTGCATCGCTCTTAACTGTCTTCTCAACACTCACACGATCCCAATAGCCATCATAGCCCGCCAATTCTTCTTTGCTAAACGACGCTTCTTGCGTCAGCTCAATCGCTTTACTGATTTCGGGAACATCGATGAATTCCTGCGGAATATCTTTCATGTCAGCAATTTCATTGAGGAACCTAAGCCATAAAATACCAAGCTTCTTTTCCCAATGCGTCGTTGTTTTGAATTTTGGTAATTCAACAAAGATCATTTCCATGCCCGGAATTTGCTTGCGAGTATCGACCATATTTACTGTTTTGTAGTGATGGTACCATTCATCTGTGTTGGGATCAAAAATTTCACCAACCAAACTTAATCCATAGACGGAGTTGAGCTGTTCATAGGCAAAGCCCTTGCCCAGTTGGCTTACGTACGATTTAGCGGTGCCAAATTGCAGGCGCGACATAAAGCTTGGGCTCCAACCCATCTGCATTTCGACAATGAAAATACGCCCTTTTTGATCACAACAACGCACATCAACAATGCTGTATTTCTGCAGCGGCGTTACGGGCACTTGCTCTGGCGTTAGGTATTCGACCGTATCGATCAGCTCATCATCTGCAAGCGGCAATAGACCATTCAGAAAGCTCTTGATCAGGTCTTTGTTGCACCCAAATATCTTTTTAAAAACAAGATCTGCTTTGGGGTCAAGCAGGCGACCGTGTGCTAATTTCATGTGAGTGTCGATTGTTTTTTTAACATAGAGACACTATAGCATATATATATCACGTTTTAAAAACTCTTCTCTTTAGTATGATTGGGAATGAAGCGTGTTTTTGAAACAAAATTGTCATTATCAACAAAAAATGAAAAACGTGAGCACTGCCCCATAGTTGTGTATATGGAGCATGATCGCATGATCGCTATTTTCCTGCGTTTTTAGTATAGTTTTTCTTGATATAATCTTTAAGTTCAGAGATGCGTATCGTATTAACTTTTTTCGCGTCTATCGCTGCATCTACTTTTCCTATTTCAGTCTCTAATAATGTAATTTTTTCTTCTAAATGTGTTATTTTTGTGAGCAAAGCTTCAATGGCGCTATCCGTAGCTTGCGCAAGGGTATCTACAGAGCCTTGTGAAGTGTTATTACTACTATGATTTTTCCAATTAGAATGATCCACTATACTTGCTGTTTTTGTTGCTGCATATATAACGTTACTCGATAATAAAGCGCAGGTAATTAATAATAATTTTGTTTTCATAAAAAAATCCTTTTCAAAAATACTAACTTAAACTCATATTTATATATTCTAATCTTCAAGCAATTTGGCTAAGGTGCTTTCGTTAATAGCGTTAAGCTTTGCGTATTTTTTTGTACCATTTTTAATAGCTGTCTTTTTCTCTCGCAAAGCTTTTGTCAGTGAAATAATTTTAGCTTCCTGTTCAGTTATTTTATTTTGTAAGGTCTCTACAATATGATCTGCAGATAATATTATATGATGGTTGATGTGTTTGTCGGCATCCTCACCATGTACGCTAGGATCTGAGATGAATTCTCTCCACCCCAATATTCCTGTTGTTTTTGTAATGGTATGATCAGTACCTTCTCTAGCTCTTTGAACCTCTGGTGAGAGGGTATATTTCCAAGTGCTACTAGCAGGTGTACTGGACCCTGGCGTTAAACTTCCGCCGGCTCCTTGTGATGCTGCGTTGGACCCTGAATTTACGCCGATGTGTGATGTTGTATTTAATGTCAAACCGCTACCGGTATTCATCGAAAACCCACTGCCACTACACGCAATTCCACACAAAAGTGTCAGTAATAATTTTTTTTTCATAAAAAATCCTTGGTAAAAATGTTTATCGTATAGTTAAACAATACGACTAATGTATTAAAAAATGATTAACATCACGAAATATAATTGATTACTCGTATTGTTGCTTATGTATACACGTGATGATAGTTAAAATTTTAGCAAAATTTATTGGGCTATTATTTTTCTTGACCTCTTTTGTTAAAATATCTCAAAATCTTTATATAAATTGTGCGTATTTGTTTCTTTATACTCATTGGACTTGAAAATTATTACGTTCCTGTGTGATGGGTATATCTTATCTTAAAGGAATTCTTAATCATGAAAACATGGACCTCACTTGAAATTGAGCAATTAACAATCGGATTCCTATCTGGCACGCCGCTAAAGGAGCTGGCGCGTAAAATGGATCGAACACCCACGGCTTTGAACAAAGCACTCACCCGATTTGGTATTCGGCGCGAGCGCCCTCGGGAAGAAAAAACGTTGTGGAACGATTTTGGTAACGCTGAAAAACAGCACCCCATTAACCCAATGACCGCTATTAAAAAATTTGACCGACGCTTTAGAAAACTGCAAAAAGCATTGGTTAATCAATGGGTGCCCATGGAACAAGTGCTCGACGTACTTGATGGGCAAGGACATCACGTTTACATGGCGCAGGCACACAAAGACCCACGTAATAGCCTTTATTCACTTGATGGGCGCACAGTTACCGCACTGAAAATCATCTTTTTGGCGAATCGTTATCGGATCGCGCAAGACAAGGCACCGTTTTATGTGGCGGAGGTAACATGCTAATGCAAACACAGCAGACCTGTATGGGCAACGTGCACGCTAGCGGCGCCATCAAACACACAAAAATTACCGTTAAGCACACGAAAATTACCGACGAAAGCGCTACTGATTTCTTTGAACAATTATTTACGGGCCAGCATATTACACCAGAGCATTGGCAATTGATTAGTGCGATTAGGCGCCTTGCGGTGAATGGTCGGCGAAGTCAAGGTGTTGGCGTGCGTCTGCAAAGTCATAGTCAATATTGGGGAATGCCGCATATGCGCGCGCGTGATACTTATGTAAATGCCAGTGCAGAGCGACGGTGGAAATTGTTTTTACTGTATCTAAGGCCCTTTGTCGAGCATCAGTTAGTGGACCGAAAAATGACTGAGCTTTTAATGCATGGCGGGCATGTGATGTGTGCGGGCGGCCACGCGACCGCTGTTGGGCTGACGAAAACTAAGCGACCTGTGTCTGAACGTGCGTCTGATCTTGCGCGGGCAGGATTCACCATTGGTGCTGTTCAAAATACATTGCGTATTATTGAATATGTATTCGAGAAAACAGTTCGTCGGCGACAGAGTTAGCTGACGATTCTCCGGGTTAGTTCTTTTATATAATGCAGTTCTTGTGTTTTTTAGCGTGACGCTTTTGATTAGTGTGAACGAAAAAGGAAAAACGCGCGAACTGTGTTATATGTTTTGTTTTTTATTAAAATTTTATATAAAATAGAACAGAATGACGTTCTTCCTGCCAATGTATGAGGAGGTGGAATTATCGAAAGAACTTTTTTATGTTGCAGAAACGCTATCGTATATCTACGGCAAATGCTTTTTTCCCCCCGCCAAAAACATTTTTTAAGATCAGAAGAATTTGGCATGTCTTAATGCTCATCGTATTGAGTTCTTTTTCAGGTACAGTGAATGCAACATCAACGGGTACGAATGCTGTTTATGATGGTGGTGCTAATGATGGTAGTGGTGCTTGGACAGGCATTACTTCTGGGACTCCTGGTTCAAATCAGAATAATACGTTTAATTCTACGGGCGGTTTTGCTGCGTTGACCATCACAGATGGAGCCTTCCCATATTTGAATGCCAATTCTACAAATGCTATTAATGGTAACTTAGTCATTAGTGGAAGTAGTAATGGATGGTTTGATAACTCTGCCAATACCATTACAGGCAGTGTCACGATAGATGATGGCTGCCTTGGGAAATTTTTTGCAAATGGCTCTGGTGCTAGCGCGAATACAATTACAGGTGGCATCACTGTAAGTGGTACAGCCGATGCAGATTTTTCGAATAGTGGGTCTGGTATTAGCACGAACACAATTACAGGTGGCATCACGCTTAATGATACTGCGACAGCAAATTTTTCAAATACGGGCGGCGGAGCCTCAACCAATACAATTGATGCCCTTACGTTAAATGCTTCAAGCACGTTCAGCTTAGGTGGGTCTGGCAGCACGACCACCATTGATACCTTGAATTGGAATGGTGGAACCGTAAAATTTGTTTGCTCCAATTGTAGTTTTGGTACGACAACGATTAATACACTTAATCTGGGATCGGCGCCGTTAACAATAGATTTATATGACAGTGGAGAAGGTGGGGATCTTCAGCTGGCTGATCTTTCGGGTGCCCAAACCCTTTTTACTGTCACAGGGGAAATCACAGGTGATCCATCAAATATTCAGCTTATTAACACGAGTCCTTTCACGGAAATTATTGCAAATGGAACGTCCAATGGCGTAACCGTTTCACCCGATGGAAAAGTTACAATTACTTTTGTGCCTACCGCTACAGCAGCAAGTCAATCCAATGCGATCGAAGCCCTAAATGCTGCCGGTGATATTTTGCAAGGTTTGCAAACAACCGTGACTAATTCAGAAAATGCGTTTGCACCAACGCGTTATCAACAGATGAAAATAAACGCCAATATCGCACGGAGTATGAAAGAGAATTGTAAAGATTCGCATGAGGCCTTAATCACGGCATTGGCACAAGAAAATAGCGGTTCTGTTGTTAAAATTCGTGGAGATTGGCGTGTGTTTGCGACTCCATTTGTAACGGAAATTCGTAATAAAGGTTTGGGCGGTTATATGGCTGGCTTTAAAGAAAAGTATTATGGAATGTTGATGGGCGGAAGCCATTATTTCAAGAAAAGCGGGATTAATTTATTAGCGATGATTGGTTTTGGTGCGTCGAAAACACAACAAGACCGCAGTGTTGGCAGCTATTCGAACGGAAAGAATGTCATGTTAGGGCTGGACGTGCGTAAGACATTTGTCGATTATTTAAACGTTGATTGGGATTTTGAATCAAACTTAAGTGGGATTGTGGTGAAAAATACGCAACAACGTCAAGGTAACCCAGTAACCGTTCGAGCAACCACCCCCTTGTTTCAGCAGGGTGATTTAGTTATGCTAG
>JAZKAK010000052.1:0-5838 GCA_040389165.1 Pseudomonadota bacterium
CCGGCTCCAGAATTGACTGAGTACTAAGACAGCAAGATTCGAGGAGCGGAGTTTACTGAAGTAAATGAGCACCGCAGATAACGCAGATGGCTGCAGTAATCATTCAATTCTGGAGCCGGGCGCCATAGCCAACCGCCTGCCGCTTCTCATCTTCTGTCAAGAAATCTGCTGCGGCAATTTTCTGCCACATGGCTTCTCGCTTTGGGGCCAGCGCTTGAATCCCGTCTAGGTCATAACCTAGCCTTAAGTCACTCCCGAAATAGGGCTGCAACCACAGGTTAAACTCAGCAACCAGCATCTCCAATAATGGCAAAATCGTATCTTCCCATAAGTGAAAACGCGCTTCTCTGTAGTTCGCAAACGTCGCATCGCCGGGAACGCCCGCAAGCATAGGCGGCACGCCAAAGGCCTGGCAAATCTCGCGTGCAGAAACATTTTTTCCTTCGACAAAATCCAAATCCTTTGGTGTCATGCCCATTTCTTTCCATTCGAAATCTCCTTCTAAAATCATGACACGGCCGGCATTATCTGATCCCTCATAGGCACGTTTCAAATCCCCGCGCAAACTGGTGCGCTGCCCCTCTGTCAGACCCAATCCATTATCATTTGGCCGAATCATCAGTGCACCTGATGGGCGCCCCCCATTATTTAACAGGGCCAAATTATGTCCACCCACAGCATTATGCTGATCAATCGCTTTTGCTGCGGCCTCCATCGGGCTTAATCCATACCAATCATTCATGGGATGAAACAATTTTATATGCAGCATTTTTGATTGCCCAGTTAATGGATTCACCGGAAATTCTCGACTCTTATCATGACCAAGGCGCAGTGAATACGATGTTGGAACACCCCGCGCACCGGGTTGGATTTTCACACGATCAGGTCGCACCGGAAATAAAGCCACCGGCTTGCCATCACCATCCAAAACGGCCTCGATATAGCTGTTCCCCGACAATAAAAGATAACTCACAACCTCTTCCATAAATGAAGAACCCGCTTGACGCGGGCTTGGGCAGTTCATCAATTCAAGCAAGGGATGCGATTCGATTTCGTGTTCGTCCACAGATCTTCCGCCAGAGAAATCACGCTGATACAAAAGCCATGGCACACTCGCAAGAGCCCGTGCAATCACGTTCACACAGCGATACGCAATCACGTTTTGGCGATAACCTTCTTCCACGAAACGATCAAACCTGCTCACCGGCACATGATATGAATTTCCAAATGTTCCCGCAAACATAGCTGTGCTCGAACCAAAGTCGCCTGCGCCAAAACGTACATCATCTCGATACGTCCCACCACGATTATGTAAGCCTTTTTTCCACATTTCTTTAAATCGTTTCATTTATTTTTCTCCTTTTTTATACCCATTTCACGAAAAATAGGTGTTGGTATTTTCTATTATTCCCGTCCGCCATCATTGCGAAAAAGCCTCGGCGCTTAAAGCAATCCATATCTTTTCATCAGCCCTAGATGGCCGCGGCCTTTAGGATCAAAATGACGGTAGCGTTCGCAAGATGATCTGTGATGGGTATAGACATAAAAATAGCCCGCATTTGATAATGCGAGCCTGATCATTTTTAGGTGTTAAACATGACATATTTATTATATCTAATTTATAGTTTTTTTATCGAAAATTGTCAACTTTTAAAATAGCCCATGGACAGAAGGCTTCTTTTAGTTAAAAAATAATTAAAAAACAACACTATTAGTGTTGCATACAATGGTGATTCTCGAGAATCAACTAAATATCGCGCGTATACAAAAAATAATAAATGACAACTAATTATAGTATGTGTTATTCTCTACATAAGATTGTTTCACACAATAATTTGTGAAAAAATTTAGCAAAATACCAAAAAGAAACACAGACGCCCACTGCGCAGTATCTGAGCATATTTTTTGAGCTTACCTAAAAACAATTAAACCATTTTATATTAAAAGGGATTTTCACATGACGATCAACGTCAACAAACAACACCAGAGCCATTTCAACAAAATAATACGCGGAAATATTTGCTCTTCTTATCACACGTGCATCTATGGATTTTTGTTTATCTTAATGATATCAAGATGCACGAATCAGTTAGCAGCTGCACAACCGATTACCCACTCATTTATGAGCGATATATTCTGTTGCTTTAGCAACGGCGGCGTTGTAATACCAATGAGAGAGCCCGTTGTGGAATCCGCCGAAGAAGGAGACATGCACATGCCAGTATCGCCATGCAAAAAATCAGCTCGCGGAGCCTTCAATCTAACAAATCCCGTAATTTGTTCAACACCGTGCACAACATCACACGTAACATCACATGTAACATCACACGTAACATCACACGTAACATCACGTGTAACATCACGTGCAGCCTTATATGCAACATCTCCTGCTTCAAAATCGCTAGACACAGATGACGTCCCAGCAGAGAATACATTCAGATTAACGTGGGAAGAAACCTGTGCTTACATCGAAGGACTTAGTTCTTCAAAAAAACAAGATCTTTTACAGATTCACAAACTTACGATAACAAACAAAGTTAGCAATCTATTATTTGTATTTATTCATAATTTTACAAATCTTGAAATACTTATTTTAAATAATTGCGAAGACGTTACAGAGGTTAAAAACAATTCACTATCGTGCCTTAAAAAACTACATCACTTAGAATTACACGATACTTTCATGCACGCCAGAAGAAACAGTTTTTTCACCTCTCCAGGTATACGCATTGACGACCTAATTAACATGTTAAAGATGTCGCATCTTGAAAGCTTTACACTTCAGGCACATGAGCTAACAGCAGAGATGGAACAACAGATGAGAAAAAAACTCACAGGCAAAATTTTAAACCTGCATTTGTCCGGTAGCCGCCGTTCGGTGCGTTCGTAATGACGACGGCCTGGCTTATATAGCACGCCACATGGAAATCGCTCCCATCCCAACAATTGCTGCCGTTTCAGCCCTCAAAATCGTCCGGCCCAATGACACAACGTGAACACTTGGGACTGATTTAGCTAAATCTACTTCTCGGCCCGAGAAACCGCCCTCTGGCCCTATCACAAATGTACATGGCGTTGTACTCGCCAGCAACGACAGAGCAGCGCTGAAGCTAGGCGCTTCAGCCCTCTCTAATGCGATGTGAACAGAACCAAACGCACCTGTGTCTTCACGCATCACCTCGTCAAATCGAACTACCGGCAACAAGACGGGCACAGACAAACGTTCACACTGTTGTGATGCCTGCTTGAGCTGGCGCAGGATTTTATCCTCATGCAACGCATATTTCTGCGAAAAATCACTGGTCATCGGCTGCAAATGCGTCACACCCAGCTCTGTCGCTTTCTCGAATAAAAACGCCATAGCATCATGCTTCAAGGGCGCATACACAAGACGCGTTAGCGGCTCTGCGCACGGCTCCCTTAGTTGTGTTGTTAATTCGACGGTGCACCCCATTTTGGTAACAGTACATAAACGCGCTTCCCATTCACCTGCGCATTCGTTATAGATGTTGATTGCATCCCCTTCTTTTAACCGAAGCACACGCAGTAAATAGTGACATTCCTCTGCCGGCAGCACGTGAGACTTGGCATTCACATCAAAAGCAAGGTAGAGTCGTGTCGTCATGTTAAAAAGCCTAACGTTATGAAAAATCAAATCCAACAATACCTCACTCTCGTCCGTTTTGACAAACCAATTGGACGCATATTGCTTGCTTGGCCATGTCTGTGGGGAATTGCGCACAGCTACCATACAACAGGCGCGCCTCTTTCAGCATGCTTGACATACGCGCTGCTTTTAACGGTTGGCGCTTTTCTGATGAGTGGCTTTGGCTGCATTATAAACGATATGGCCGATCGAAACATTGACCGTCAGGTAGCGCGCACAAAGCTGCGTCCTCTTGCTGCTGGAACACTTAGCATCAAACATGCATTGCTTTTTGCCAGCATCCTTGCCGCATTGGCTTTTATCGTTTTCTACCTTATACCTACAACAGCTAAATTCTATGCCTTAATAGGCACCATCCTACTCTTCGTATACCCATTTATGAAACGCATCACGTACTACCCACAATTGGTGTTAGGACTCGCTTTTAATACAGGCGTCCTTGTGGGCTATGCCTGCTTAAGTGGGCAACCAACCACCGATGTTTGGTATCTATATGGATGCGGTGTTTTTTGGACCATTGCCTATGATACGATTTATGCATTTCAAGATAGCGCAGACGATGAAATGATTGGTGTAAAATCAACGGCAATACGATTCAAACAGCGCCCCAAGATGATGGTGGGAATCTGTTATACGATTGGATTGATTTTCGTGTACCTCAGCAAGGGTGGAATAAGTTTGGCGGCTATTTTGTATGCAGGTTGTGCCACCTATACGCTCATCAAATGGGATCCGAATAATATACAATCGTGTGGAAAGCATTTTAGAGCACATGCCTATTTTTCAGTCTTTGGAATGCTTTAGCTTTAATATTCACCTACGCTCATAAAAGAAAAACATTCCGATTTTCCATTAAATAGGGCATGATACGTGGTAAAATATCATTGTGTTCATATTTTTCCCCTGTGTGTTGCCCGGACTTGATCCAGGCATCTAGATCCGCGTGTCAAGCACGCGGAATACACGAAGAAAAAACTAGGTTTTTAAAAACGTGCACACTGCGTAACATATCGATCATAAAGCTATAAGGAAAAAACACCATGGGATTCAACTGCGGCATCGTCGGCCTACCAAACGTTGGCAAATCAACTCTTTTCAATGCACTCACAGCAACTGCTGCGGCTGAAGCGGCCAATTACCCTTTTTGCACGATCGAACCAAATACAGGCCGTATCGGTGTTCCCGACGATCGACTTGATAAAATCGCAACCATCGCAAAATCGCAAAAAATCATTCCAACGCAACTTGAACTCGTCGATATCGCTGGTCTTGTGCGCGGCGCTAGCAAGGGTGAAGGTCTTGGCAATCAATTCTTAGGTCACATCCGCTCCGTCGACGCTATCTTTCACGTGCTCCGTTGTTTTGAAGACGATGATGTCACGCACGTAGATGGCAGTGTTAACCCGCTTCGCGATCTTACCACCATTGAGACAGAACTCATGATTGCCGATATGGAAAGCCTTGAACGTCGCATGAATGGGCTTGAAAAACGCGCCCGCAGCAATGATGCCGAGGCTAAAAGCACACTCGAACTCATCAAAAAAGTACTCCCGTTGTTACAGGAAGGCAAACCCGCATCCGCTGCAAAAATAGCAAAAGACGAAGAGGTCCTATTTCAACAGCTCCAGCTACTGACCAGCAAGCCCATTCTTTATGTCTGTAATGTTGCCGAATCCGAAGCAGAAACAGGCAATGCCTTCACAAAGCAAGTGTTCGAATACGCAAAAACTATTGGCGCAAAAGCCGTTGTCATATCCGCCGCCATTGAATCAGAGGTCGCGCAATTGCCAATCGATGAACAAGCGGAATTCTTAGAAAGCCTAGGCCTTAAAGAAACGGGCCTAAAACGCATTATTCGTGAAGGATATTCACTGCTCGGCCTGCTCACATTCTTTACCGTTGGCCCAAAAGAAGCCCGCGCATGGACAATTACCCAAGGCATGAAAGCCCCACAATCAGCCGGCGTTATTCATTCAGACTTTGAACGTGGCTTTATCTGCGCTGAAACCATGGCCTATGACGATTATGTTGAATGCAATGGCGAGGCAAACGCACGTGCATCCGGGAAATTCCGCCAA
The DNA here is from genome assembly GCA_040389165.1 of Pseudomonadota bacterium. Classification (GTDB taxonomy): domain Bacteria; phylum Pseudomonadota; class Alphaproteobacteria; order Paracaedibacterales; family CAIOTO01; genus CAIOTO01. The sequence continues at coordinate 5,746 of JAZKAK010000052.1, forward strand.
GAAGGCCGTGAATACGTTGCGAAAGACGGCGATATTTTTAACTTTAGATTTAATGTGTAGCGCTTAAGCTGCACGGGTCCTTTTTTGCCATCT
>JAZKAK010000052.1:5938-14409 GCA_040389165.1 Pseudomonadota bacterium
TCGGACTCTCTATTTTTGTCATCTTCGGACTCTCTATTTTTGTCATCTTCGGACTCTCTATTTTTGTCATCTTCGGACTTGATCCGAAGATCTCTGCTGTTGATGAGGCACATCATTTTTTGTTTGATACAGTGCAAAACAACTCAAGCTACATGCCTCTCCAAGATACAAGATCCTCTGATCAAGCCCGAGAATGACAATCGTTCAAGTAGTTTGCATGTGTCACTAAAAACCACACATACGATTTTTTTTAAATTTTCTTGATTTTTTACTTGATAAAATTCCGATAAAGTTTGAGATAATACAAAGAACATATAAAAAAATAATAAAATTAGGAATTTATGTCAGATCTACATCTTTACAAACCGTTGAAGTTAATCGCAGAAGATATTGATCATTTGGTGCATTTCTCAACGTACCTTCAAGACGGGCTATTTCCCATTACGTCGATGACATTTGACCCTGCAAAGAATTCCTTCAGCTGCCTTACTAATCGATTCTGTTGGGAAATGAATGAACACTTTGACCATCATGAAAACTTTTTTCGTGTACATAGTGGCTTAACCTTTCATCATGTCACGAATGTATTCAAACGTAATTTTCACCAAAAGCACCCCATTCGTGTTTTAAACCTATTAATGCTATCTGCTGAAAAATCAGAAGATAAGTATTCCATTCGCATGCTCTTTTCCGGTGATATCGAAATCGACCTGCAAGCGTCGGCAATTCAGTGCATGATGAGCGATTTTCAACACCCTTGGCCAACAAAAAGCCGCCCAATGCATTGGCATGAACATGTCGAAGAGCACGCACAGCAAGCGTAAGAACAGCATACGCGCAACGGAACAGCGGATATGCGAAGTATGCACATCAAAAAATATCGATAAGCCTAGTTGAAATACGATGACTGCTGCGTTACGCTAATTTATATGCCTTACTCGAACAGGATTCAAAATGACATTATCTTGCGTTTCAAAGCTTCTCTTTAAAAATTTAACATATAAATGTATTGGCGCCAGCCTTCTTGCCGTCACAACATGTGATGTCTTGGCCATGCGGGCACTTGATGTGTTTGCTCTGCAGACGCTCCGTGCGCCATCGTTTTTAACGGCATTAGAGTCACGCCTAATTCACACATCTGCCCCTAAAATTCTCACGTTTGATGTACCATCGATACTGATACCAGTAAAAACTAATGGCGCAAACAATGTTAGATACGTTCCATACATTAAGACAAAAGCGATAATTGGATCGACCACACAAACACCAATGTATGAAAAAACAAAAGTCGTCACACTTGCTTCCTATAATGTCGCACTGATGGAGGCACTTAAGGCGAATGGTATCGCGCTAAACAAGCCAGCTGAACAGGATACTATTGTGATTTATCCCAATGTATTACCTGTGGAAGATGTGCTAAAAGCTGCGAAACAGTCAATATTCCCAGATATTCCACAAGCCGATACGCTTACAGACATCACGGATGTCATGCGAATCGCCACCTATTTAAAAAGACTAAGCAATAAAATGGCTGATGATTGTCTTTTAGATGCACACATGAATAAGGCTTCTTTTGAAAAGTACAGCCTACTTAATCACCTTGGTTTTCTGTCTCATTTAACATTAGGCATTGTTTACAATGATTCAACGAGCAGCATAAGTAAAAGCCGAGACAATCTGAAACTAAAAATGCCTACCCCGCATCAGTTTTCAAAAGAAGTATTTGGGCTTGCCAAAACTAAGATCGTTTGGGGCGATACACACGATCTTTATCAAGAACAACTGAAAGAGGCTGAAAAATTATACGAACGCCTTTGGCATTCCTCTTTACCAGGCATACTAACCATCCAAGGAGGGCAGAAAATTGATCAGCGCCTTGCTGAGATTGATCCAGAGTTTCTTGAAAGATTCCCGTTTCAGGTTTAGTAAGAGAAAGAGGAGATAATTGCTTTTTTCCCCCAGGCACCATATTATATGGACACGTTTAATAATCCCATATTAATACCCGAGTGCCCTTATGTTAGATAAATTCTTTAATCCACAATCCGTTGAACAACGCCTCTATGAAAAAACGGAACACCTTTTCGCGTGCGATAAAACCACACATCGTGAAACCTATACCATCATGATGCCGCCGCCGAATGTGACAGGAAGTCTGCATTTGGGGCACGCGCTCAACGACACGTTGCAAGATATCTTGATCCGATATTGGCGCAAACAGGGTAAAGACGTGCTTTGGCAACCGGGTACAGATCACGCTGGCATTGCGACACAAATCGTGGTTGAACGCCAGCTCGCCGAGCAAGGCCAAACGCGACATGATTTTGGACGCGAAGCCTTTATCGACAAAGTGTGGGAATGGAAAGAAAAATCAGGCAACACAATCGTGAATCAAAAGCGCCGCTTGTGTATTTCACCTGATTGGGAACGTGCACGTTTTACCATGGACGAAGGATTATCACGCGCCGTTGTAAAAGTATTTGTTCAACTGCATCAAGAAGAGCTGATTTATCGCGCAAAACGTCTGGTGAATTGGGACACATCGTTGCAAACCGCGATTTCTGATCTTGAGGTCGAACCGCGCGAACAAAAAGGCCATATGTGGCATATTTCCTATCCCATTGATGGTACAGACGAATTCATCACCGTTGCCACAACCCGGCCCGAGACTTTGTTTGGCGACACAGCCGTTGCTGTGCATCCAGAGGACGAGCGCTACCAACACCTGATTGGTAAAATGGCACGCCTGCCGCTGACGAATCGCTTGATCCCCATTATTGCAGATACGTATTGCGATAAAGAAAAGGGTACTGGCGCCGTTAAAATCACCCCTGGTCATGACATGAATGACTTTGCCGTAGGCCAACGCAACAAACTACCGCTCATTAATATCATGGATTCAAAAGGTCATTTGATTGATCCCGCACCGGCAGATTATATTGGCCTGACATTTCCAAAGGCGCGCGCAAAAGTGCTGGCAGCACTCGAAGAACAAGGCTTACTGGTTAAAACAGAATCCATCACAAACCAAGTCCCCTACAGTGAACGCAGCAATGTCGAAGTTCAGCCATGGCTGACCGATCAATGGTTTATCGATGCGGAAACGCTTGCTGCACCAGCGTTGAAGGCTGTTGAAGATGGTCGCACACAATTCTTCCCTAAGAATTGGGAGAACACCTATTTTGAATGGATGCGCAATATCCAACCGTGGTGTATTTCACGTCAAATTTGGTGGGGACATCAAATCCCCGCATGGCATACAGCAGACGGCACGATTTTCGTGGCAGAATCAGAAGAAGAAGCGCAGAAACAGGCAGGCGCTGGCGTTGAATTAACACGCGATCCTGACGTGCTCGACACCTGGTTTTCATCTGCGCTTTGGCCATTTACAACGCTCGGCTGGCCAGACAAAACACCGGAGCTCGACCGTTATTACCCAACCGAATTACTGACCACTGGGTTCGATATTATCTTTTTCTGGGTTGCTCGCATGATGATGATGGGCCTGCACTTTATGGGTGAGGTGCCATTTAAGACCGTTTACATTCACGCCCTTGTACGCGATGAAAAAGGCCATAAGATGTCAAAATCAAAGGGTAATATCATTGATCCATTGGTGTTGATTGATAAGTTTGGTGCGGATGCACTGCGCTTTACATTGGCGCAATTGGCAACCCCTGGTCGCGACATTAAAATCGGTGAATCCCGCGTTGAAAACACGCGTAATTTCATCACGAAAATCTGGAATGCCGCGCGCTTTCTCGAAATGAATGAATGCACCTATGACCCGGCGTTTGACCCAATGGCCGCCAAAAGCCCAGTTAATCAATGGATCATTCAAAAAACAGTAGCGATGACTGATGATATCGCACGTGAAATCGAAGGCTATCGTTTTGATCTAGCAGCCGGCGTACTGTATCACTTTTTGTGGGGTGCCTATTGTGATATCTATGTGGAATGTTTAAAGCCATTATTAACCGACCCCGAAATTGCCGATGAAACACGCAAAACAGCGATGTGGGTGCTGGTGCAATTCTTAAAGGCTGCAAACCCAATTATGCCAATGCTGACCGAACATTTATGGGAAGAGTTTGTGGGCGCCAATCAGCCAACATTGATGGAACAACCGTGGTCAACATTGACGATACCATCGTCCGATGCGATCAAAGGAGTTGATTGGGCAGTTGCATTTGTTGAAACCGTTCGCTCGCTCAAAGGGCTGCTTGGCATAACGGGTGTCGTTCGTGTACCGCTAATTAGCCAAGGATCTGATGCTGATAACGCGTTGCTAACCCAGCATTGGCCATGGATTAGCCATCTGGCGCGGCTGAGCGATCTTAAAACAAGTGGTCATGGCGTTCCGTTTGTGGTCGCGGGCAGCACCTTTATACTAGAAATTAACGATGCAATTCACGTGGATGACGTCAAGAAAGTATTGCAAGGTAAATACGGCGTGCTGTCAATTGAAGTCGGCCATTTGTCGAAGAAGTTAACAAACGAAGCGTTTAAAAACGCCAAACCGGACGTCTGGCAGGCTGACTTTGATTTGCACGCTGTTAAATCGATCGAGGTAGAAAAGATCGAGGGGATTTTGGCATCGCTAGGTAGGTAATTATTAACTAATAACATGCTACGATTTTGTAAGTGGCTTACATAAAAGTTGATAAAGCAATTGTGATTGTGAATGTTAAAAACGTACTGTTAATAGACTCTGCTCTTTGTCCTGTCATAGATGATTTGCGTCCTGAATCTAAGATTGTAGGAAATAATGCACAGTTGATTTATGTGCAAGGTGTTTCACATGTTACAGATAAACAATTTGAACAGGCTGATGTGGTCGTTAGTTATTTTGGAAGCGTGTTGAATCAGGAATGCATTAACAAACTTAAACAGTGCAAAGGAATAGTCGCTGCAACAACAGGATTTAATCATATCGATATCAAGGCTGCTACTCTCCATTCCATACCTGTATGTAATATTTCAGACTATGGCCATGAAGATATTGCGGATCATACAATGATGTTAATGTTGGCTCTTGTTCGAAAACTGCCTAAAATTGTAAAACATACGCGAGAGACTAGGCAGTGTGACTGGCGTGCAGCACAAGGAGCTATGCGTTTAAAAGGAAAAAATCTTGGGATTTTGGGGTTTGGCAAGATCGGAGTCGCTGTTGCACAGCGTGCCTTTTCGTTTGGTTTAAACATTTTTTATTACGATCCATATGTTCATGAATGCGCTGACAGTCACGTTCATAAAATAGATACGCTGGAAGAATTCTTGAAAAAGATTGATATTTTATCAATCCATTGTCCTTTGACTGAAAAAACGAATAAACTCATAAATAAAGATGCGCTATCTTTGCTCAAAAAAGGTGCTGTCATCATCAATACAGCACGCGGACAAATCATTGACGAGAAATCCTTGATTACACTGTTTGATCAGTATGATTTCAGTCTAGGACTTGACGTTTTAGAGAATGAATCATGCATTCCTACAGAATTCTTGGAGAGTGATCGCGTCCTAGTGACCCCACATTCTGCATTTTACACAACGGATGCATTAGAAAAGATGCGTCATTTGGCTATTGTAAGTGCGGTTAATTTTTTGATTGGAAAAAAGGAACGCAATAACATTATTGTACCGTTTTCAGAAAAATTTAGGTAGCAAGACAGCAAAATTCGAGCAGCACAATGTATACTTATACCGTTTTCAAAAAGTTTTGAGTAGTAAGACATCAAAATTCGAGGTGCGCAGTGTACACTTGTACATGAGCAACAGAGATATTGCAGAGGACTGCACTAATCGAAATTTAGTGAAAATGGTATTATCTGGATAGACGCACCCTTTCGGGGCTCGTCATGATGGTGTAAATTTTAGCTGCCAACACACATCCAAAACGTACAAACACGACAACTCACCCCTTATACTATTTTCAAAAAAGTTTGAGTGGTAAGTCTGCAAGATTCGAGCAGCGGAGTTTACTGAAGTAAATGAGCAGCGCAGACATCGCAGGAGGCTGCATCAATCAAACTTTAGTGAAATTGGTATTACTTCGAAACCACTCCGCACTTACATTCTACGCATTTACGCTCTGCTACCAATTTTTGATATTGACCAGAAATCCTGTGCTAAGTCTGGATTTGTAACATACGCATAGGGCAGATAAAAATAGCCATTATCACCCCAATCTGGGCCCCAGGAATTGCGAACCGTAAGCCTTCCTTTTTCATCATCATAACCAACAGCTAACACAGCGTGTCCACCAAGACAGCTTTCGGTTGCAGATGGCATTGGAACGATGCCGGTGCTAGCCACAGCAGCTGATTCAAACGATTCATAAATTTGTATACCAAGCGCAAAAGGCCGTTGTGCGATAGCAATGGTATGCTTAAAAGCAGCAAGTGATTGTTGAATATGATCCGCAGCCAAATTATCTAAATCAACATTCGCCAATCCATCCTTATACGCGCTAAGACTTGGTTTTTGTGTGAATGTAGAAATATCATATGGACAAAGTGTTTCATTGCATACACCATACGTGTGAAGTGTGCGAAGACCAGTCGATAGGCTTGCACCCGAATCTTCACCAATATCGCCTTCAATCATTCGTTCATTATAGTAAATAAAAATTCTGGACAATTCCTCTGACGGTTTTTGCTCTCTATCCATTACATAACGCACAAGGCCCGTAAGCGCATTCGCTGTACACGAACCAAGCTCTCCCTGATCGAAAGGAAGCGGGAACACAGCATCAAGTGAACGCACATCAAATGCAGATGGAACAACGCTTGCAGCTGCTAATTCATGTGTAACGATCGTGGTGTTTGGATGTGCAAGAAGCATCGCGTGACTCATAGAGTCTTTTCCGGGAATAAGTTTATACTGACGCTTTATTGGGGCTGGAAGCTCAATCAACGCATCTACGGTAACAACAGGGTCAACGAGCGCGCCAGCAGCAATAAGTGAATCATTTTGATCAATAAAGTCAGAAGAATATCCTGGAAATGCTAATAATGCCGAAAGAATTCCGCTCTTAATTAAATGTAATCTCATCGTAAACTCCTATAAAAGATGGTTGTAAAACGAACGTGCTGCATTCAAGAATTGTGTTCCACACAGGGGCGACATCTATTGTCGTTTTTTTACACATAATTCTATTTCAACATATTTCATTATTACATATAATTACTTAATAAAAACTTAATATCGAATTATTTATTACTTTAATATATAGACATGTACTGCTCGAACAATCATCGTCTTCCACCTCCCGCGCCCACCTTCTCTTCCTCCCGCGCTCACCGTCTCTGCCTCCCACGCTCACCGTCTCTGCCTCCCGCGCCCACCTTCTCTGCCTCCCACTGTCATCTTCGGACTCGATCCGAAGATCTCTACAATTAAATCGATAAAGGATCTTTATTGTTGTATAAATTAAACTGGTTGCCTTTGAAGCATGAGAGATCTTCGGATCGAGTCCGAAGATGACAATGTCAAGAGTCAGAAGGTGGCGCGTTCAATTTACGCAGATAAATCATGCAAATCGGCTCATACCGACGGAGGGAACGTGCGAGAAAACGGTAACGATACTAATATTGCCCCTGAAAACAACCATCCACACACCGTGCACGATAACGCCTGCGCATACACAATTGCGCTTGAACATGACGCGCGCGGATTCTTTGCGCCATTTCAACTAACGCTTAAAAAAGGTCAAATAACCTGCCTTGTTGGTGAAAGCGGCTGTGGGAAAACGACGTTGTTGCGGCTGCTGTGTGGCCTTGATCCATGCCAAGCCAACCAAAATTTCACCGCATCTGATGTTGCGTATATGAGCCAACTGCCAAATCTTTTGCCATGGCTGACGGTTCTGGATAATCTCTGCTTGCGGCAAAAACTTAAACCTGCGCCTTGTCAGAAAGATGAAGCCCTCGCACTGATGACACGTGTTGGGCTGTCTCAGATTGCGCACAGTTACCCCGAAACACTCTCGGTTGGCATGCAACAACGTGTGTGTTTGCTGCGTACGTTCTTACAAAAGAAACCCATTGTGCTGCTGGATGAACCATTTTCCGCACTTGATCATGATACGCGCATTGATTTGCAAGCGATGCTGGTGGATTTGTTGTCGGAAAGCACGGTGCTATTCGTCACGCATGATTGGCTGGATGTCATGCGTTTGGCGCAACAGGTATATGTGATAAAAGGTTGGCCGGCAGTGTTGGCACCGATGCACGTGAACTTGCCCGCGTCTGCCATTCCACGTTTGATTGATGTTGATGATTTGCTGAGAGGCGCGTTGACAAGCGCTGATGCCATTGAGATCCCCGGGTCAAGCCCTGGGAATACACGGAAAAAACGGGAGAAGAAGGCACTGTCGTCCCCGGAGAAGCTCGTGTCGTCCCCGCATTCACTGTCATCCCCGCATTCACTGTCATCCACGCATTCACTGTCATCCACGCATTCACTGTCAT
>JAZKAK010000052.1:14509-18681 GCA_040389165.1 Pseudomonadota bacterium
TCCCCGCATTCACTGTCATCCACGCATTCACTGTCATCCACGCATTCACTGTCATCCACGCATTCACTGTCATCCCCGCGAAGGCGGGGATCCAGTCTTTTTAAGATCATGACACGGACTCCTCATGCTATACGACGATTTTCCTGGATTCCCGCCTTCGCGGGAATGACAGAAAAAAAGGGAATGACAGAAAAAAAGGGAGTGACAGAAAAAAAGGGAGTGACAGAAAAAAAGGGAGTGACAGAGAGCGAAGAGGAATCCTCATGCTAAAACGATTCATGACGTGCTTTTTATTCATCACCATCTGGCATTTCACCTGCGCATTCTTTGAAATTCCAGAATACATACTGCCATCGCCTGACGCCGTTGCACACACATTTTACACATGCGCAAGCCTCTTGGGGACACACGCATTCTACACAGGCATCGAAGTTGTTTTAGGGCTTTCGCTCGCCATCATCTGTGCACTTTTATGCGGGGTTATATACGCACTTTTCCCAGGCTTCGAACGATTCCTACGCCCCGTTTTAGTCGTCATGCAAACAATGCCCAGCTTTTTATTCATGCCATTTCTCGTACTGTGGTTTGGATTTGGGTTACTGCCAAAAATGATTATTGTCACGCTGACCGGGTTTTTTCCGATCACCCTTGCCTTTATCGAGGGCTTAAAACGCCCGCCCGCAGAACTGCGCGAGCTTGAAACGTTATTCCACGCAACACCTTTTCGTGCGTTCATTTATGTGCGTTTACCCAGCGCATTGCCGGCATTTTTCACCGGGCTTAGATGGGCATGCCTGCAAGGATCTGTTGCCGTCATCGCGGCTGATTGGCTAGGAGCAAGTCATGGTTTGGGGTATTTAATTCTAACGAGTTACAGTCGCCTTCAGATTCCACTCTTATTTAGCTGTGTGCTTATTTTAATTATCTATGCGCAAGCATTAATGTACATTGCACGATGGATCGAGAAAAAATGCATATTCTGGGAAAAGACGATATGATTTTTTTAGTTAAAAACATGTATTTACGATAGACTTTCTTTCCCCGTCTTGTTTCTTGAATTAATTTTTTAAACCCAGCATAATAGACTTGCTGAAAGCTCGCAAAACGCGTGGTTCAATATGAACTACGCAGAAATCTAATACCTACCCTATTAGTAAACCAGATAAATAGGCTTGTGATTATCATTGTTTTAAAGTGAAAATAGTAATGGAATTAGAAAAAACTGATAACAGTCTAGCACCAGTAAATATGAATATGGTTTTGTTGAGTGACATTAAAAATCTCATTCATCAAGCCAAAAATGTCGTTGTTATGACGGCGAATTACTTGAACTTCACCAGAGCGGCATACACGTAGCACAGTACTTAACACAGTTACCATCTGAAGATATTTTAAGAGAAAAATTACATAAGGCGATAGAAAAAGCACGCGGTTCAACATACATAAAAAGAACTTACGCAGAAGATCTAATTAATAAGATCTAATTAATTTTAAAAGGAGCAATCATGTCCACACGTCATCTTACAATCGTACCGCATATCCATTGGCATGAAGGCATGATGTTGACTCCTCAGCATTTCCAGCAAATGGAGCTGCGCCATCACCAACATTTAGCGCATCAGTTACAGTTGTTATCCAATCATCACTGGGGTGTGCACAGCATGCATATAGACCCAATTGCGCTTACCGATGGTATCATTCGCATATCTGAACTCGAAGTTGTTATGCCCGATGGGCTGATTATTAACTATCGATCCGATATGACGGGCATCCCCCCGCTTGAACTTGATATTCGTGGCTTTAAACCTGATACAGCCCGCGAAGAAATCACTGTTTTTCTATCCATGCCCGAACGAACAACAGCACGATCACCAACATCTGGTGATTTTCCACGGTTTGTTTCAATTGAAGGTGACCCGATAAAAGACGAGAATATCCCCGACAATATCGTTGCCATTCCGCGATTATTTCCTCGGTTACTTTTGAGCATAGGCGACAAACCGCCAGCACTGTGTAAGGGATTTCCCATCCTTAAAATTGCGTTTGATGAATCCTTTGCGCGTGCACCTTTTGTACCACCCTGTTTTTACATCACACACGAAACACACTTATGGAAACAATGCGCTGAACTTGCGCAACGCATACGCGAAAAAGCCATTTACTTAAGTGAACGGTGGCAAAATCAAATTGGCACACCCATGATGGTTGAAACCGAAATGCTGTTGCGTCCACTGATCGCGGCACTGCCAGCACTCGAAACAATGTTAAATGCACCTGCCACGAATCCGTACACGTTATTTCAGAAAATATGCGATACAGCCGGACATTTAGCAGCGCTTCGTCTATCGCAATTGCCGCCTATCTTACCAGGGTATAACCATAATGATATCTTGGGATGCTTTTCGCCATTGCTTGAATTATTGAACACATATTTAAGCACGATCGAGCAAAGCTATGCGGTTCTGCCATTCCAACAACGTGAACGCCTGTTCTACTTGCGATTCCACAAGAATTATCTGAATAATACATTCTTAATCGGCATGCGCACGCCTAAAGGAATGACCGAATCACAACTCGAAGAATGGCTCATGGACGCTGTGATTTGCAGTGATTTTGCCATTGAAATTACGCGTAATCACCGTATTACTGGGGCAAAACGCGTTTTGCTGAGTGGGGGTGCCGTGTCAGATCTTATGCCAGGCAGAGGAATGCAGATCGCTGAAGTCACCTTTGATCCCGAATTTATTGCGCCCGAGCAAAATCTAAACATCTTTAACCCATCGGATACCGTTGATCGTCGTCCAGTTGAAATCGTTGCGTATATTCAAAAAGCGGAAAACAGCGAACGAAAGATTTAGGCAATTGCAAAGCAGCACACCGCCCTCCCACATTGTCATCCTAGGACTCCCCTTTTTGTCATCCTCGGACTTGATCCGAGGATCCATAACGTTTCAAAGGCAAACAGCTGATACCAATTTCACTAACTTTCGATTAGTGCAGCCCTCTGCAATATCTCCGCTGCTCATGTACAAAAGTACACTGTGCACCTCGAATCTTGATGTCTTACTACTCAAAACTTTTTGAAAACGGTATTAGCTTTTTAACAAGCTCTCTATCCTTTTCATCATCGGAGCTCGCTAACTCAGAGATCAATCGAGACAAAACGGCACAAACAGAAGAATAAGAAGTCGTTGTTTTATAAAAATTACGCGTTATACGATTATAACTAGGCGTATACTCTAAAATAAAGCGCGCTAGTTCACGTTTTATTTCTATTGGCCCGCCGCACAGGAGGGCCCACTGGGCATCGTTTTGCCATCTATGATCAGGATCCATTGCTATTACAAGTAGTTTGCTGAAATCCGCCACTACGCCAATCTCTACCTCTACCTCTGCATCAGCATCAGCATCACTCTCTTCAAACTTAGTCCAAAGCAAAGCCACCTTGCGTGCTTTTTCGTACTCTGCTTCCTTTCGCAGACGTTCGTCCTCTTCTTGTCGCTCACAGATTTTTTCTAATTCTTCCTGGTACTGCTCACTCGATACAACTGACTCCAGCCCTACTGCAATGCTTTTGTAAACAGAATTGCCATCAGCAAGATCTTTGATCGCTTTCTGTATATTAACAAGCGATGAAAGATCGCTTTGTGCATCTGAACACAGGTCTTGTAAAATTTTAGCAATACTCGTTAACGGATGATTTGGCATTTCCAGAATTGATGCTGCAACAGCGTGTACAATCCGTTTATTTTGTGTGTTAACACCTGATTCAACAGAATCGAGACAACTCATTATTAAGTTACTCCCCAAATTGCCGGACTCACCTTGATCAGCAAAAACAAATACCAGCCCATTCATGGTGTCGAATATACAGCGTTTAAGTCTGGATGCTGTTCTATCCGCCACATAAAAACTATTACGGACCTTAAAAATAGTATCAGCATAGTTAGCGAATTGCTGCTGAGCTGCATTCCTATCAGCCTCATCCACACAACGGAATTTCTTTTCAGCCACACTATTTGCAACAGTATCTGCCAAACTATACATCAATTCCAACACTTTATAATGACCCACTAGATCAGCCCTTATCGTTCCTGCTATCAACATCGCCGCATATGGATTCACCGTTTCAGTTTCCCAACCATCCATTTTCTTTGCAAGCAAACGTTCCG
>JAZKAK010000053.1:0-10420 GCA_040389165.1 Pseudomonadota bacterium
AAAAATATGACACACCTCAAAGCTTCTTAATAGATGGGGTTGAATGGCTGCTTACTTAATAAACATATTTTTCCAACCACTTTATTATCCTTTCTCATTCAATATTTTGCACAGTATATTTCTTTTGTAAAATAAGTCAAATTTTTATTTTTACGTATTTTTTACGGATAGATTCACGTCTTCTTTTGATTCTAAATAAGAATTGGTATTTGAATTTTGCACGTAGATTTCAATTATCACATCAAGCGCCTCTTTAGAAAAATATTTAATTAAAGGAATAATATAATGAACAAAACTTTTAAATACACATGTGTGGTTAGCGCCATACTTGGGTCATCTATTGCAAATGGTGTAAGTGCCGCTGAACTTGCTATTGGTGAGTCCATCCACGCTGCAACGCCGCGTATACAAATATTTCCGCACGATGCTTACATCAATGCAGATGGTGCAGTGATTGATCCAAAAACATGTTCAATTTTGGATATTCTACGTGAAACACATAATGATTATATTCCAAGCGATAATAACGCAGCCGGCATTGAAGGCTTTTGCCAAACATATTTATTTAAAAATGCTCTTTATTTTGATCAACTCAGAGACCATGGAGAAACTACGGAAATACCAACGCAAGATCAAGCACGACGCATTCTTGCCGTTCTTGATCAAGATGGAGGGGCAAATATTATGCCTGTATTACCACCAGAATCAAACCTAACGCTTGTTGTCACAATGGGACTTGTTACACCAACAATTTCATTGCGTATCGCAGACGTACGTCGTGCATATGATGAGTTAACACACGCTGGCCATACAATTGATCGTATCGCACTATCAATTCCATGTGATATAAAACCAGAAATATTAGGTTATTTAAATGAATTAGTTGAAACCCAATTAACAGGTCTTCATGTTGAACAATTTTTTAGTACTGATCTAAAAAATCATAACGAAAGTAATATGCAAGCAATCTCACAAACATTAAGTGAAACATACCACGTTCTTGTTCTAACTGATAAGACATTTTACGATAAAATGAGCCTTGTTTGTGCATCATTTGGCGATAGATATTTGGGCGCTGCTTACTACTATCTTTCTGAAGGCGAAAAAGCAACGCATTATGGGTATGATATTTCTACGGAATTAGGCTTACGAAATTGGGTTGGTAACGGACTTAATTTTGCAGTCGCACGTAATTTCCACAATCATTTTGAAAGCTGGAAAAAAGTAAATAACGCAACTGCCTAACTATAAATAATGATCAAGAAGATGGGGGTGATAGAACTCTCATCCATTCCACGATTGACTTCCCATGAATCATAGCATTGGCACCCTCTTGCGGAACTCGCTTATATACATCAAGCACGTCTTCATACGTCCAATGCTTCACTATATCAAAAGCCGCATCAAGAGCTGCATCATTATAAAACAATCCAACCCAGAACGATGTCACTGCCATAATGTGGTCGGCATCGCCGCCATCGGCTCCGCGCAATTCAATAAAACGTTTAAGCCTAACTTCTGGAAATGCAATCGAGATTTGATCATCAAAATCACTTAACGTTGCGAAGTCACCCTCAAAACCAGGCAAAATTCCATTCATAAAATCAACAAATGATTGACCGGCCATATCATAATACTGACCATCACGCTTAATAAAATACATAGGAAGATCAAGCAAATAGTCCACATAACGTTCAAAACCAAAATCATCATCAAATACAAAGGGCAATATCCCTGATCGCGCCGGATCCGTATTTTGCCAAACCAATGTTCGATATTGCTTATATCCGGAATCTTTGCCTTCAACCATTGTTGATTGTGCAAAATAAGCGGCCACTAGCGGTTGCAACGCCATACCCACACGCATTTTTCGCACCATGTCCCGCTCAGATGAATAATCAAGATTAACTTGTACCGTACAGGTGCGTGTCATCATGTCCAGACCCATGGTGCCAACAGTTGGCATGTAGCTACGCATGATATTATAGCGCTCTTTTGGCATCCATGGCACAGAGTCGCGCGTATTGTATGGATCAAATCCTGTTGCTAAGAATGAGATTCCCAGTGTTTTCGAGGCCGCATCAAGGCGCTTAAAATGCAGGGCAATTTCCGAACGAACCTCGTCGACTGTTTTAAGGGGCGCACCTGCAAGCTCAAACTGTCCACCAGGCTCGAGAGTAATAGACTGCTTCGTAATAGGATCATACAACCCTATCAGCTTGCCATTCTCATGAAGCGATTTATCATAGCCAAATTGCTTGAAAAACAGCAAAAGCTCTTTTATGCCACTTTTCCCTGAATAAGGGACACGCGTATTATCAGAACGCAGCACAAATTGTTCATGCTCAACGCCAATGCGAAAAGCACGTTTGGGTTTACATGCCTTTTCAAAAACAGCAATTAAATCAACTTTTTTTAGCACGGTTGTCCTCTTCTTCTTGATATATACCAGCGCCTAGACGTTGCAAAGCTTCACGCAACGTATCATTTTCAATGTCATGTGTTATGGAATCAATTTTCGTTTGTGTTTCAAGCGGAAGTGATTTTTTAACAGCAGTCTTTGTCAGTGATCTTTTAATAACAAGGCCGGCTTGGAACCTAATCTGAGCAACAGCATTGTAACCAAAATAGCGATTAATTCGATCTATAATTTGTGGTGATTGAGCCTGTAATAATGGAATAGCCGCAGACATGCAACGAAGTTGCAAAATCCCACCAGTTTTCTTATTCGGCGGGAATTTCAAATGAACAACACATGTCAACTCGGCAAATCGAGCGCCTATAATAATTGGCCAATCGAGGAGAACTTGCACATAAGCTGCCCCATAGCGATCCATGAGAGGCTTTAATAGCACCTTTGTCGTTACTGAAATTGGATTAATTCCATAGCGTTTTGGCTTGCGATCGGCTATGCCTGGTATAGAATTTTTTTTCATCATACGTAAATTTATGCAGCCTTCATTCGTTTTTGTCAATTCAGATAGTACGCCAACGTTACGAGAACGTCTTTTAGATTGGTATTTTAGTATCAAACGAGAAATGCCGTGGAGAGCTGAGATTGACCAAACGCCTAATCCATATCATGTTCTAGTTAGTGAATTTATGCTGCAACAAACAACAGTACAAACAGTTATTCCTTTTTTCAAACGATTCATTGAACGCTTTCCAACCATAGACATACTCGCAACTGCACCGCTCGACGACGTGTATGCATTATGGCAAGGATTGGGTTATTATTCACGTGCAAAGAATCTACATCGTGCAGCCGCACAAATTTGCGCTCTTAATTCATTTCCACAAGACATCGAAACGTTAAAGACACTCGCTGGAATAGGACCTTATACCAGCGCATCCATTTCAGCCATTGCTTTTGATCAGCCTACTATGCCCGTGGATGGAAACGTTATGCGCGTGATGTCTCGTTTATTCACAATCGCAGAGCCTAAAGGCACAAAACTGCAAGACCAATCACAAAAAGCCGTTCATATCTTTGCAGGCGACACCCACAATACACATAGTGCGCAGGCATTGATGGAACTTGGCGCGCTCGTGTGTAAACCACGCAATCCTTTATGTGAGACGTGTCCACTTGCCCGCGATTGCCAAGCATTTCAAACACAAGCGGTTGAGCTATACCCAATACTGCTCGCAAAGGTTGCAAAGCCAAAACGTATTGCTACAACCTATGTCATAACGAATCAACATGATCAGGTCTTATTGATAAAACGCCCTGATAAAGGCTTGTTTTCAAATATGTTTATTTTTCCAACGACATGCTTTGATTTTGACCCTGTTGTTTTGCCAGATTTAACCATTTTGGAACACTACCAAAAACCCATCAAACATGTGTTCAGCCACTTTGATTTAGAATTAACGATTGTCCGAGTCAAAACTACAGAAGCACTTCCGGGATTGTGGGTCGCACCGATTGATTTACCAAAGTATGGAATGCCAACGTTGATGCATAAAGTGACGAAAATATCTAAACTAGTGTAAAAGAATTCCACACTCGAATCGATATTTTTACGTCACTTTATGCGCAGCCTTAACTAGCATCTCTTTGATCACATTAAGGTACGCGATTCCTCCACCGTAATTGGTCGGGCCATGTTTATTTTTGACAAGCGACTTTCTAAATCATCAGATTCACTCATTGAAATAGAAGCAGGATGTCGTGTAAGCGCTATATGCAGCACTTCATCTACTGTTTTCACAGGGATAATCGTTAAATCACCTTTTATGTTATCAGGAATCTCAGGCAAATCACGTTTGTTTTCATACGGAATAATGACTGTTTTTATCCCACCACGATGCGCTGCTAACAATTTTTCCTTTAATCCACCAATAGGTAACACACGTCCACGAAGCGTCACTTCGCCAGTCATTGCAACATCTCTACGTACAGGAATTCCTGTAAAGGCAGACACGATAGATGTACACATGGTGATGCCAGCAGACGGACCATCTTTAGGCGTCCCCCCTTCAGGCACATGAATGTGAATATCTTTCTTTTCAAATATAGATGCGTGCAGACCAAACAAATGCGCGCGTGATCTTACATAACTAAGTGCCGCCTGCGTTGATTCTTGCATTACATCGCCAAGTTTTCCTGTGATCCGTATTGCGCCTTTACCTGGAACAATAACTGATTCAATCGACAGAATTTCACCACCAACTTCCGTCCAAGCAAGTCCCGTTGTAATTCCAACAAGGTCGTTCTCTTCAATTTCACCATGACTATACCGTGGAATAGATGCGTATTTTTCCAAATTATCACAGGTAATGTGAACAGAAGTGCTTTTGTCTCGCACGATCTCGCGGACTGACTTACGCGCTAATTTAGCAATTTCTCGCTCAAGATTACGTACGCCAGCCTCGCGTGTATAACAACGAATAAGCTTCATTAAGGACTCATCATCAATCGAAAACTCTTCAGGTTTCAATCCATGCAACGTTTGTTGCTTTTCAACAAGATGCTGTTTAGCGATTTGCAATTTCTCATCTTCTGTATATCCCGAAAGACGAATTATTTCCATACGATCAAGCAAGGCCTGCGGCATGTTCAATGAATTAGCTGTCGTTACAAACATTACATCTGATAAATCATAATCAACTTCAAGGTAGTGATCATTAAACGTTGCATTCTGTTCTGGATCTAACACCTCGAGTAAAGCAGAAGCAGGATCGCCTCTATAATCATTACCAAGCTTGTCAATTTCATCCAATAAAAAGAGCGGATTTGAGACTTTAGCCTTTTTCATGCCTTGAATGATTTTACCAGGCATTGAACCAATATAGGTACGGCGATGTCCCCTAATTTCTGATTCATCACGCACGCCACCAAGTGATATTCGTACAAAATTTCGACCTGTTGCTTCTGCCATGGATTTACCAAGAGATGTTTTTCCAACACCAGGTGGCCCGACTAAACACAAGATCTGGCTTTTGACTTTCCCAACACGTGATTGTACGGCCAGGTATTCTAAAATACGCTCTTTCACCTTATCTAAACCATAATGATCATTATCAAGAATCTTTTCAGCTTCAATAAGATCTTTTCTGATTTTACTTTTCTGTTTCCAAGGAATCGTTAAAATCCAATCCAGATAATTTCTAATAACCGCGGCTTCTGCTGACGAATGATTCATCATCTTAAGCTTTTTAAGTTCACTCGCGGCGCGCACCTCAACTTCTTTAGGTAATTTTAACGCTTTAATTTTTTCTTCAATTTCAGCCAGTTCGTCACGACCATCGTCGCCGTCACCCAATTCTTTATTTATGGCCTTAAGCTGCTCATTAAGATAATATTCACGTTGTGTTTTTTCCATCTGCTTTTTGACACGTGTACGTATCTTATTCTCAACGTCCATCATTGTGGATTCGCCTTCAATAAAACTTAGTACTTTTTCAAGACGTTCATTAACATCTGTTGTTTCCAATAGCTCCTGTTTTTCACTAATTTTTAATGTAAAATAGGATGCAATTGTATCAGCAAGCTTTGCAGGATCGTCAATTTGCTGGATAGACACAAGCACATCTGGCGGTATTTTCCGATTCATTTTAATGTATTGCTCAAATTCAACGACAACAGTTCGCGTCATTGCTTCCAGTTCAACATTGTAATCTAAGGATTCCACAAGCGGTTCAACTGATGCGGTCATACACATTGATTCATCATGATATGCCAAGACATTCATACGACCAGTGCCTTCAACCAATACTTTTACAGTACCGTCAGGTAACTTAAGTAGCTGAATAACATTACCCAGTGTGCCAACCGTATACAATTCACTCGCATCTGGATCATCCTTAGATGGATTCTCTTGTGTTACAAGCAAAATCTGTTTGTCTTCTCCCCGCATTACTTTTTCAAGTGCTGCAATAGATTTTGGCCTTCCAACTAATAAAGGCACAATCATATGTGGAAATACCACGATATCGCGCAAAGGAAGCACGGGATAAGTCAATGATGTTTTTTTGCTCATAATTTCCTCCAATCAATCGCTTTAGAGAGAGCATAGCACAGTTTTAATTAATGGAAAACGAAGGGATTAGAAATTAGATTAAAAATGAAAGATAAAAGATAGAAGATAACACGCACTATACCCATCATGGAAGAGTCACATCTATCCCTGAAACAATACTTCCTTTTGGCAGTATCCACGTTGTTTGAAATGACAATCGTTCCTCTGGCAAGATCGTTGGTTTTTTGAAAGTATAGATGGACCCACCAACCAAACATTTCGCTGACTCTTTCTCACCTGAATTACATGGCCCCCACGCCGAAAGATGAAGCGCTCTTAACCCAGAAATGGCTTGATTTTGATTAAGCACTTCACCGATCACAGCAACTTTTACGCCACCATCTGGCATATCGACCTTATCCCAATGAACCTGCTGGATAGCAAGTGGTAAAGACATAGCCGAAACTTTCATCGGGTGATTTAACATTAAACTGTGCCATTTTTGCTGAAAAATATCGCGATAAACATACGTAATTCCTAAAAATATGGCAAGCAATACGAGTATGGATACCCAAAACGAGGTTGAAGATACATCTGCTTGCCGACTATTCATCAGCCCATTAAGATTCTGCCTCGGCAAAGGTGGAGCAGAAAGTCGCTTAGATTTCTCTGCATTACGTTTTGGAACAACGATTGGTAAATTCTTGATTTCCTCTAAAGGCTCATCCTTGTTATCTGATACTTTGAATCGCGAGCGTTGATAATTATTATCAAAAAAATGATCATCAATATAGTTATCATGAGTACCTGTACGTTTCGTTAAGGCTAACTCTGTATTCACCAGTTTCAACCACCATTGATAATCACACGCACCGCATTCGAATTTCCAGCCCCATGATTCTTGCATTTCATTGTACTTAGGACTTGGCATCTTAATAGGCTCAAGATCATACGCACACTGACAATGGGGACAATTAATTTTCACAAATTAAAAACTTTCACTGACGAACAGGTATATCTACACTATTTTATGCGCTCTATTTCACAGATTGCAACACAGAACACCAAAAATTTGTTTAAAATTTAATCATTTTATCTATATATCGATCTTAAATGCTTAACGCTACGTTTTTCAAAAGCATTTATTATCAAAATTTGCTAAACTTTTGCAATATCATCAATCATTGCATGCACCTAATTTTCATGAAAATACGTATACTTCTTTCACTAATCTTGATTATCACATGTCATAAAACTGATAATGTGCTTATCAACAATGTCTTTGCGCATGAATCCACGCACACGCACCAACCAACCACTTTGCCAAAAATTGATTGGTCTTTTGGCGGTCTTTTTGGCGTGTTTAAACGTGATCAACTACAACGTGGTTATCAGGTTTACAAAGAAGTCTGTGCAGCGTGTCACGGAATAAAGCGCGTCTCTTATCGAAATTTAAATGCACTAGGTTTTTCTGAAGCGGCTATTAAAGTGCTCGCTGCAGAACACTTAACGCAAGATGGACCCAACGAAGAGGGGAAAATGTTTGATCGTCCATCATTACCAAAAGATCCAATGGCTGGCCCCTTCCCCAATGACAATGCCGCACGCGTTGCAAACAATGGCGCACTGCCACCTGATTTATCACTGATTGTGAAAGCACGTGTTGGCGGCGCTGATTATGTGCATGCGCTTTTAGTTGGATTCACAACACCACCAACAGATGTACACGTTGAAAATGGCCGTCATTATAATGCCTATTTTCCAGGCCATGAAATATCTATGGCGCCTCCGCTACATGACGGACAAGTCACATACAGTGATGGAACGGTTGCTAGTACTGATCAAATGTCAAAAGATGTCGTTACGTTTTTAGCATGGGCGGCTGAACCTGAAATGGAAGCACGCAAACAATTGGGCGTAAAAGTATTTTTGTATTTACTACTTATGAGCGGTTTATTTTATGCAACCATGCGTCGTATTTGGCGACGGGTAAAATAAATATCAACCATCTTCACGTTGTATCAACTCACCCAGCATTTCCTGCATACTCTTGCGTGTCACTGGACAAATCCAATCAGGCATTAGCTCGCACAAAGGCTCCAGCACAAACAAGCGCTCTGCAATACGTGGGTGCGGAATCACAAGCTCATCCGTATTAATGATCAAATCATCATAATACAGCATATCAATATCAATTTCGCGTGGACCATTTTGAAAAGTCTTAATGCGTCCAATATGCTGCTGCAATGCTTTCGTTAAGGTGACAAGCGCATCTGGTAAAATATCAGCTTTCCCCATGACCACTTGATTTAAAAATGCAGGTTGATCCGTCACATACAAGGGCTCTGTTTCAATCACAAGGGACGCCCTTAAATCATTCATAAATTCTTGCAAGCCAATTCGCGCCTGTTCAAGATGAAATTCACGGTCACCAATATTACTGCCAAGTGAGAAAATCACCGTTGCCATAAAAACTATTCCTGCTTGTTGTTGACCATAATCTACTCTAGAATGGGGTATTATAAAACCATAATGTAAGTCATTAAGATGCCCACTGACCCAATGTTACTTTCAATCCTTGTATGTCCAGTCACACGCACGCGACTTATTTATGATGAGAAAGCGGAGGAACTTATCAGTGATGTCGCAGGGCTTGCATACCCCATACGCAATGGAATTCCAATTATGCTCGTTACAGAAGCACGCGCATTGAATGAGCCTAAAGACACACATATTTCAAATTAATTCGATGAACATCACCTAAGGAATCTAAGGATATTCCATCTAGAATAAGCTTGTCTTAAGGCCACGTAGCCCAATCTAGTCGCCTTTATATTTCCGTCAATATTAGACTGTATTAATGCCGATTGAATCTCATTTTCTTCATCATCAAAAGCACGCGAAAATGACGAGCCACCATCTTTCGCGTTAGATTTTTCGTATTTTTCATCGTATTTTATCTCAAATGCTTTCACAATATTTCGTTTTAGTTCAGTATTAATAACAAAATATGCCCCATTATGCCGCTCAGACCTTCGTGTTTCTGTCGTTGCCACTTGGTGAGCTAGATACACATGATCCAGAGAACGCATGTGTGAATTATCAATTAAATGTTTAAGAGCTTCTGGCGTATATATAAATCTCTTCGTCATAAAATGAAATCTAGCATAGGGCGACAAACCCTCAGCTGCATATGTGTGTGAATAGCGCAAAATATCACGTAATGAATACGTGGGCTTAAATATACCTAATTGCCATAAAACATCTGCCACGAATGAAATACAATTATGATTGCCATTTTGCACCCCAGCATTTGTTGCACGCGCACCATACATAGAATAAGGATACCTCTCAGCACTAGATAAGGCATCTAAATTTGCTAAAACAGCCATCGTTTTTTCAGTTTTTTTGATCCTAAATGTTTTATAGGGCTCATAACGTGCATAGGGACTTTTGTACTTAGGATGACACATCATACGTTCAACAATAACGTCGGACGTCTCTTTCCTAACATGATAATCACGTAAACTATAACCACAGTGTCTTATTACATCATTTGCTGTCCAATCATCTCGCGTAGATAAATGATAAAGTGATACAGATATTTTTTGCTGCTCAACATCATAATGCTCACACACAAGGGCTGCATGATCATAAATAGGCCTGTGCCAGAAATCAGTCAAAAGACCAAAAACAAGTGTAATGTGCAGCTGATTGTCTTCATGGTAAAGATGAGAAGACTGAGATAAAGAAGCTTCAAATGGGGATGAAGTCAACATAAAATCATTATATAAAGCACATACTTTCTGATATGTATCATCGCTCCTCACCTCCTTTAATACAGCTCTCTCTTGCAAATCAGCGGCATTCCACGCGATCGGAGTACCCCAGATAGTATTGCTTAGGAATTGTGCAAAAATAACTTACACGATTTGAAAAACTGTAAAACCATGTTA